>PBBE01000035.1 GCA_002716485.1 Actinomycetota bacterium
AGCCGCTGGATCATAGCATCAAAGCGAGTGGCGACACCGGTATTATTTTCTAGATTATAGTGGAAGTCATTGGCATCCAGGCGAATATCTGAAGACGAGAACGAAAAGGGGCTAGGCAAGGCCAGTAATTGGTCCCGAACACTAAATTTAAATGCTTGGGTACGAACATCAAATTCATCCAAATGTATATGCACATTTCCACTGGCCGAAATATCTTGCTCATTTTGACTAAAATGAATCTGGTGGGCATCCAATACCAATGTATTCTCTTGAGCGATGACCCCAATCCGAGCCAACACCAAGACCAATACCAGAATCCCCCAAACATTAAACGGGGAGCGAGTCGTCATTTACTCAGGCACATCCTGTTGCGTGGCCGCCAACATAAACTTGGAAATATCTTTACGAAAGACAAAGTTCACATGTCCGGTTGGCCCGTTCCGTTGCTTGGCGATCACCAATTGGATATGGTTAATCCCAGGTTGGGTCTGGTCATAGGCCTCATCTTTATGAATAAACAGGACCAGATCTGCGGTCTGTTCAATTTCACCCGACTCCCTGATATCACTTAACTGCGGCCGTTTATCTTGCCGCTTTTCAACATCACGACTCAACTGAGATAAGGCAATAATCGGGATCTTAGACTCTTTGGCAAAGGCTTTGACTTCCCGCACAATTTCAGAGACATCTTGAAAGCGGCTCTCAACTCTTTTACCCCCTGATCTCATGAGCTGTAAATAATCAATAATAATTAATTTGACATCGGCTTCAGCCTGCAATCGCCGGCACTTGGCCCTCAGTTGCATGGGCGTTATTCCAGGCGTATCGTCAATATAGATCGGCGATTCCGATAACTTACCCATCGCTTGGACCAAGTCCTTATATTCATGATCTTGCAAATTGGCAGTTCGAAGCCGTTTCGAGTCCAGTCTTGCTTCCGAACAAATCAGTCTCATTCCAAGTTGTTCTTTGGGCATCTCACAACTAAAAATAGCCACCGGCATCTGTTTAAGAACCGCAGCATTGGCCGCAAAGTTTAAAGCAAAGGCCGTTTTCCCACAAGAAGGCCTGGCCGCCAAGATAATCAAGTCACCAGGTTGAAAGCCCGATGTGAATTTATCCAGGTCGGGGTACCCGGTGGGGACCCCTAAGATCTTTTCGTCATTATCATAGGTATTTTGGATACTATCAAAGACGGTATTTAAGACCTCTTTTAACGGCACAAACTCATCTTGCACCCCTTCTTTGGAAATTTCCGTGATGGTCTTTTGGGCATAATCCAAGACCTCTTCAGCCTCTAACGAGTCATCAAACGATTGGGCAACAATTTCACTGCCGGTATCTAATAATCGTCTTAATATGGCCTTCTCAATAACAATATCCGCTTATTTAGTAATATTTCGGGCTGTGGGCACACTATCTAAAACATCGGCAAGATATGATCGTCCTCCCGCCTCGTCCAAGACATTGGCCTTGGTGAGTTGGTTGGCCACTGTGATCAAGTCAATCGGCTCATTTTGACGGTACAGATCCAATACCGCTCGAAAGATATGGGCATGAGCCCCCCGATAAAAGTAATCAGACTTTAATTTATCAATGACTAAGGCCGTGGCCTCTTTTGAGAGCATCATGGCCCCAAGAAGCGACTGTTCCGAATCCAGATTCTGTGGCGGTACTTTATCTTGCATACCCCATAGTTTAATTCAGGAAGGGGGTTTTTGTCACGTATTGCTTAGTCCCAATATAAAGAAAGGCAGCCCCATTGGGCTGCCTTTCTAAATTGAAGACGCCGATAAATAATGCTTAGAAGATATTCAGCTGAATGGCACCCTTCACATCAGTGGGGGTTCCATACTGATTCCAGAGAATATATTCAGGAATATTGGTCTTATGAGGGGGGAAGTGCATATCAGCAAACCCTTCAATAAAAAACTCAGAGTACCAGTTACTGGTCGTATCCAGGTCAATTTGACCACTTTTACCGGCCCCATCTTCATCTTGCCATAAAAAGATCTGATAGACCCCATCACGTTGAAGCACGCTATCGCTACTAGAGGGATCTGAGATCAAAATAGGATCAAACGTAACGGTATCACCGACCGTAAAGGTGCTCCCAATTTCTTTGACCGCCACTGGCTTAGCGGCCTGATTCGTGACAATCTCAGAGTTAGAATCCCACAGTTCCCAAAAGATCGGTTCCCAATGGGGAAACTTCATGGTCTTAAAAATCCCGATTCGCCATGTGTATCCAGTCGTAGGTAAGCCTTCTAACCAAGAATCTTCGATATTGAGTTTCACGGTCAAATTAATGGTATTCACTTCATCCGCACTATATTTATTATCATAGCGTTGTGAAAAGCCATGATCTTTTTTATCGCCTTCAAACATATTATCAGGTAAGATCACCAACTCAGAAAAGGAACGAGGTCCACTCCAGACAATATGGTCAGTCCCTTTCTCAAAGACCAGTGGCTCTACTTCTACCATATATCGAATCTCAAGTCCCTGCGCTTCATCAAAGGCCTTTGTTGATAATTCAATATCAAGTTGGGTCTCATCTAGAAATTCATCGTCTTCGAAACTATTATAAATCTCTTTGGAATGATGAAAGTCATTGCCATATCCCATATCCCCCATATCAAAGCCCATATCTTCAGGGGCTGAAATAAAGTCAGGGTTATACATCTGATCATCATGGTAGTTATATGTCGTGGTGCTGGCCCCGTCGGTAGGCATATGTGTATTCATTACGTCATGCATGACATGGGAGTTATCCGCGACATAATGTAAGAACTCATCTTTGTTGTCAAATGGCAGGTTCGAAAAATCGACCCCGCTTAAATTAGCATTTGATGTTTTCTCAATGGCCATATTGTCAGGAGTAAATGCAGTGTTAGTGGTTTCAAAGTGACCTTTTAAGGCATCCACAGCATCTTTAAACTGAGGCTTGTTTCTAAAGTCATCAACGTGATGGGTCCCTTCAATATCAACTTTGATGGCAGTCTCATGAACAAAGACAGCATAACGAAGCTCCAGGTCATCACCCAGGTTAGCCGGTTCAGTGGCCGACCATTCTAGGGTTACCTCAACACTACTATCATCAGTAAAAATGGACTCAGGTCGATAATCGGTATGTGTCCCTTGAGCAAAATCAGGCATTGGCCCAGGATATACCCAATTAGGTGGCGCCATCGCAAACCTGCGAATTGTCCGCTCAAATAAAAGAACCTCTGTACTATCTGATTTGATTAACTTAACTTGAATGGCTTTAGTACTATCAAAGTTACTGGCCAAGGCCGCTGTATTAATCCCATATTGCCCGCTAGAAGAGTCATGATATTCAGGCGATAGGCAAAACTCTAAATTTTTAAACTGAGCCTCCTCGTCGGGTCCGCCATGGGCATTATCACAAGCACTTAGGGTAATCGTACTAGAGGCGCCGTCTGTTTTTTGATAGACAATAGCGGCACCAGCCCCATCAAAGCCCGTATTTTGAGCATGATATTGTAAGTGGAGGTGGGCCTCAAAGGCATCTTTTTGGGTATTAGTAGCATCATCCCATACCGGTCTTAAATTCACATAATCGTCATTAATATTGGGCAGACTATCCGTTGCAGAGATAGAGACCAAATCCAATTCTAACATTAAGTACATAGGGTCCCAAAAGTTATCCAATCTACTGGATGAATCAATTTGGAGGTAGGAAGAACAAAGACTTTGTTGAGCGGAAGGGATAATAGAGCTTGACGAGCAATCTTGAAGACGTTCAAGGTCCTCTAGATCAGATAGTGACCAAGATAAAACAAATTGTAGCGGCGTCATTTGAATATCTTTAACGACGGCATCACTTCCTACCCACTTGTCTTTTTCTGAAAAAGGAAAGGTTAACATTAATTTATCAAATTTTTCAAAGTTTTCAATTTGATCAATTATTAAATTCCCGTCGGAATCTTTTTTGAGCTTTCCAGTATCATCAAAAAATGTCGAATAAAAGGCATTTAACTTGGTTTGCATATTACTAATGATTTGGGTTTCTAAGAAGTTATCTGCAGCCCAGACTGTTTTTAAGGGACTTAACTCAGATGCCAAGCTATTAATATATACCTCTACAAATTTAGACACTAGAATAGTTTTATTATCCAGGTAAGCTTGTGCGATTTGGGTAATATAAAATTCAGGGATTTGACTTTCATCTTTAGACCGACGTGAGGCCACATCAAAGCACTCCCGAACCAATCGCTTGGCGTCTGCTAATGTCTGTGTTCCGTCTTCAAACGAGGCTTTCATTTGCTCAAATTTCAGCGTGTCTTCAGCCGCTTTAAAACTCTTATCTTCTTTCATAATACCATCGACAACATCTTTTCGTTTCAGCTCTTCTCGAGTCTTTTTAGTGGCTGTTGACCCGTCAGTACGCTCAACTTGAGAGGTGAAAGATAGGGCATTACTTGAAAGCTTCGTAGACAATGCCGATGCAGTGGCCTCTACCAAAATCTGGATCGTTTCACCTGAAATATCCAACCCTCGCTCTTTGACGACTTCGGTCATCACATCAAATAAAAGCTCACTTAGTGGGTCCACATCTTGAGAAACAGCGGTCGCAGACGATTCAACAAAGGCATAGGAGTTGGCCACCAATTTGTTTTCTTTTCCTTGTGAATCTTTCCCTGTTGTTTCACAAGAGACCACATACCCTTGATTGGGCTTCACATCAAACTTATAAGTCCCATCGGTGATACTGGACTCAATGCCCGTTTCTTCAGTGGCCCCAGTGGCAGTGTACACCTTCAATTTACATGTCCCAGAGGAGATTTTTTCAGCTTGTGAGCCGCCAAAATCCTTGGTGCTCGCTTCACTAATCCTTTGTGACGAAAGTCGGGCAAGTGCTTGAGAGGCACTGGACTGCACTTGAGAGACATCCGAAGATAGTGCATATACTGAACCTGATAAACTTACATTTCCTGAATAGCTACTACTATCACTACTCGAGGAGCTAGTAGAACTAGCGTCATTCGCCGCGGCACAGGCACCCAAAAGACTCGTAATGGCAATGAGCCCGAAAAGTGCACCCCACTTTCGACAACATATCATGATTGATTTCATATTAGACCTCCCTTTTTTTCTCAAAATGGTTCCGACTTCAAAAATGAAATAAAAGGGTGAATCGTGCATAAAGAACCAAACTTCATTTCTATATAAAGAAATAAAGATATAGTTATCATAACATGATGACCTTATATTCCAAACTTGTACCCTATTAAATCCCTTGTTATCCAAGGTAACCTATAAAATGAATCATTAAGCATGAATATGCTTCCCATTTTTTTGAAAAGTTAAACATTGAAATTTTCTGTTATATTATGACGGTCTATATCTGAACCAATCAAAGATATGATATACTCTCTTTAAAAGAGTGGAATAATAGGGCTAAGAGCTTATATAAATTAAAAGGGTAGCAACACATTATGACATCAGCCAAGACATATATTGATAGCCAAGAAATCAAGGGTTTATTAGGCGCTAATACGGGGGTATTAATGGTGGACCGTGTTCTTGATATTGAACCCGGCTCCCATATTATGGCCATCAAAAATTGCAGCTTAAATGAGGCCTTTTTTTCAAGTTCAGAGCAAGGGGTATCAGAGCTGCCGTCCGCGATGATTATTGAATCATTAACCCAAGCAGGCCGGCTCTTATTATTAAAAGAATCAGAACTTAGTGATCGGGTCGGACGCTTAATTAGTACGGATAAGCTTCGATTCTTTGAGTCGGTAACACCGGGTGATCAGATGCGAGTCGAACTGGCCATCAAAAGCCAACGTTCAAACCAAGTGCAGATGAACGCCAAAGCCTTAGTAGATGGGAAAGTGGTATGTGAGGGTCTCATCGGATTTCAATTATCTGAAGTGTTATCCCGACCTCAAATCCATCCCACAGCCTTTGTGGATCGAAGTGCCATCTTAGGAAAAGACGTCAGTGTCGGGCCCAATAGTATCATTGGTGCCAATGTCATTATCGGGGATAATACCCAGATCAAGGCCCATTGTTTTATCGAAAAATGGAGCCGTATCGGGGAATCTTGTCAGATCCACTTTGGATCTGTGATTGGGTCCCAAGCCCAGGATATTAAATACAAAGGGGAGAAAGCCGGTGTTATTATTGGGGACCGAAATGAGATCAGAGAATATGTCACTATTAATCGTGCCACTGGAAAGAATCAATTCACAGTGATCGGGTCCGATAACTTACTTATGACCAGTGTTCATATCGCCCATAACTGTGAGATTGGCAGT
The DNA here is from genome assembly GCA_002716485.1 of Actinomycetota bacterium. Lineage (GTDB taxonomy): Bacteria > Margulisbacteria > Marinamargulisbacteria. The sequence continues at coordinate 6,291 of PBBE01000035.1, forward strand.
AAGGTCATGATCGCTAATATGACCAATATTGCAGGGTATACCAAAGTCGATGACAGCGTTATTATTGGGGGGATGACCGGTATTCATCAATTTGTTCGAATAGGGACCGGAGCTATGGTGGGAGCATATACCCGCTTACCTCAAGATGTGGCCCCATTTTGTATCTGTGAAGGAAACCCAGCTGAAATGAAAGGGGTCAATGTGATAGGGCTACGTCGTAGTGGCGTTGGTCGAGATACGCTCCAAGAGATCAAACAGATTTACAAGTTGTTTTTTCGATCAGAACTTAATAATAGCCAGGCAATAAAAAAAATACAGGCCCTTAACTTAGCGTCAGAGCAAGCCGAATACATGATCGATTTTATGACCAAAAAATCCAAGCGAGGACTCACTAAAAAGGCCAGTAAAGACGGAAATGAGGCAAACTGAGACCATTTTAATGATCGCGGGTGAAAAGTCCGCCGATATGCTTATGGCCCCGTTGGCCCAACAACTGAAAACCACCGACCCAAGCTGTCGAATTATTGGGATCGGCGGTCAGCATTTGAAAGGCTGCGTAGACGAGTTTTTATTAGATATTACCCATACCAGTGCCATTGGTATTCAAGGCATGCTCCAACAATGGTCAACCTTAAGGCGCTTTTATCGCATATTAAAACAATCAGTCAGTGAGACCCATATTGACCGGGTTATTTTAGCTGATTTTCAACACCAAAATATCAGGATCGCTAAAATATTGGCCCAAAAGGCCATCCCTATTATTTCATTTATTACCCCTAATTTTTGGATTTGGGGCAGTCAAAAGCAGGCCCAAAAAGTCATTGATATTAGTGATAAGATTATTGCGATTTTTGAACAAGAGTATCAATTTTATAAGCAGTTATGTGATAAAGTCATGTATTGCGGCCATCCTTTGGCCGATATTTTGCCTCCCAAAGCCAATATCGAAAGTATCCACAAGCAGGGCCCTTTAATTGCCTTATTTCCAGGCTCAAGACAACAAGAGATACAATTTTACCTATCCGCAATGTTAGACGCGATCCCCAAGTTACGCGCCGATAATGCCCATTATCGATTTGTATTGGTACTCTCAGATCCATATTTTAGTCATCAAATTCAAAAGCGGGTGACCCAAAAGGGTGTTCAAGTCGAGATTCATGAAGGAAAAAGTCCGGAAATATTGGCCAATGCGGACTGTGTAATATGTGCATCAGGGACCGTAACATTAGAAGCCATCTTTTATGAGACCCCTATGGTCGTCTTAGCGGCCTTATCCAAAGTCAGTTATTGGGTAGCTAAGTATATTCTAAGAATCAAGTTGCCTTATGTCAGTTTGCCCAATATTTTGGCAGGAAAAGAAGTGGTCAAGGAACTGGTCCAAGCTGAAATTTCAGCAGATCGGATCGCCCATGAGGTCCGGCAATGTCTGTCAGACGATCAAAAAGCCATTAAACTCACCGCCGCACATCAATTAAGTCAGCACTTATTTAAAGAGCCTTTTGTCTATCAGAATATCGTCGAGTTATTAATGAGTGAGTCAAGTTAGACCGTCTAGCCCCAGTGACAGAGTCAGCTTTACCCTGATACAATAGGGTCAGAAGAACGGTCACTGTTCCAGTGCGACCATTATGGAAAAAGGAGCATTAATATGAAACCCTACCGAAGTAAAATTAGTACCCATGGTCGCCAGATGGCAGGGGCCAGGGCCTTGTGGCGAGCCACGGGATTTAAAGGTCAAGATTTTGAAAAGCCCATTATCGCAGTAGTAAACTCATTTACCCAATTTGTGCCCGGACATGTGGGCTTACAAAACGTCGGGCAAATGGTCAAAGCAGCCATTGATGAGGCGGGTGGTGTTGGCGTTGAGTTTAATACCATTGCAGTAGATGACGGAATCGCCATGGGTCATGCGGGCATGCTATATTCTCTACCATCTCGAGAATTAATTGCGGATTCGGTGGAGTATATGGTAAACGCTCATGTTGCAGATGCTATGATCTGTATCTCCAATTGCGATAAGATTACCCCAGGGATGTTATTGGCCACGGCCCGATTAAATATCCCCACGATTTTTGTGTCAGGGGGTCCCATGGAAGCCGGGATATTACCCAGTGACGGTAAGGAAAAAAAGATTGATTTGGTAGACGCAATGGTGGCGGGTGGCGACGAATCTTTGACTGATGAACAGTTAGAAGAATATGAAAACGCAGCCTGTCCGACCTGTGGGTCTTGTTCAGGTATGTTTACAGCCAATTCAATGAACTGTTTAAATGAAGCCCTGGGCTTGGCATTGCCGGGTAATGGCACCATTTTGGCCACTCATCAAGACCGTAAGGCCCTGTTTATGTCCGCAGCCAAGCAAATTGTCAATTTGGCCAAGGCGCATTATGTAGACGGAGACGAGTCCGTTCTACCGTTATCTATTTTAACCAAACAGTCATGTGAAAATGCCATACGATTGGATGTGGCCATGGGCGGCTCTACCAATACCGTCCTTCATTTATTGGCCTTGGCCACCGAGGCAGGGATTGACTTTGGCATGTCCGATATCAATCGACTCTCATTATCAACGCCTACCATATGTAAAGTGGCCCCGTCATCTCATTATCATGTGGAAGATGTGAATCGAGCTGGTGGCATTGCCTCTATTTTAGGGGAGTTGGCTAGTGGGGGTCTGTTACATCTGGACTGTCCCACGGTGAACCAAATGAGCCTTGGTGAAATGATTAATCAAAATGATATCGGTCGAGAAAGCTGTCTAGATGACGCTAAAAAACGGGCATTAATTGCCCCAGGCGGGGTACGGACCAAGGAAATGTTCTCCCAAGGTAAGTACTATGACGAGGCGGATACGGATCGGAAAGAAGGTTGTGTTCGAACATGTGAAAACGCGTATTCCCAAGACGGTGGCTTATGTGTTTTATATGGCAACTTGGCCCGAAATGGTTGTATTGTCAAAACAGCAGGTGTTCCGGAGTCTTGTTTGGTATTTAAGGGCCGAGCAAGGGTCTTTGAGTCTCAAGATAATGCGGTCTCTGCCATTTTATTAAATAAAATTGAGGCAGGAGATTGTATTGTGATTCGGTACGAGGGCCCTAAGGGCGGACCGGGCATGCAAGAGATGTTGTATCCGACCTCTTATTTAAAATCCAAAGGCTTGGGCCAGTCCTGTGCCTTAATTACTGACGGCCGGTTTTCAGGCGGAACATCAGGCTTATCCATTGGCCATATCAGCCCAGAGGCAGCCAATGGCGGAGAAATAGCCTTGATTGAAGAAGGGGACCGTATCTTAATAGATATTCCCAACCGATCGATTGATTTGGACATTAGTGAAGAGGCCTTAAATCAGCGCCGAGCCGACATGAGTGCACGGGGCCATCAGGCCTATCAGCCCACCAAACGAAAGCGAACAGTTTCTCGGGCCCTTCAAGCCTATGCCCTTTTAGCTGCAAGTGCTGATAAAGGTGCAGTGAGGCGAGATCCAGGGTTATTTATTGAGAAAGAAGCGCCTGGAAATTCTCATTAAATTGAGTTAACACCCTATCCGCATACCCCTCAGGCATATGAGAGCTGACAAAAGCGACTTTAATACAAGTGAGATCTGACGCATCCACATCACAGGTAAGTCGGACCTGGTAGTGGGGCCCCCACCACCACAAGTTTTCAGGTAAACGTTGGGCACGAGTTGTTTCACAGCCATTCAGTTGGGGAACAATATCAATATCTTTATAATTAAATTCAATAGCTGCTCCTTTCATTCCCAAGCCCAAAAGCAAGGCTTCGGCAGGAACCTGTTTATGATAGGTGCGGGTTTTGGTGTTCCGTTGGGTATTCATGATGGCACGCATAATAGCAGAGGCTGACATGTCAGAACGTACAGGGCCAGGAAAAAGTTCTGAAATGGCCACATAATCCACCCCAAAAGCATGGTTAGGGTGTTGAAGGGTCCCAATAATTGATTGAAAGTGTCTTGCAGATTTAGGTTGACGTGCCAGGGGGAATTGGCCACGATTGATCTGAGTCATGCTTTGATAAAAAAGAGCTTCCAGGATGAGGCTGATGGCTTTATGAGGTTTAAGCTCAGCAAAGTCAGAAACACGCGCATACTTGAGTAAGGCCTCTTGGGAATGTTGAGGCAGTGTTAGGGTTGCATTTCGACAAGATAAGGGGGATTGATCTGTGATTGGTTGTTCATCATCTAAGTGAAAGACACAAGCAGAGTCGGTTATTTCTTGGCCTAGTTGAGTAAGTTCGGATAAGAATTTAGGGCTCGAAATGACCCGTTTTTGGTTCTCTCTAACTTGGTTTTGGATGGGCATTAACACGCTTCCTGGGATCGGAGAGGGGAGAAGTGGCGATAAGATAGGCGGGAAAATGGTCCCACCAAGTCGACAACAAAGGTCTTGTAACTCATCTTTAAGTGCAGGTTTAATACGCTCAACAATGCCCCAAACCGGATCCAGAGACGAAAGCGAGTGATAGAGTTTATTGAGTGAGTGTATTGCAATACCGGCAGCCGTTCCATCTGCAATGAGGTGATGGATCCATAGTTGTAAGCGCCACTTTTGATTACCTTGAGATTGATAAAACGCCTGGACAAGGGGCCGATCTTGGCAATGGGAAAAGTCCGATAAACGGGAGACCTGTTCATCAAAGTTTAATTCTGGCCGAAGTTCAATGGCCCGAATACGGTCATAGGATGCAATATGCATCCCTGAATCTGAAAAATGGGCATTGAGAAGGGAATGTTGCTTGAGTAACTGGTTCAAGCTCAATTGAATCAGATGCCCTTTTAATTCACCGGTGATTTCAGCATCAACACCCAACCAAAACGCCTTCTGGTCTTTAGTGGGACTTGCATGAATTAATTGGGTTAAGAAGTATTGTTGTAATGACAAGTTCTGATCCAATGCATCTTGAAGTGGGGCGATACGATGCGTGATAGCAGAGAATGCAATGAGTTTATATTGGGTGGTCATAAGGGGATCCTTGATAGAAAAATAGAGTCATTCAAATAAAGATAAATCTTTAATAATGAGTTGGTGATAATGGTACTAGTGATCGATCAATCATCGATAATAAAAAGATAAAGAATAGATTAATAAAAAATTAAGAAGAAATAAACCAAGCTTAGATAGGGTCGATTAAGGGGCCGTATAAAGGACCCGATGAATCGAATATCGGGTCTGATTGAGATATAAATATTGGAGTTCGGCACGTGTCACAGTATCCCGATGTCGGTCAGTGGCCACCATAAAAGAAAGGTGTAACTGTGGATACTGTGGAAAAGATAGTAAGTAGGTGGAAAACGAAACAAATTCTTCAGACAGGCCCTTAAAGTCAATGACCCCTAACCCGTCTCGATTTAGGGGGTCTTGCAAGTCCTGGGCATATCGGGCCAGTAGGTCATAAGCATAGGCGCGGGTATAGTTACCGGAGTAGCTCATTATTTTGCTAATTGCCGAGGTAATAATAGGGGTGCTAAAGGAGGTGCCTGACCCATAAGCTAAAGGGCCTCCGATCAGGACATCACTGGCATAAGAGACAAAGTCCACCGCTCCCCAGGAGCTTCGGGACCATATCTTGGATAGTGAGTCCGTCCCTCCCACACAAATCACATTATGATAGTTACAAGGCAAGTGAGGGGTGCTCACTCCGTCATTGCCCACTGCCGCCACAATCACCATACCCTGATCAAGAGCGTCTTGGTAGGCATCAGATATGGTGTCAGGAAAGATAAATTTCCCAAAACTTGCATTCAAGAGCGGGACCTTTGCATCAATGGCATAGCGAATAGCGGCTTCATGGGCCGAATCATTCAAGTCCTCTTTATCGTTAATACACTTAATGGGCAGTAGCGAGACCAAGCCGGGCTGATCAGAGATACCTCGAAAGTTGACCTCATCTAAAGGCAAAGAGGCAATAATACTGGCCACATAAGTATCATGATCCCGGGAGTCAGACGCATCATTAGTGGCGGTTAATATCCCATGATCATTGATTAAAAACCCAGCCCCCGCCCCATCATCAATCACCCCATTTTGATCGTCATCCACACCATTATTTGCAATTTCTTGAGTATTTTGAAACGAGAACCCTGAAAATCGGGCCAGGTCCAAGTCCACCCCCGTCCCCAAGAGTCCAACAGTGACGGGGTGATACTCAGGGATAAACGAAAGATAATATACATCTGTTTCTAAAAGTTGGGTCCGCGTATAAGATCGTGACCAGCTCTGAATGACAGGCCCTGTATCATTAGACCTGTCAGAAGAGTCAGTAGAAAAGGATAAGGTAAGGGAAAAGGCCCCCTCTTTAGGGATCCCAATATCAGACCAGTCAATTGAAAACCCTTGATCTAATCCTAAAAAGTCTGACGCTAAAATTAACTTGGTATCTGGCATCTCACTTTGGGTTTGATATTCAGTAATAGCGTAGGATTGCCCATGAATTTCTACCTGGGTTGGGACTAAAGAATCAATGTTCGGTAGCCCCTCAGATCCAGAGCGACTACAGCCGGCTCCTAGTAAAACTAGAAGAGTGGAAAGAATATAGAATAAAGGCATACTGACGTTCATAAAATAGATACTCATTTTTTTAAGGCGGATGGGCCAAAATGAATTGCGCTTTCCTAAAAAAAAGAGCCAGACCCATAAAGATAGTATCACTCAAAGATAAAAAAATAAATTAATAATAGGCGTTAAAACAGTGGGTAAACCTTGCCAAAGAACCTGATCCTAGCTACAATCCAACATATGAATATTGGCGTATTAGGGAGTAGTCATCACCAGGTTCTTATTAAAGAGCTCGATAAGGTCGTGATTACCAAACAACGGATCACAGAGTTTTATCAGGGGATTCCTAGTACGGCCCCCATCGATGAAATTATTCTTTTAATGACTTGTAACCGGGCCGAAATTTATATTGCTGCTGACGATCTGGACGCTGCTTTTTCATATTTATTAAGTTATTGGTCCACATTTAAAGGCCTAAGCGACGATCAACTTCAACGTATTGTAACCCGACAAGAAGGACCGCAGACCATGACCCATTTATTTCGGGTCTCGTCAGGAGTCGAGTCGATGATAGTAGGCGAAAACGAAATTTTATCCCAAGTTAAAGGGGCCTATCAAAGTGCTTATGAGGCCAATGCCACAGGCGCTATTTTTAATAAATTATTTCAGTTAGCAGTTGCTGTGGGCAAGCGGGTCCGTACTGAAACTCAGATCAGTAAAGGGGCTTATTCGGTGGGATCTATTGCCATTGAAGCGATTCGAGAACAAGTATTAGACTATTTTGGTTGCCGGATCGGGATTCTGGGTGCCGGGGTCATGGGTGAACGGGCCCTCATGCGACTGGAGCGTTTGGGTCATCCAGATTTGGTCATGATTAATCGAACCCCTGCCCGAGCCAAAGCCTTGGCTGAACAGTATCAAGTGACCAGCTTGGCCCTATCAGACTTGGATCGACATTTACATGAATTTGATATTCTAATCGCTGCAACCAGTGCGAGAACCCCGATCTTAACGCTGTCTCAAATGGCAGATGCACGGCCCCGTTTAATGGTCGATTTGGGGGTCCCAAGAAATATTGATCCCCAGATCCATCAGCAATTAGAGGTCCCCATTATTACAGTAGGAGACCTCAAAACCATCGCTGATCGGAATATTAAGACCCGAAAAGATGAGTTGGGTCAAGTTGAAGAGATTTTAAATGAAGAGTGCCAAGCGTTTGAGCGCTGGCTCAATTATAAGAAGCAGACATGCGTCTTAGGATAGGGACCCGGTCATCTGAGCTGGCACAGTGTCAGTCAAAGCGCGTGGAGCAGCAGCTGCAGTTTAAGTACCAAAGTGACCGCTGCCTTATCCAAACCGAAGGAGACATCAATCAAGAGAAGAGCCTATCGGAATTAGGAGGAAAAGGGGTTTTTGTCAAAGCCATCGAGCAAGCCCTATTAGATGACCAAATCGATATTGGGGTCCATAGTTTCAAAGATATGACCAGTCAGCCACCAGATGAATTGGTTTTAGCTGGGTTTCTAACCCCAGAAGCGGTAAGAGATAGTATTGTTCTTGCCCAAAATTCGCCTTATCACTCCTGGACAGATCTGGGTGAGGCAACCCGGATCGGCACGGATAGTTTGCGAAGAAAAGCCATGTTGCAGGCCTTAGGTTACCAAGGTAAGATTGAACCGATCCGAGGCAATGTGAAAACCCGAATCCAAAAATGTGATGACGGTGAATACGATGCGGTTATATTATCTGAGGCAGGACTCATCCGATTGGGCTTAACAGAGCGAATTTCAGCGTCACTAGATCCCAGCCAATGCCCACCCGCGCCAGGGCAGGGTGTCATTGCCTTGCAGGTACGACGTGATCGAGTAGAACTCATCGAAGCGTGTCAAGCCATTACCGAGCCTGAGCAGGCATTTAAGTCTGAATTTGAATGGACAGTTCTCCAACACTTAGGGTTAGACTGTGGATACCCATTTGGCTTATACACTCAATATTGGCAAAACCAATTAACGGCCCAGTTTATGATTGGTAGCCAGGACCAATTATGGCAATCACAACGTATCTATCAAGGCCAATCTGCCATTGACGCAGCCAAGTTATTATCTGAAGAGCTTTTGGCATGGATCCAAAAACATGCCTAAAACCGGCCGGGTCTATTTGGTGGGTGCTGGGCCAGGTGATCCGTCATTGGTCACTTTAAAAGCCAAGTGGCTCATCGAGCAAGCGGATGTCATTTTATATGACCACTTAATCCCTGCCAGTATCTTAGAGTGGTCCAAAAACGAGGCCCAATGTATAAGTGTTGGTAAACAAAAAGGGGCCCATATCGCGACACAATCCCAGATCAACGATTTACTTATCAGCCATGCCAAAGTTGGCCATATCGTATTACGACTCAAAGGCGGGGACCCGTTGGTATTTGGCCGGGCAGGTGAAGAGATGCAAGTCTTAAGTGACCATGGGATTCCCTTCGAGATTGTCCCTGGTATTACCTCTGCCTTTGCAGTTCCGGCTTATGGCGGTATTCCTATTACCCATCGCCACTTATCCCGATCAGTAGCTCTAGTCACGGGCACCCTGGATACCCAGTTACCTCCTAGCGCCCAAAGCCTACCTAGTGCCGATACCTTAATTTTTTTAATGGCAGTGACCCATTTATCTGAAATTGTGGATCATCTATTAAGTATGGATCGCTTTGGGCCCGATACACCGGCCAGTTTGATTTATCGAGGCGCATCATCACAGCAGCGCCAAGTTACGGGCACTTTAGCTAGCATTACCCAACAACGCGACGATGAACAAATCAGTCACCCCAGTTTATTAGTAGTAGGCAAGGTTGTGGGATTATCTAAGCAGTTCCAATGGACTCAGCATAGTCCCTTATTTGGCCAAAGAATTATTTTATTAAGATCCCCAGGGCAAGTCCAACCATGGATCAGTACCCTCAGTTTATTAGGGGCAGAGGTGCTCAATTATCCCTTGCTTGGCTATGAGCCGATGAAACTAGACGCTGAACGCTGTCTAGCCCAGATCAAGACCGCCACTCATGTCATCATTTCAAGCCGAAACGGTGTCCAGTTTTTAGTTCAAGCATTACAAGACCAGCTTGGGAGTGATCTTCGTATCCTAGCTGGTAAGCAATTAAGTGTCGTGGGTCCCAAAACCGCAGAGGCATTGTCTCAATATGGCATTAAAGCCAGCTTAATTCCCAGCGATTATTCATCCAAAGGGCTCATAGACGCATTGCCCAGTGATCTAGGGAATGACGAGATATTTATCGTGGGAAGTACCGCTTCACCGGATACGTTGACAAAAGGGCTCAAGGCCCAAGGTGCCACGGTCCATCATGTTCCGTTTTATCGGCCAGTAAAGCGAGTCTTAAAACAGGCCTTGGATATCCAAGAAAATGATCGGGTGGTATTAACCAGCGGCGAATTGGCTCAGACCTTTTTTGAGCAGTGTCCAGACCTACCTAAAATCAAAGCCATCTGTTTTGGTGAATCATCCGTGGGTATCGTCAAGAAAAATCAGCAGAACCCAGTCATTTTAGAGGCGGCCTCTTTGGATGCACTTTGTACGTGTTTGATGGGGCGTAATTTATAGGAATATTACCTATTTCGATGGGTAGACCAAGCGCTTTTGCCCGAGATACCAATTTATGCTACTATGGGCAAAAAGTATTTGGAGCAGACATGGCCTATCCAGTAGAGCGCTTGCAACGGAATCGACAAAGCCCCCAAATTCGTGAATTTATGAAGGAAATCAGATTGAGCCCTGAGGATCTGATTATGCCCCTATTTATTCATGAGGGCCGATCAGAGTCCGTAGAAATTCCCAGTATGCCCGGCTGTTATCAACATAGCCTAGCCAATATTGTTGAAGAGGCCACTCATATCGCCCAACTGGGGATTCCTGCCGTGATCCTATTTGGCATTCCTACCCATAAAGACAATGAGGGCTCATCGGCCAGTGATCAAGAGGGCGTGATTCAACAGGCCATCCAGATGATTAAAGAGCAGGTTCCAGAACTATTGGTTATTGCCGATTGCTGTTGTTGTGAATACACTGATCATGGGCATTGTGGGCCCTTAAAAGACGGTGAACTCGATCATGACGCAACACTAGCCCGGTACCAAGATATTGCCCTATCTTATGCAAAAGCCGGTGCGGATATCATTGCCCCTTCTGGCATGATGGATGGAATGGTCCAGGCCATTCGAGGAAAGCTAGATCAAGATGAGTTTACTCATCTGCCCATTTTATCTTATTCCGTTAAATATGCCTCCGCCTTTTATGGCCCCTTTAGACAGGCCGGTGGGGCAGGGGATGTCTTTACTTCGGATCGTGCCCATCATCAAATGGCTATCACACAATCCCAAGAGGCCTTTCGAGAAGCCCAATTGGACGAGGACGAAGGGGCAGATATGCTTATGGTCAAACCAGCGATGTCTTATTTAGATATTATTCATCAGCTTAAGGCACAGCAACGTCGACCTATTTTGGCTTATCATGTCTCTGGGGAATATGCCATGATCAAAGCGGCTGCCGCCGCGGGAATTGTTAGCGAAGCAGACGCATTTGAAGAACAGTTAATCGCCCTCAAGCGGGCCGGTGCCCATAAAATTATCACCTATTATGCCAAAGAATATGCCCAGTCTTATGGGTCAAAAAAGGAGCAAACTTGAGTACCCAAACCCATATCCAAGAAAAAGCAGAATCAATATTAGTTGGCGGTGTGAATAGTCCAGTTCGAGCCTGTAAAGCCGTTGGTGGCGATCCAATATACATTCAAAAGGCCAAGGGGCCTCATGTTTTTAGTAATACAGGTGAAAAGTATATTGATTATGTCTTATCATGGGGTCCGATGATCTTGGGCCATGCCCATCCAGAGGTTGTGTTAGCTGCCCAATCCGCGGTTGCAGATGGGACGTCCTTTGGGGCAACTTGTGAATGGGAGATCCAGTTGGCAGAAGCCGTTCAAGGGTTTTTCCCATCTTGTGAACAGATCCGGTTTGTGAATTCTGGTACCGAAGCATGTATGAGTGCAATTCGTTTGGCCAGAGGGGTCACCCAGAGAGAGGTTATCGTGAAGTTTGAAGGGGGCTATCATGGTCATGCTGACTCATTTTTAGTCGCTGCTGGTTCAGGCTCTCTAACCCTAGGCCAACCGGATAGTGCGGGGGTATTAAAAAGCACTGCCGAAAATACCCGAGTCATTCCCTATAATGATATCGACGCCCTTGAACAGCTATTTCAAAAAGAAGGGCCTCGAATCGCAGGTCTAATCGTAGAGCCAGTGGCCGGAAATATGGGCTTGATTTTACCTCAGCCAGGCTTTTTAGAGGCTTGTCGACGGGTCTGTGATAGCAGTGGCGCCTTACTGATATTTGACGAAGTAATGACGGGCTTTCGGGTCTCTCCTGGCGGTGCCCAAGCAAAATATCAGATCCAACCAGATCTGACTTGCTTAGGAAAAGTCATCGGTGGCGGGTTCCCCTGTGCGGCTTATGGCGGACGCAAAGAAATAATGGCCCAACTAGCGCCCCTAGGCCCTGTTTATCAGGCAGGAACATTATCTGGAAACCCAGTGGCCATGCGGGCAGGCTTGGCGACTTTAAATGCCCTAGAGACCGAGTTTGATCAAGCCCTTTCAGCTACTACTGAACTGGTCACAAGACTGCGTACATTAAGTGACTCATATCCGATTCAAGTCAATCAAGCAGGGACCATGTTCGGGCTCTTATTTACGGATCAGCCCATCCAAAATTTAAGTGATATGGGACACTGTGACCTTCAGAAGTTTGCCCGGTACTTCCAATATATGAAATCCAATGGCATTTATGTGGCCCCGTCCCAATACGAAGCGAATTTTATGTCCAGCCAGCATGATAAGACCTGTATCGATCATACGGTCAATATGATCACCCAATTTTTATCAGCCTAATTTAAAGTGAGTCGACATCAGAGACCCGAATCACATTCATTTCAATCCGGCGATTCTTCTTTCGGTTCTCTAGGGTATCATTTGGAAAAATCGGTCGATATTCCCCATAGCCAATACAAGAGAGCCGTGTGGGCATAAATTTAAATTTTTGCACCAAAAATTTTACTACCGTATAGGCTCGATGGAAACTCAGTTCCCAATTAGAGGCATATTGGGCAGTATGAATTGGCACATCATCGGTATGGCCTTCAACCACAAGAGGGTTGAGTACTTCTTCAAAGACCTTTCCAATGGCAGAAATAATTTCATATCCTTCTGGTCTCATCTCTGCCCGACCACTACGAAATAACACAGGTGGCGAAATAATAAGTTTAACGCGGTGCTCATCCACCACAACTTCAGTTTGATCTTGTAGCTTTTCTTTTTCGATATAGTGCTCAATCTTACTGACCAATAGCGCATCAGTGGTCATTGACTGTTGCTTTTCTTCTAATTTCTCACCAAACTTAATTTGCATTTGGGTCACAAAGTCCGCGTTCTTCTGCTCATTGTAGGAGAGTACAAAGAGCAAAATAAATAACATCATCACAAAGGTGATCAGGTCCCCAAATACGGTCTGGGCGACATTGTCATTATCATCAGCAGCTTCAGGTTCAGGACTTCTTCTTTTTGTCATTTTTCATTTCATTTTTAGCAATATAGGCCGTTAAGTATCGCTCTACTTTTAAAGGAATTTCACGATCCAAGATCATCATAATCCCTTCCCGAATAATTTCTTTAACCATAATCTCACTATCAGACATGCCTTTGAGCTTATTAGAAAAGGGGATAAAAATAATCATACTTAATACCAGCCCATATAGGGTGGTTAATAACGCCAGTGCCATCCCACTTACAATATTATCAATATCAGTCACGTTCTTAAGAACCTGAATAACCCCAATAACTGTACCCGCCATGCCAAACATTGGGGCATAAGAGCCCATGGTTTTCACATTGGTATTCATGGTTGTATGACGACGTCGAATTTCCATGATATCAGTTTCAAGGGTCCGATTAATAAAGTCTTTGTCCAGCCCATCAGCCACCAAGCCCAGGGCCCGTTCCAAGAACCCGTCTCCTTTACCGACCCCTTCTTTGGCCAAGGCTTGTTTACTGGCGGTTTGGGCGACTTTTGAGACATGAACTAAGATCTCCACTGCTTCTTTAGGTTGAAGTTTCTTGGGTCGAAACAGGACTTGTCGAATAATAATCAAATTATTTTTGAATTGCTCTTTTGATGAACTAATCATAGTTGAGCCAATGGTTCCTCCGATCACCATAATAAAACTGGCGGGTTGCAAGTACACCATAATATTTTCTCGAACATCAGGTGCCCCAATCATAATGGCAATGATTGCAATTGCGGCCCCCAAAAATACCATAATATCCATGTTTTTATTCCTTCCTTATGCTGGATTTGCCTCTTTTTTGAGGCTTATTTTTCCGGACTCATCTAATTTCTTGACCAACTTGATCATATAATCTTGGGCCGCTTCAATATCTTTAGCAGAGGTACTCTCTTTTTTGACCTCCAAGTATTGAGAGATCATTTCTCGGGCCGTATTGGTTAAGTTCTCATCAATCCGTTGATAGAACCCTTGTTCTACTGAAATGAGGGAGGTGGCTAGTAACTCCATATTACAATCCGATAAGATCATGCCCAGGTCATTATTATCAAGCTCAATAATATCTTCAAATAAGAAGATATGAGAGCGGACCTTATCATGGGCGGCTTGATTGGTCTGTTTGAGTTGGTCCAGGAGTCCTTTTTTGGTGTCCTCACTCACATATTCAAAGACATCTGAAAAGGTTTTTTGGCCTCCTACAAAACACTCTAAGGCCGATTTGATCTGAGATTCCAACTTATCAAGGGTTTCTCGTTTCCCTTGCCGCTGTTCAATTAATAACGCAGTGGCCTCTGCTTTAAGTGCCGGGTCATCAAGCTGACTTAAAACTTGCGCGGCCAATGGCGCTGATAAAAATGACAAGATCATTGATAACATATCCGCAGGGATTTTTTTATCTTTAATTAAGATAATAAATTCATTAAGATTGGCATCAGATACAAAATCAAAGTACTGTTTGATTCCTTCTCCCATGCTCATTTTACCGCCAGCACCGCCGCCACCGCCACCGCCAGCACCTTTCAATTCTAAGTTCGGATTGACATTGACATTGACCGGACCAGCCCCGCCACCCCCTTCAGCACTGGCTGCAGAGGCTTTGCTTTCTTTTAATTTAAACCATACATAAACGGCCAAAAAGCCAATAAAGAGTAATAAAAAGAATAAGTAAAACATATTTTGTAGACTCAAGACCTTCTCAGACGTATCTGAGATGGTAATATTTTGGGTCACTTGGGCGGGTTGAAAGTAGAATTTCTTATATTCATATTTAATGGCATCACCTCTTGAGGCTTTAAAGCTTAAGAGCTGTTTTAAGATCGGCTCTGATTTTTTGGCCAAGGATCGAGACATGTCTTTATTAACAATCACCAAGACATTCATTTTTCTGACCTTAGATTCCATTAATGTGGTCACCGAGTTAAAGGGAATTTGACTCATCGCATCGGGAGATAAATTTTTAAGAGCCGGATAACCAGGTAATAAATAAACTTCTTTTCCTTTCCCTTTCTTTTTACTCATTTTAGGGCTGGATTGCTCGGTATATTTCACTTGGTACCGAGGGGCCGTCATGGCCAATTGGACCCGAACAATAAAATTGCCTTCCCCATAAATTGTATTCAGTGCGTCCTGACTAATAATGGTTAAGTGCTCTTCCAAAGCGATTTTATCTGGGTTTGCCAATACTGGCAGGGCAAAGACACAAAGTGCCATAAGTATCAGTTTAAAAATTGGTTTTTTGATCATAGTCGCCCCTTTATATTATTTTTTCTTCGCAGCAGCCTGCCCCTTTTTAGGTACTTTGACTGCATAACGACCGTCATCCATTTCGACGACAATGGCACGGCCTTCTTTTAATTGGGTCTGAACCTCTTGTGCATATTCATAGGCGGTATTGGAGTCCGCCACAATTCGTAAAGTCTGATAATTTTCATCGTTCACGGCCTGCTTTTGCCGGTCCTTTTTAGCGGCCAATTCAGATTTGATTCGCGCCTCTTGAATAGATAACTCTTTTTCAGCATTGGCCACAAAGTCTTTTAAGTTTTTGTCATTGGGTCGAAAGTATAAGGCCCGTTTCCAAGATTTAATAGCCTCTTTAGTTTCACCCATACTATAATAGCTGGATCCCATACGTTCAAAAATCAACGGGTTTTCAGGATCAAAATACGATAAAATCACCAGGTCATCAACAGACTTAGATGGAAAACCACTATAATAATTAGTAATAGACGAACGCCAGTATCGAGCTTCCATATTTTGCACTGTATAAGTCCCTAGGGGTTTATTCAGACCCAGTTCTAAGAGTTTTTTGGCTTTGAAGTTTTTCCGGTCCATAAATAAGATCTGGATCAACAAGTCCTGGGCCAGTTGCGGTTTTTGTTCAATAATGGCTTTTTTAGCGCCCCTATAAAGCCGCTTGAGACTTTTGACCAGGCTTTCTTCCTGAGACTCGTCGGCCCCGAACATGGCATTATTTTCTTTTTCCAGAGCCTCCACTTTCTCAAAGGTATTAATTTGAGATTGGAGTCGGCGTTCATTGGCATCCAAAGCGTCGGCAGGTAGACTATCTAAAAGCGCTTTAATTTTGGTGTATTGCTTTTGTTTAAGTAATCGCTTGATTTTCCGCTTGGCTTCTAATAACTCTTCCGTCATTTTCACTTGCTTACTCTCAATGACCGGCGCATCATCAGAGGCGGCCGCGTCACCTTCCTGGGCAAGAAGCGGCGCACAGAAGTACGAGAAAACAAGAAATATCACCAAATAAAAATGTGGGCGCAATCTAATATAACTCCTTTTTTTGAATGGGATCTCTACTTTACATTATAAAGGCTGCAAGCAAGTCTTGCAAAGCATAAGATCATGATAGAGGGGGCCTAATTATCCCCATCAATAGTGGTATACCCGCCTTTTATATCTTTTAAACATCTAAAAAAATAGATAGGTATTAGCCCTCAGATTTAGGTATTCCGGGTTTTTGGCCCCATGTGGCTTTATGTATTGGGACCCCCGATGATCAGCGTCAGTATTTTTTAAGTATCTGAGTTGCAAGCCTGGGTAAAAGCACAGGGGGAACCATCAGGGGACTTTGAGCAACTGTTACAAAAAACATATCCAAGCGATTATCAAGAGCGCATCAAAGGAAAAGAAAATGAGCCCTTTCGGGTACTAGAATCCTACGATACGGGGGTATCATTAACCCGATTTTCATGGTCAACGCATACCGATTCGTTGGCCAGTTTAAGGCCCAAAATATCAAGGGTCGTTAAAGAAAAGGCGATTTTAACGGCATTTCACTTTTTATGACGGCCTTATGACTTTGGTTTTGAAACAGATAGTGCCTTAGTCTGTTCAGAACTAGTGGCCAAATCATATGAATCAAGCTCGGAACTTAATGGGCTGACGTTTCCATCTGCTAGTGTAATGGGAAGAGCGGTCATTGCCCCTAACTTGTTAGCCCAATCTTTTGATGAATCATTTGGTCAGAAAAATGCCCAATTTGACTTTGTGCTCTTTTATGATGCTAATGAGTATGAGCAAGAGTCCCAAAAAGCCAGTATTGATGAATTTAGAGAAAGTTGGAAGCGACCCAAGTGGCACATCTTACTTAATAACTAAAGGGTCGTATTGAGTGGCGTAAATAGGGGGTGCTGAGGGACGAATATCAAAAGTAATGGCTAACCAAAAATAGCAGATCCTAAAAAGTCCTCATTGCTCTTGCTTTGTAATAGCAATTTAATTAATTCTTCAGTGGCACTATCCGAATCAATATTTTTGCGTAAAAGAAAGGATTTTTTTAGGACTTCTTCAGGTAAAAGAAGATCTTCTTTTCGAGTTCCAGAGTTAATAACGTCAATGGCCGGAAAGACCCGTCGGTTGGCCAATTTGCGATCCAAATGAAGCTCCATATTTCCGGTTCCTTTAAATTCTTCATAAATAATATCATCCATACGAGACCCCGTATCGACAAGTGCCGTCGCAATAATAGTAAGACTTCCTCCATTCTCAATATTTCGAGCGCCTCCAAAAAACCGCTTTGGCTTATGTAGAGAACTAGGGTCAAGACCTCCTGATAAGGTTCGGCCAGAAGGCGGAACCACCAAGTTATATGCACGCGCCAGACGGGTAATACTATCCAATAAAATCACCACATCACGTTGGCATTCCACCATACGCTTGGCGCTTTCTAAGACCAATTCAGAGATTCGAACATGTTGTTCAGGTGGCTCATCAAAGGTCGAATAGATCACCTCACCATTCACCGAACGTTCCATATCAGTCACTTCTTCAGGTCGCTCATCAATCAGTAATACCTTGATCACGGTTTCGGGATGATTTTCGGCAATGGCATTGGCAATATCTTTAAGCAAAGTTGTTTTTCCAGCTTTAGGTGGCGAGACCAATAAGGCCCGTTGCCCTTTTCCAATGGGAGATAAGATATCCATTAATCTTCCAGAAATTTCTTTAGGTGTGGTTTCTAAAACGAGCTGTTCTTCCGGGTAAATGGGAGTTAAGTTGGAAAATAAGCTACGTTCTTTGATTTGTTCAGGGTTAAGGTCATTAATGGCTTCGACTCGCAACATAGAAAAGTAGCGCTCTCCTTCTTTGGGCGGCCTTACCTGACCAGAAATGCAGTCCCCAGAATTTAAACCAAATCGTCGAATTTGAGTTTGAGAGACATAAATATCCTCAGAACTAGGTAAATAGTTACTGGTTCGAATAAATCCATAGCCGTCAGGTAAAATTTCTAAGCACCCTTTGGTAAAAATGAGACCATTTTCTTGGGTCTTGGCTTCAAGCATTTTAAAGATCAAGTCATGTTTGGTATAACTTTTAGGGTCTTCTATTTTGAGGGACTTGGCGTATTCATATAAGTCTTTCATACTGCTTTTTTGAAGTTGAACAATATCCAGACGATCATCATTGTTTAATAATGCATTTTCTTCTTCTTTGGTTTTGCTTTTTCGTTTTGAAGTCATTTGAAAGTTAGCTCCTTTAGCGGGGATTTTGTATGGATTAATTAAGGGGGGGGGCTGTTTTACACAGCGTTGAGTGGCCAAATAGTAGAAGGGGATATGGAATGGTGAAAATTGGAGGAAAAGAGTGGGGTGGATATTGAAAAATTGACCGATGAAAATAAATTATACCAAATAAAATAAAAAAAATCAAATCACTCTAGTGATATTGTTTTTATTAGGGGTATAATAAGTGTGTAAACAAGAGGGATAAATTGACGATTTGAAGAAACCTTTGGTATAGTGAAGCTGATATGAGAATACCCCCATCATTGATCGCCCTAATTGGGTGTCTTATTTTAACATTAAATAGTCACCTTTTATTTGCAGAAGAGGTTAATGAAAGCATTGTGACGCCCCATCAGGTTGAGTTGAATGATCCTGAGTCAGTCCCCCAAAAGAAGGTTGTATTAGAGTTATTAAATCAGGTTGATTTAATCAAAAATAATATTAATCAAGAGCAATATAGCATCGGTATTTCTAGGGTCACACAGCTATTAGATCGACTAAAAGCCCGGCGACATGCCATTATTGGTGAATTTTTTCCTGCCAAATTAGATCATTTTAAACTACAAAGTCGAGATGAGATGTTTGATGAAACTGGGATAATGACGGGGTCAGGCCAGGTATTTGCTTGTACCTATCTTAACCAAGCAGGTCACTCCATTGATGTGTTTGTGATTCATTTAGATCCCGCCATTAAGGATTATAAAAATATCATCCAAAACCCAAGTTTAATTACGGGGTCTGAAAACACTCAGATTATCGAATTAAGTGGGGGCTTTTATGGCCTTGAGAAAAAATCGGAAGAGGGGCGATTTGTCGAGCAAAATATCCTAATTAATGATGAGTTATTATTAAACTTAGTGGCCAATGGGGTGGAAGAAGACGCAGTATTAAACAAGTTATATACCCAAATTAATATCACTGGGTTGGATACTTACTTAAATACCCATTAAGGGGAATCGTTTTCAATAGCCCATTTAGTGATGGATATTGTTGCCCTCATAATGAGGACTGAATATAGGATTGTCGGCTCCTTTAAGAATATGATACTATTTTGCAAGTTAGGAAGCTTGCTTGCTCTCGTAGCTCAGTCGGTAGAGCGCATCCATGGTAAGGATGAGGTCATCGGTTCAATCCCGTTCGAGAGCTCCATTTTTTTATTGATTGGAGGTTTACTTTTAGTAAATCCCTTAGCAAGTTGACCTAGTATTTATATAAGATCAATTTAAGGAGGATCATCATGGCAAAAGAAAAATTCGAGCGAAATAAACCCCACGTTAATATAGGAACGATCGGA
>PBBE01000036.1 GCA_002716485.1 Actinomycetota bacterium
CTCATCAGTGGCCCCAGACACAAAACCCATCTTAAAGAGCTACTTAACGCCTATCCAAAAACCGTTACCTTAGGCCTCTCTTTATATCTTAGCAAAGCCCCTAAACATTTAGACCATGCGCTCTCAAATAGCAAGGAACTTGCCCACTTATTAATCAATAAACTATTACGTGACGAGAAAGACCCTCAACATATTAACAGCATCCTCACCAACGCCATCTTACAACTGCCCCAATTTAGAAAAACCCTATTAAATCACACCCTCCCCGAACAACTCCCATCCCCAAACGACTTCGCGTCCCTTCGCCCCGCCATTATATTGGCCCATATCCAAACAAACCCCTCTCTAATCACCCAACTAAAAAGCGCAGCTCAACTTAACGACCTACTCATTTTTGCCCAAAAAAATCACCAACTCCCCCTCATACATTCCATTTTAGGGCTATGCACACAAGCACTTGCCGAACACCTTCACCAGCTCATCATTGCCCCTAATAACATCCTAAACAATACCCAATACCAGCACCTTAAGCTGATTCTAGACTGCCCCGATAACGACCTTGACGCTTGTATTGACTACCTAATCGAGCGAAAAACCCAACATGCCGACCAACTCCTACGAATCTGTATGAATAGCCAATCATTACGCGCCTATTCTGATGAACACCAAGCCCTCATCCAACATCTATTACGGCAAATCAGCCCCAGTAAGCTCAATAAATCATTAACTGAAAAACACCCCCAAACCCAAGACCTTCATGTCAGGTTCTTTCTCTTATTCTCCTCACCTAGTCACCTATCAATCACTGAACTTATTTCATTACTAAATCACCATGCCTACCCTTTCAACCTACTACACCCTAGCCATCAAGACACCCTCATAAATGCCTTCTTTAACCCCACTCACATTAATAAACTTAGTATTATTCAATCCAAATTATTCATGCATTCATTTCTTTGCCACCCCGAGCTAACCAAAACGATCAGTGAAAAAATCAATTCCCAAACACTTGAAAAAGCCTCATTGGTTCTTTTTGCCCAAACCCTAAGTAGCTGCGCCCCCTTACTTCGACTCAATATCCTCATCACCTACCTCAAACAACGTCAAGTCGCCCCTGATACCGTACCCGCCACCATTGCCCCATTCATTCAAACTAATATTTCAACCCAAAAATTAGCTGAGTCACGCTGGGAACATATCGCCAAAGAAGTAGACGCCCTGATTAAATCCCCACCCCCTGCACTTGCCAAAGACCCCCTAATTAAGCACTTATCAAACTACCAAACACCTCAAAAAAATGAACCCACCTTCATTCTACAAACCCCCTTCATCCAATTCGAACTCAATCAAGCCCAATCAGCCCTAAACACCTATATGAAACACTATCTACATCACCATTTAGACGCCTTCTACTTTTTCTTACTCTCCCAAGCCAAAGACTGGCAAAACCAACATATTCAAGCCCTTATCCTTGGCTGGGAAAGCGGGAACAGCTTATGGCATGAGCTTATTGCCCATACAAGCCCAAAATCATTTCAAACCTTTACCCACCCATTCTTAGAAACCCTATCCAATAGCTGCCAAAACAAGCAAAGCCAAGAAGGTACCCACGACACATATATTAATACCTGCCACTTCTTATTACACTTCCCCCTCCAACACAAAGAGCAACTGATTCAAAAGCTCAGCCAAATCCTACCCCAACCTTATACCAACCCCTTATCACTGACCCCCTTAATTAATAGCCAATGCCTCAATGACAGCGAAAAAGCACAATTACTTTTACCAATTATAAGAGAAGAAAACACCCCCTTAATCTCTTTTTTATTAATCCACACTGCAAATACACCACTATATATCCTGGTTTGGAATACCTTAGTCACCCACCTAAGTGACACCCAACTACTCCGCGAATACCTAATCCCTGGAAAACAAGAAGATCAAGTGCTCATCACCCAATTACATACTTGGCTAAACGAACAAAAATTCGATCAAATTCTAAGTATTTTTGAACACCAATCCAAATGTCTAGACCTCTACCTCCAACACTTACTTATCAGTTTACAACACCCCCCTTCACCCAACACACTCCCCCTGCAGTCACCTCGTATAATCACCTTAATTAAATATGCGATACGACAACGACACAGCGGCTTCCTACGGCTCCTTTGCCAACTCAAAGAAAAAGAGACCCACCCATTTTGGAACGAATTACTACAACTCATTCATAGCATCGCCCGATTCAAAATCCAAACCCATGGCGCCTCAAAAGAAAGTAGCCAAACACTTCCCCTACAAAGCCAATTACTATCCAATCTTTCTTTGGATATGATCAACAATGGCCTCTTAGATGAACAAGGCCAAATCACCTCCCAATGGTCCCCATACAGCACCCTAAACCCAGGCCCCATTCTAAGCCAATACCAACACCCCGACCAACTAAGCCCTCTTTTAGAAAAGCTCCAAAAAAAGTTTATCAAAAAGCATCAAGATCGACACTTTCTCCTCACCTTAATTTGCCAAGAAATGCCCGAACTTCTCTTCGAAATTAACGCCACCTATTCCAATACCCAAAACAACAAAAACTACCTTCATCATGAAACCGCCATTTCCTTTTTCCATTATTTATTTGAAAAAAGCAATCATAATGAAGGCCTTAACCGACTCTTAGACGACGTATTGGGAATTTTAGCAAGCACCCCTACCCTCCAAGCAGCTCACTCACAACTCCAAAAAATCTCCATAGAAAAAAGCTGCGCCCTAATCCTAAACCCCAATCGTACATACCCCGCAAGGCGCTACCTAATTGAACAACTCATTGGAGTCAATACATCCTCTCCAGGTAATATCCAATCCCAAAGTCAATCACTCATCCACCAATGCCTCATCCATATATCCAAAACCCCCAAAACAAGCACGACAAGATTAGCATTCCAAGAAACCTGCTTACTCTTATATCCTTATGCCAGCCAATACCTACTTGCCCAACTCTCCTTCCAAAAACAACCCTTATGTCAACAACTTCACCATACGCTTAAACAATCCAATCTAATCTGTGACCTATTTGAATCTCAACAAAATGAATTCCCCATTAAATCCCTTATCCAAAAAAGCGACCTTCAAGATAGCCATCACCGCCTCCTCAGTCATGGCATTAACGGCCTCCTATTAAGCCTATGCAGCGACCTTCTTAATCATGAGTACCCTGGTATTGATGACGCCCTTCATTCAATAATAACGCCAACATCGCCCCCCACAGACTCCCCCCTATTCTCCATCTTAAATCTCTTTCAACCCGGCAGCCAATTTGGAAAACTCCCTCCCCTCTTTTTTTCTGAACACCCCCTTGGCCTCCACCTCAAAGACTGCCTCATCGAAAATAATATAATAAATGACTCTGGCTATCTAAATACCTTAGCGCCCATCCAAAACACAACGACCCAACTCCAGCTTTTTAACTTACTGAAAAAAAAGGACCCCACACTATTACTATCGCTCCCAAAACACAAGAACCCAAGCGAACAAGCCCAGGTATTCTGGACCCAATTTACAACTCAAATCAACCCCTACTTACTCACTGAACAAACCCAAGCAAATGATATTATATTATTATGTCGACGACACCTAACCCCCGAAGATATTACCGGTAAAATCAACTCCCAAATTGAACAACTTCAAACATTATTTAACGCTTTATATGCGTTCAAACTCCCCAGCATTCTAGATCCCCAATACCAAACCTTAATCTATCACCTATTTTTCAAATACTCAGCAAACACCCGCCACCATACCCTACAAAACGACCCCCTCCAGCACTTCATCCAACAGCTCCCCATCCCCATTACCTTACAAGACATCCACCACAATCGCCTTTCCGAAAGCAAAGCCACCCAACTCCTAATCAAACTCAAAAAACATGGGTATTTAAATGAAGAAAACATGATCGCCACGGAGTATTTTCATCCCAACAGCACACTACCTTCGGTTCCTAAGCGCACCCAAGCTGAACTCAAAGCCAATATCCAAAGTAGCTGTCAGCAAAAACAACTCCTACTCAAAGAATGCCTACATATCCAACGCGACTTTTGGCACCTCGCCAACAGCCAAAACAACACATGGCAAGACGCCTTTATTTCATTATTCAATGCCCCTCCCAGCTACAAACAAAAACTCATCAACCGCTTACTCTCTGCGAGTAGCTACCGCCAATTTCAATCCCAACTCACCCAACAACTCCAAGAAAAAAGCCCGGTCCCCATCCAGTCACTCTGCCCCAAACACTTAGGTCAAATTGCCAAACGATTCTCACACCAAGTCACCCAAAACCAACAAGACATCCAGCACGCATTCCAAAAATCAGCGCCTGTCGAAAAGCGACACTTACACTCTTTATCCATGCTCATCGACTCCATTTCACATACTTTCGAGTAAAAAAAAGAATCAAGATTTTTCAATGTTTCTAACCCCTTAAACCTGGGCATTCCTGTAGTATCCCAAAAAACAGGAGGCATCCAATGACCCAAAATATAACAACGGTTGAGCATCTCTCATCCATCGAAACGAACTATAAGGACCTAAAAAACTCATGTCAGGCCCTAAAACGCCAAATCAATCACCTATGCAAAGGCCAACAGCGATACTATTTAACCAATGTTTCTACCAACACCAAAGAAAGCCAAGATTGGTACTGTGTGGTGCTATCAGACACCCAAGTCGAATATATTCAATCAAAAGGCAAAGAAAAAATCCGATACGTACTTAACTTAACCTCATTCAAAATCCAAAAGAGCCATCCAAACGCACCACTAATCTCATTAAGTAAACTGATCCTTAACCTCCAAAACAGTTTTCAAGCACTATCCAAACAACAGGCCTTTATATACCAACAATAAGGTCATTATGTTCTTTTTAAGCGCAATTTCAAAGTTTATTATCAAAAGCACTCTGCTAAGCATCCTTAAACAGTGGTTCCTGAACATCCTATCTGAGCTAACCGGCCATGATGCCACTGGCTTATCCAAACTGAATGACCCTGAAAAAATCAAAGAATTTAAAACGCTTTATCCCCATCTAAACCATATCAAAAGCGTCAACTTCAATCTTGAATCAGGTATTAGTAAATTAAAAAAAATTCACATTATCCTCATGAGTGTCACAAGCATGCACCTATTAAGCAACTACTTTACATTCTTCATTCTCAATGAACTTCTCAACTTAAACAAACACCCCCTCCCAAATACCCACACAGAAGCACCGCGTCAGCCTCTTGCCCAAGAATGGCCAAAAAAATACATCACCCAACTCCTCAAACAACGCCCCAAACACCGATTCAAAAAAATTAGACATCGCCTTTGCAACCAAGTCCAGGCCCTACAATTATCCATCCATGTGAAACACCGTCCAAAAAACAGCCAATACACCAACGCTAAACTTGGTCAATTTGGACATAGCCTTGCCAACCTACTCCAACGCGTCACCCATATCGAAACCGCCTTAGATCAACAATACATCCCCCAACTAAATGCCCTCTCCCATCAACACTCTACCCATCCAGAACCCAACCTAGCCCCCCCCCACTTCATGAAAATAATGACTCAAGTCTATCAAAAATTAAGCATCCAATCTAAGCTTGCAAAACGATTTTCCAAAGACAAGGCCTTACAAAAGCGTTTATGGCCCAAACAAACCCCATTACGATACCATCCAACACATCAATCCATACGCCAAAATACAATTGCTCATATTTCAACCCAGTACCAAAACACCTTATTAACCCAAAGTAGCGACCAATTAACCCAAGAATTCTCCGCCCTATACCAGGACTATCAAACTTGGTTTCAAACTCATAACGATCCTAAAAACCCTGAAATCGCCTCATTTCTAGACACCCTCAAAGAAACCGGAACCCATATCCAAACGCTATGTGAGTTTTTACTTGTCATTGAACAAAAGCTACAATTGCTTCGACTCCAACAAAGTAACCGCCACAGCCAATCAAAAAATCAACTCACCGTCACATAAAAATTACTTAAAACAAAAAAAAGACATGGTCGGGGTGAGAAGATTCGAACTTCCGACCCCCTGTTCCCAAAACAGGTGCGCTAACCAGGCTGCGCTACACCCCGAAACCAAAGTAAAAATCATTCTAGCGGGTTTTAAGTAATTATGCAAGAAAGTGAGCGTCATTTGAACAGCAACCCCAAAAAAAACCAAGCCCTTTGCCATGATTCATCAGCACAACATCCCCTCCATACCCCTCAAATCTTAACCACTAATCATTAAACCCCTCTACCCCCTCATACTCCCTCCATCATCCTCATTTTAAGTACAAAACTCAACCTAAAGAATGAGCATACTCCTTCTAAAGAATGATCAAACTCCCTGTCAAAGAGTACCAAAATCAACCCAAAGAAGGATATACGAGTTATTAATCATTGGTTAATCTAAGAATAATAAAAATATATGGAGGTTCCCATCATGACCCATAAAATCGCCCTAAAAAAAAATAGCCCTTCGATCACATGTACCCAAAGTATGACTGCCCATCAAGATTGGGTTACCAGTGTTATCCCCCTTAAATCTGGAGACATCCTATCTTCTGCCATTGACGGTTCCCTCAAACGATGGAACCCTCAACTCAGCCAATGCCAGCAAACCTTACATACCCAATCCCAAGGAGTTACCTGTATCACCGAACTTCCAAGCGGTCATATCCTGTCAGGTGGCACCGATCATACCCTTAAAAAATGGGACCTTAAAAATCAAACATGTCAACTCATCTTCACCGGTCATCAAGATACCATTACCAATATCATTAAATTATCATCGGGACTCATCTTATCCAGCGCTAACGACCAAAAAATAAAAAAATGGGACCCTAATACCGGAAAATGCCTAAAGACCTTAAAGCCCCATCAAGGAATCGTCAAATGTATAATCGAACATCAATCTGGTCTACTCATTTCAGGTACCGATGAGCCAGCACTACACGCTTGGAACCTAGAAAACGGCCAAATCATCACCACATTTAAGGGTCACCAAGATAGTATCAATTGCCTATTAGAGCTCCCCAACGGTAATATTCTATCCGGATCCACTGATAATAGTATCAAAGAGTGGGATATCCAAACTGGCAAATGCATTCAAACCTTCAACGGCCACACAGGGGCAATCAAATCCCTCATTCAAATCGACCCTCAACACCTACTGTCTGCTGGCACTGACCAAAAGGTTAAATTATGGTCCCTAGAAAGTGGAACCTGTCTAAATACCTATCATGCCCATCAAGGGTGGGTAACGTGCTTAAACAAATCAACGCAAAATCAACTCATTTCAGGATCCGCAGACCTAACCCTTAAGCAATGGAAAATCCAATATCCCACACCCTTATAGGGTGTTCTTATGCTTATTAAATAATGATGATGATGATTATAAATACCCGCCATGAACACCCCCTATTAAGAGGAGCGTGAAATGGCATAAATATCGGCTATTTGAAGAAGTTTCTTTCGTAAACTAGCAAACTCTTTAACATGCCGGACCTGAATCACAAAGCGAATCTGGATCTGACTCTGAGGCTTAGGCGTCGTCTTTACTTGAGTAATATTGATACCAAGCTCACTAATTTGACTCACCACCTCTTGCAAAATACCCACGCGATCAAAACAATCAATCTGAAAAGACACCGGATACAACTGCGCCACCACCTCTGAATCCCACTCCACACTCACCAAGCGATCAGAAAGTTCCGTCCCTAATTTCAAGATATTCGCACAATCCGATCGATGCACCGATACCCCCTTACCCAAGACCACAAACCCATCAATGTCATCACCTGGCAAAGGATTACAACACTTTGCAATCGTCACTTTAATATCCCGTTCACCATAAACCACCACATTCTCTGATTTTCGAACCTTATTCTTCGACTGAACAGGTGTATAAGGAAAAGTCCCCTTTTCACTCGGTATCTCTTTCAACAGTTGCCGAACCACTTCCTTACAAGAGACTTCTCCTTGGGCAATCATCACTAAAATATCGTCAAACTGCGTCCCATTAAACTGAGTGATCAAGCGCTTCATATCCACCTTATCCCGCAACGACGATAAAGAATGACCCGCCACTAATAACACTTGAGATAATTTTGACTCTCCGCTCTTAATCACCTGATCCCGATTCTGACGCTTAAACCATTGTTTAATTTTACTTTTAGCCTGCCGAGTTTTAACCACTTGCAACCAATCCATCTTGGGTAACGACGTCTTAGATGTCAAAATTTCCACCTGATCACCATTACTCAATTCAAAATCAATGGCCACAATCCGATCATTGACCTTGGCCCCAATATAGCGATGCCCCACCTCAGTATGAATCAAATATGCAAAATCAAGGGGTCTAGACCCCTTCACCAAGACCTTCACATGCCCTTGAGGCGTAAAAACAAAAATTTCATCCATTAACAAATCCAATTTCAAATCTTTCAAAAATGTTTGAGGAGACTCACTTTCCTTTTGAAGGTCAATCATTTCACGAATCCACTCAAATTGAGGCCCCTTCACCTGATCTGACACCTGTCCTTCTTTATACTCCCAATGTGCCGCAACCCCATACTCAGAAATCCGATGCATCTGATGAGTGCGAATCTGAATTTCTATAGGATGCCCATGAGGACCTAAAACAGTAGTATGTAACGACTGATACAAGTTACTTTTAGGCATTGCAATATAGTCTTTAAATCGCCCAGACAGAGGCTTAAAATGACTATGAACCACCCCCAGGACCTCATAACACTCCTTCACCGAATGAACCAAAACCCGAATCCCAAGCCGATCATAAATTTCATCAAAAGGAATATTTTGTTCTGTAATTTTTCGATATAAACTATACAGGTGTTTAGGCCGTCCGGATACCCGACTCTCAACCCCCTCCTTTGCAACCAGCCCATGAATTAAAGTACTCATCTCATTAACCAATTGCTCACGTTCATGACGTTTTAAAGTCAATTTTTTCTTTACCTGTTGATACTTGGTATAATCCAAAAAATAAAAAGCCAAATCTTCCAGCTCCCATTTAATAGACGCAATACCCAAACGATGGGCCAAAGGCGCATAAATTTCCACCGTTTCTTTGGCAATGGCCCGTTGCCGTGGCCGACTCAAGTACTGTAACGTCCGCATATTATGTAACCGATCTGCTAATTTAATAATCACAACTCTAATATCTTTGGCCATCGCCAATAACATTTTCCGATAATTCTCCGCTTGCGCCTCTTCTTTAGACGTAAAACTTAACTGAGTTAACTTCGTCACCCCCATCACCAAGGTCGCCACTTCCTCACCAAACGCCTCCACAATATCTACTTGAGTAACCTCACTATCCTCAACAGTATCATGGAGTAATCCGGCCAATACCGTCGCCTTATCTTGTTCCAAGTTCGCCAAAATCATCGCCACTGCCAAGGGATGAGAAATAAATGGTTTCTTAGATTTTCGTAATTGACCATGATGTGCGTTTTTAGAAAATTGAAACCCCAATTCAATTTGACGAACCTGCTTACTATCCATATAAGTAAGTAACTGCTTCTTTAAACCAGAAATACTTGGATTTCTCATTTCACATCCAATATTTGTATTTGAACAGAGCGCCGCTGTTGCCATTCATTGACTTGTAAATGCCCAACAACAGACACTTTTTTTCGATGAAACAATTCTAATTTATCTGATAAATTAAACCCGATCCCATCCAAAACCACCCCCGACGACGGATCTGTGAACATCACCTTCACATGCCGGCCATCCCCCACACATTTAGGCGATACAGGCGTTAACCCTTCAAAATAAAAAACAGGCTCAGGGTTCCCTTCCCCAAAGGGAGCCAATCGCTGTAATGATTCCGCCAAAGCCAAGTCTATCTGCCCCCCCATCAAAGGCGCATCAACATGAATAATAGGAAATAACGCTTCTGGCAAAATTTGTTCCCGTCCCTTCAACTGCAATGACTCAATAAAGCCAGGGATCTGATTTAAAGACATACTAAATCCAGCCGCCTGTTGATGACCCCCAAAACTCTGAAAGTAGGACTGACACGATTTTAATACCTGATACACATTCACCTCTCCCACCGAACGAGCAGAGCCTCGTGCAATCTCATTTTGCTCACATACCAATACTACAGGCCGAGAATACCGCTCCACCAACTTCGACGCTGTAATCCCAATCACCCCAGGATGCCATGTCTTTGATGACATCACAATCACCGATTGCTCATGTAACTTTTCTGCTTCTACAAACGCCACCGACTCTTTTAAAATAGACACATCCAAAGCCCGTCGCTCTTGATTTAATGACTCTAATAGCCGAGCAAAATGCCGTCCTGATTCCTCTGTCTCCGCCATTAATAATTTAACACCTAATAACCCATTTTTTAAACGACCAGACGCATTCAATCGAGGCGCAATGACAAACCCAATCTCTCTTGCAGTAATCCGTGCTTGCGTACAATTGGCCTCCTCTAACAAACAGCGAATCCCCAAATGATGCCGGGCACTCAATAACCGTAACCCTTCAACCACATACCAACGATTCGCCCCTTTCAAACGTGCCACATCCGCCACCGTCCCCAATGCCACTAAATCCAAAAACGCATTCATATCCAATCCACACGAATACCGGCGAACATAATAGTCCAAACATTCAAACACAATACCAGCCGTACATAAATGGGCATAAGAATGAGACTCTGGTAACTGTTTCGGGTTTAACATCCCATCAAAATCGGGCAATATGTCAGGTAATTGATGAT
Source organism: Actinomycetota bacterium (assembly GCA_002716485.1). GTDB lineage: Bacteria > Margulisbacteria > Marinamargulisbacteria. Next base: position 10,801 of record PBBE01000036.1, read on the forward strand.
GATCCAAAACCAACACATCACATGCACACTGATCCTTAATCGCTGCAATTTCGACACGATTACTAACCCCACAATCCAAGGTCAACAACAGCCCTATCTTCTTTTCAATTAATGATGGTATAATCCCTTGACTTAAGCCATACCCATCTTGAAATCGATCCGGAATATAAAAATGAACCGTGGCCCCAAGCTGGCGCAACACCGTCACCATTAACGCGGTGGAGCTCATCCCATCCACATCATAATCTCCATACACCATAATCGGCGTCTTACGACTCACATGAGCATGCAAAACCCCTGTCACTTGATCCAGATCCTTCTGATCAAAAGAAAGTTCAGACACACTTCGATTCGGCATCAAAAAAGCACTGGCCTCTTTTAAGGACTTTATCTCACGATTCAATAAAATCTGAGCAAGAATCGGATGAACATCTAATCTGGGACCTAACTGGGACGTAATCTCGGATTGTTGATCAAAAAGTTGCCAGCGTTTTGGGCCCGTCATCCTTAGCGGACAAGAAATAAGGGCTGGCCATACTCCACAGCATCACCCGTTTTAACCAAAACCTTCTCAATAACTCCATCTACATCTGATTCAATTTCATTAAATAATTTCATTGCTTCAATAATACAAATCACTTGTCCTTTTTTAACACTATCCCCTTCTTTAACAAAGGGCGTGGCATCCGGACTCGGCGCTTCATAAAAGGTACCTACCATTTCAGCTTTAATTTGAGTACCAGACTCCTCAACAACAGGCGCTTCAGGCGCTGCCTGTGCCACGGGTGCCTGAGCCACTGGGGCAGGTGCTGCCATAGGCATGGGCACTGACGGTGGCATATGAACTTGCGCCTCAACCCCCTTTGCTCCTTTTTCAATATCGATTTTAGCTTGATCCGTCTCAATACTAAACCGAGAAATATTCGCCTCTTCTACCATTGCAATTAACCGTTTTACTTCTTTTAAATCCATCTTTTGATCTCCAAATACCTATCAAATTAACAACATAAAAGCTCTATCAAATACTATATTTTATCAATTTTAGCTGCAATCGGCCAGTATTTTTCCACGCCCCCTACCTGCAGCCCCTTTATCCCCCTAATTTTAACCCATCTAAGTGCAATGACTCAAGCACATGAGCCCCATTAGAAAAGAGATGAATGGGCCAGGAAAGCCGGGTCGATAACTGCCTCGCCTTCGCTACAGGGGCCACCTGATCAGCCCCACCATGACAAAGTAAAACAGGTACATCAAGCACCCTCAAACTATCATGGGCATTCAATAAATACATAAGCCCATTATTTAACAAATCCAAATCCTTAATGGGCCTATCCAAAAAAGAGGAAAACAACTCCACGCCATGACCACCATTAGAAAAACAAGATCGATAAAATGAAGATAAATACCCCATCCCATCCCTCTCAAGCTTCCGTTTAATCAATCGAATAGTGGCCGCTGAATAGCGATCTCGCAAGCCCATTAAACAAAGTTGCTGAGGCGCAAACTCATACTCATGACAAAGCGATAACGCCTGATACCCCCCTAACGATAGCCCCATTATCGAATAAGAAGAGATGTTATATGACTCAAAAAGAGACCTTAATGATACAACATCTTCTGGCAAGCAAAGCTGATCCAAATACAAACAACTCGCCTCTGTTTTCATATAGCCAAAGACCCGTGAATCCAACGCCCAGCCTGGCAAAAACACCCACCAATGTCCACTCCCTAAAACAACCCGATATTTCATATTACGATCTCCAAATCAAGCCTTCAAATATCCCCTCAACGCCGTCGTCACCTGATCAATATCAGCCGTCTTTAACAAGCCTGTTACAGAAAGTCGTAATCGAGCAGCCCCTTCAGACACCGTCGGCGAACGAATGGCACATACATAGATCCCGGAGTCCAAACACCACCTTGATACCTGAGACGTCAACTCACTATCCCCAAGAAGCAACGGAACAATATGAGTATCTCCCAAAACAGCTTGACCAATATCACTTAGCCCATTACGAAGTCGCTTTGCCATTCCTGCCACATGCCCCCTCTCCGTATCTAACTCAGGTAATCGTCGCAACGCCAATAGACTCACCGCCAATACATAACTAGGCAATCCCGTCGTATAAATAAAACTACGACACCGATCTATTAAATAGTCTCTTATCTGAGAACTGGCTAACACGTAGGCCCCATAAGACCCAAACGCTTTCCCAAACGTACCCACAAGCACATCAATCTCAGATACATACGGCGCCGCCACCCCACGTCCTTGAGGACCCATAATCCCCACTGAATGAGCATCATCCACCAACACCTTCGCCCCATAATGTCGAGCCAAGGCCAAAATCTCTGCTAAATTTGCCTGGTCACCATCCATACTAAATACCGACTCAGTAACCACCCATATCCGATTCACCTTTCCATGATACCTCTCCAGATACTGTTTCAAGTGCCCCATATCCTGATGAGAAAAACGACGCAATAACGCCGGTGACAAGCGCGCCCCGTCAATTAAACTAGCATGCGCTAATTTATCCATCAAAATAAGATCTCCCTTCTGTGTTAAAGCAGGTAAAACACCCAAGTTCGCATGATAGCCAGACCCAAAAACCAGCGCTGAAGGCATTTGAAAAAAAGCAGCTAATTCTGACTCAAGCAGTGCCACTAACTCATGTTGGCCACTCATCAAACGAGAGCCCGTCGCCCCAATAGGATAAGGGGCTGCCATTTGAAATGCCTGATCCCGAATCCCCTCATCTTGAGCCAAGCCTAAATAGTCATTAGAAGAAAAATTAAGGGCCATCCGACCCGCCACTTCTACATAAGCGCCCTGCTGTCCCCCCAATAAAGGTAAAACACGGCCTGTATTCAAGTTAGCAAATCAATTTAACTTATTATTATTTCTCAAAAAAGCAGGAATATTAAAATCTAAATCTTCAACCTCTTGCTTTTTATCTTGATCTGAAACAGGATCCGCTTTTATCCCCATACCTGACTCCGATCCAGTAGGCGTTCCCATAATATCAGGAGCCGCCGGCATCATATCAAAGTCACTGGTCTCTAAATCTGGTTTATCAAAAGAAAACCCTGATGATTCAGAACTAGCCGTCTCTGATTTAAAATCTGAAACAGCATCAGAAACCGAGGCTGAAAAAGATCCCATACTAGCATCCGATCCCGACGCTATATTCGTTGACCCCATCGTTGGCGCACCCATCTGAGTACAAGAGCTATCCGAATCTACCGAAGACGGTTCATGAAACCCAAAGGACATTGACTCTGTTTGAGAAGACGCTGATGCAACCGATGCATCACGAGCCATCATAGATTCTGAACTGGCTCCCACAGGCGCAGCCACTGTCGATGACGCAAAAGAGTCAGAAAAAGACCCTGATGACGGCTCTGGTTGACGCTCTGGCGCGGACTCAGATTGAGTTTGAGTTTGAAATGAAAATGACGATGTATCCTGAGAGGGTGTCGAAACTGACTCAGTAGATGCCATAGTCTCTCCCACTAAACTTTGAGCCAAACTCCGATCCACACCCGCCAAATTAGATAAATTATGTCGCTCAAATCCAGTGGCAATCACGGTAATAATAACCTCATCTTGTAAACGAGGGTTAATCACCGAACCAAACAAAATATTGGCATTGGAATCCACGGAACTATAAATGACATCTGCCGCCTGATGAACCTCATGCAAGGACAAGCCTTCACCACCGGTAATATTTAAAATCACCCCAGTGGCTCCATCAATCGTCTCTTCTAGCAACGGCGATGCCACTGCCTGCTTGGCCGCTTCCACCGCACGGTCTTCACCGGACGCTTGACCAATACCCATCATCGCAGACCCTGAATCTGACATAATGGTCCTCACATCAGCAAAATCCAAATTAATTAAGCCTGGAATTGTAATCAAGTCGGCAATCCCTTGCACCCCTTGCCTTAAAATATCGTCCGCCACTTTAAAGGCTTCCACCATACTGGTCATTTTCTCAATCACATCTAATAATTTATCATTGGGGATAATAATAAGCGCATCCACATGCTTTCGTAACTCTTCGATCCCCTCATCGGCCTGACGAGTCCGAACGGGCCCCTCAAATCGAAAAGGCTTGGTCACCACGCCCACGGTTAAGGCCCCTAAGTCTTTGGCCGTCCGAGCCACCACTGGAGACGCACCGGTACCCGTACCGCCACCCATACCTGCCGTCACAAACACCATATCAGCCCCTTGTAAGGCCATCTCAATATCTTCTTTACTTTCTTTAGCCGCATGCTCACCCACAGTAGGAATAACACCGCCACCCAAGCCCTTGGTTAACTTGGTTCCAATTTGAATCTTATGATCTGCTAATGACACATTTAACGCTTGTATATCTGTATTTACTGCCCAAAACTCCACGCCTTGGACCCCTGCACCTACCATTCGATTAATGGCATTGCCACCGCCGCCTCCAACACCGAAGACCTTAATATTGGCATACTGTCTCAATTCTTCAGCTGACACGATATCTCTCCTTTTATTTGGTCCTGTATTTTAGAAACCAAGTCTGATTGTTTTCTGGTGACCGTCCTTATCTTTGAGTATAACAAAAAGTCATTGAATGATAAAGTCGTCGTTCACCACCACTAAGCGCTCAATAATCATCGCAATGATTCAGCATTTTCACTCATCGAATACAATTTACCCGAGGTAACCTTCCATGGGTTTTAGTCTTACCTTGGTCAACATTTTGATGGTCCGAACCTCGATTTTTCAAACAGCCCTGCAAATTTATCAAAACATCCTGCAAATAAAGTAAAGTTAAAAATAAAGAAGACTTGAGCCAAAAATAACAATACATTAAAGAACAAGACCGACCTGAGGACTCTGTTAAACTGGGGTCCCTAGTCTTGTCCATCTTAGTTGTTGACATTGTCTTAAACTCAACACCCTTAGGCGTCTCTATCTGAACCTCACTAACCACTGAAGGCCGAAACAATGGTTCAAACTGATCTCCTACGGTCTCTTCAGAAGTACCCGACTCAGATACCAATGTTGAATTCACGCCACCATGGGCCGCTATTTGATGACCAATAATAGGTAGCACAGGTAACCGGACTCCTATAACAAAAGGGACTTGATTCGTATTCATTGCAATATGATAACAATCCCAAGCACATCCTTAGTATCGGTCTTATAGTAAGCAGTAATAAGATCTTAAAACCACCATCTCCAAAATTAAAGAAACGTGCCCAAGCTAAAGCCCACATTTCAATACAGACATTTCTGACACGATGTCAATAAAAGGTGATCAATTAAAACACATATGATATACTCATTCGAATATGACACTAATCCAACACCACCCCAACTTATATACACTTGATGCCCCATTACCTAAAAATCCCATAGGGCGACGAATGAGTGTGATTCGTTTTAATGACCAAGAACTGGCATTACATAGCCCAATTCTTCTTGAAGGAGAACAAAAAGCAAGGCTAGATCAATTGGGAAAGGTCCGTTATATTTTAGTCCCCAATGAATGGCATACCTTAGATACCCAAGCCGTCAGCGCACAATATCCAGATGCCAAAATCATAATCCCTGCCCCCTTAAAAAGTCGCCTATCAAAAAAGTTTAACTGTGAAAACAGCTACGAAGCGCAATGGCAAGGTCCCATTTCAGAAGCCCTAAGTGTCAATGCCGTTGATGGCCTTAAAAAGCCAGAAATGATTTTTTTTCATCATGAAAGCAAGAGCCTTATTGTCACCGACCTATTTTTTAATTTTAACAAAGACGATTTTTCAGGCCCCACCCAATGGCTCATGAAAATGAACAAAGCCACCCAATTGGGGACCACCCGACTTTATCAATGGTCCATGGTAAAAGATACCTCCGCTTTTAAATCATCCCTACACCAAATTACCCAAGGCTATGACATCCAACGACTCATTCCATGCCATGGGCATATTATCAATGATAATGCCCAAGCAAAAATTGAAAAGGCCATCCATTCATAGGTATTAGAAACGCATATCAAGTCCCTGATCAGGCACCCTATTAGTTCACCTGTATATCAAAGATTAATGAAACAATATTAACGCTAAATAGAAGCAGGGTCTCGTAAATATCCAGTCACCCAAAGATCTGATCCCAATTGCTTCATGGTCATTTCAGTCAAACGCCGAGACTCAGAAACCCCCAAATGACCCGAACGATGAAACGCAGATAAGGCCTTGGACTGAGCCATCAATATCGGGGCCATAAATATCGATACCTTGTCCACAATCCCAGCCAAGAGTGCAGAACTATATACCTCAGCACCCCCCTCTATTAATAATGATTGAATCCCCTCTTGACCTAAGTAATCCAATAATAAAGGCCACATTTCCAACACATCTTCCGACGCAAGAGTCACCTGTGTGACCCGATTACGGACCGACTCATGCAATTGAACCCCTGGTAAAGTGACCACTATAACCTCTGGTAAAACACGACGTTGAAACAATCGAAGGCCCCCATGAAGACGACCCCGTCGATCTAAAATAACCACTTTAGGATGCCGATACCCACCCCGAATAAGCCCAAAACGAACCGATAACTGGGCATCATCCATTATCAAAGAATTAATCCCAATCAATACAGCATCCGATTCTCGTCGAAAACGATGGACCTGACGTCGGGACCGTGTATTGGTTATATATAAACTCTCCCCATTGGCCGCGGCAATTTTTCCGTCCAAACTTTGGGCGACTTTCAAATGAACAAAGGGACGCTGAAATTTCTGGTAATGAATAAACACCTCATTTAAGCGTTTGGCATCTGCCTCCAATAGCCCCGTTCGAACCTGAATCCCCATATCCAATAACTGCAACTCACTGGGATTTTTGGCCACCAATGGATTGGGATCTGACATCGCATATACCACCTCTTTAATCCCCGCCTGTTGAATCAGTGAGGCACAAGGCGGATTGGCCCCCCAATGTGTACAAGGTGCCAAATTAACATATAAAGTAGCTCCCTTCGCGGCATCCCCCGCCTTTGCCAAGGCAATGGCCTCCGCATGAGGCGTTCCTTCTTTTTGATGGACCCCTTCTGCAATCACTTTTCCATCTTGAAGCAGTGCACAAGCCACCATAGGCGTACTGCCTGTTAAACCACGACGCTTAGCCGCCAAACGCAACAAACGGCCCATTAAACGGGTCTCAAAAAGAGAAAAGTCAGTCATCATCCACCGGCTCTTCAATAATCTGACTCAAGCCAAGCTCCTCATTAAAATAAACATCCACTTCCCCCTCAAGTTCAAGCTCAAACTCCAAGCTTACTTCATCACCAGGTTCGTGAGTATCCACATATAACATTTCCTTTTGGCCTTGATATTCAAAATAAATAGTCACTTCCTGAGTACTCCACTCTGGAAGAATTGAAAAAGAGATCTGAACGTCACGAAACACACTTTTTTGATGAAAAAAGCCCCGCTTCAATGGCACCACATTCAAAGTCAACGGAAAGCCCTTACTTAAGACCAAGCTCACCTGATCATCCGGCTGAAACAAGGTATTCGGGGTCGGCGTTTGGGCAATAATCACCCCTGACGGAAACTCTAAAGAATAGGCTTCTTGAATATCATGAACCACCAAATCTCGATCCACCAATAACTGCTCCGCTTGGAACTTGGTGCGACCCACTAAATCAGGGACCGCCACTTCCTTCTGGCCTTTCGAAACAAATAATCGAATCATGCGATTTAATTTTACATCACGTCCCCCCACTGGTTGGCTCTCAATCACCGTTCCTTCTAAGTATACAGGATGAAAACGAACCCCAGACACCATACTCTTAAGCCCCAACTCAGATAATTCTAACTGAGCATTCTCTTGGGTCAAGCCAACAATATCTGGGACAATACGCTGGGGAATCAAATTTAAATATCGCCAATATACTCCATAACACCCCAGAAAAAGAAGTGCTACCAAAAAACTGGATAAGCCCCAACGAACCCAACGCTTTCGACGCTGCTGAGACGCCAATTGGATTGAGCTGGAAATATCCGCCACTACTTTGGAGGTATCCGCTTGCATTTCAGGCACCTCAAAGTCCAACTCCCCCTTATATACCTTAATTAACTGAGAAAAACTCTGATAGCGACTCCCCGGGTCCTGGGCCATACAGCCCTGAACCAAGTTAAAAAGCCGATCCGGTACTTTGTCGTTCGCTTTTTGAAAGGGACGTGGCCCTTTCAAAAACTCCTTTTTCAATGCATCAATCTTATATTGGAACTTATACGGCCACTTTTGACTAAAAAACAAATACAAAAGCACCCCAAAAGAATAAATATCCGACTGAATATTATATTGCTTCCACTGAACAAACTCAGGCGCATAAAACATCAATTCATCCACCAAAGAAACCTGATCCCAAATCTCTTGATAAATCAATAAAGCCACCATCGCTTTAACGATATAAACCTGCTCATTCTCATCCACATACACGCCATTCAAATTCAAGTTACCGCCAAACAAGCCCTTGCTTTGCAAGTACACCGACGCAGATAGTAATTGCGTCGAAATTTGCCACAGATTTTTCATCTCCCATTTAGACTTATCTTTAAGATAAGTTTCTAAGCGCTGAATATGACCTCGACGCTCATAAATCACATAAAAATCTTTACCATCAAAATGATAATCTAAAAGCCGCAAAAGGTGAGGATGACGTAACTGACTCAACTGATCTGCAGTCTGAATTAATCGCCGCACCAACTCATCATGTAAATAAGTAGACTTAAACCGCCACACATGAACCAATACATCCGAATATAAGGTCTTGGCCAAATAATGGATCGAAATAATATCTTCAGAAACCAACTGCGTTAACTGATATTTTGAATTAAGAATCCCTGTAGTCACTTTAGCGCTCATCGATCCCCTCTCTTATAATGGGACTTGAACCAAGGTCGACGTTGTCACAAAGTAAACGCCTTGTTCAGCACGATAATACATATGCCTTACTTGCCCAATATCCACCTCTTGAAGATCCAAAGTATCGGCACTGCCTTTTCTTAAATCAATCAACATAGACGGCGACTTTTGATTGGCCACTACCATAAAATGAGCAGAATCAAAAAATGACACCGGCTGCTTCTCTAACTGAATTTCCCAAACCTGTTCTTGGGTCACCGCATCGACTTTAACGATCAATCTCTCCAATTCATCATAATACACATAAAAGGTCTCTTGAACCCAAGCCATCGGATCTCCATTAAACCGATACCGCTTAAATTCCTTGGTTTTTAAATTAAATACCCAATAAGTCGACAAATGAGAAAGAACACCTCCCTCATTAAATGTCTTTAAAAGACTCGCTTTTTCATCAGGCAACGAATAACGCCCCAACTCTTCTCCCGTAGTGAGTCCCAAAATACATAACTCAGCGCCTATTACCCCTGCCAAAACACCCGAATGGCCCATCTGTTGTAAGCCCTTAACACCCGGTATTTGTCGAGACCATTCTAGTTGACCAGATTGAAAAGAAATAACCCCTGCCGTCCCATCCGCAGCCACAAAAGAAATAAACGGATAAGAAACAAAAAACTCAGATACCGGAAAATCTAGAACCTCCCATTCCTGATACCCATACATCAAATCCAAACACGTCAACCGCCCGTCATCAGACAACACGATCGCTTTCCCAAAACGAAACTGTACCTGCTTAATAGCCCCCTTAAATGATACCCCCCAAACGGCCTGACCTTTTAAGTTCTGCTTAATCAACTGGTCCTTTTCTAAGACCCCAAATAACATTCCATCATAAAACTGAACCTGCTCACTTAATACTGGGTCCAAGGCTACCTCATCAGCCACCACTACTGTCTGAAAAGCAACAAAAACAACCCCCAGCAGCATACCCAGCAATCGACACTGCAACTTCAGCTTAGACCTTCCTTTTCCGGTTCAACCCGTACTTATTTTTTAAATTTCGCCGAATATCAATCTGCTTCTCTTCCGATCGCTTCATAAACGCCGTCATCTTATCTTCAAATTTAGTATCTGAGCTTTTCTTATTCACAAACACCTCTTTACGAGGGGCTGTCGACGGTGCAGATGTCGTTGACTTTACACTTGGAGCTCCACTAGCTCCTGCACTGCCCACCTGCTTAATAGATAACTCCAATTTTTTCTTACTATTTCGAGCCAAAACCTTCACATCTAGTGTCTGCCCAGCCTTCACAAAGTCATTAATATTTGTCACAAACTCATTGGCAATCTCTGAAATATGGACCAATCCCTCTTCCCCATTTTCCAAGCGCACAAAAGCCCCAAAATTAGTGACATTGGTCACTTCCCCCTTCACAACCGAGCCAATTAAGTCTTGCTCCGTTAACACTTTCTTTTCAGGTTGCTCAGGTGCTGTTTGAGCGTCGCCTGAAGGCTCTGTTTGTTCATTGGCCTGTTCAGATTCATTTACATGACTTGTCACGATGATTTCGCCTCACTTGTTTGATTAATAAAAATATAAACAGCCTCACCCGGTTTCACATAGTTTAAGCGTCGTTTCGCTTCCAGTTCCCAATAAGAATTATCTTGAAATTGTAACAACTGCCGCTTGTACTGTTGATTCAACTTTGACGCCACTTGTAATTGCCGAACTGACTGATCATATTCACTCCGAAATTTATTATAGCGAAAAACATTGCGTATTCCAATACACAAAACATTCAACAGGACACCTAACAAAACCAAAAACAGAACCGTATGCCGAAATGATTTAGCCATTCACTTGCGCCAAATTATAAAATGCCGCATCTCCTAAGTAGCTGGCCATCTCCCCCAAATCCTCTTCAATCCGAAGCAATTGATTATACTTGGCAATCCGATCCGTTCGACACAAAGACCCCGTTTTAATTTGGCCGGCATTAGTCGCCACCGCCAAATCAGCAATAAACGTATC
>PBBE01000037.1 GCA_002716485.1 Actinomycetota bacterium
GATTTTTTTAATCAGGAATACCTTCCAGGGTTACTCAAAGGGGACTTGATTGTTGCGGCTGACTATGAATTGGTTTCTGCGAATGATGATATTCGAAAGAATATTCATATGGGGATTGAAAAGGCGTTGTTGTTTGATACGCTTTATTTGAGAGGTGGGATTAATGAAGGGTTTATTGTCGGTGGGATTGGGATTGATCTTCATGTGGGTAACTTTCATATGTTTACATTAAACTATTCGAAGTATTCGGAAGAGTTGGGTGAAAAGATTGGGCATGAGAGTATTCAATACGATAGTATTGAGTTGAGTTTTCTTTTTTAATGCCCGTTTCGGATCAGCGGTATCGACCTTATGTTGATCATGTGAGGTCGGTATTAAGTGAACACCGGTTTCGTCATTCGATGGCGGTGGCTAATATGGCTGGAAGGCTTGCCATTAGATATGGGGTTTCTGAAGAGAGCGCTGTTAAGGCAGGGATATTACATGATGTGTTGAAGCAAATGAAAATGGATGATTTGCTTGGTCAAGGAATTGAGATTGGATCTGAGTTAAGGGAGGTCTGGCGGCAGTTTCCGGCCGTATTTCACGCGTTTGCTGCGCCTTTGTACCTGGGTCAGGTCTTGGGGGTTGATGATGAATCGGTTTTGGATGCGGTGAAGTGGCATACTACTGGAACTGCGAATATGGGCCCAGTGGCTAAGGTTTTATATGTGGCTGATTTTGTGGGGCCTGATCGAGATATTAGTGGTTTGGATGTGATTAGAGAATTGGCTGATCGTGATTTGGATGAGGCTTGCCTAGGGATTTCGATATTGGTGATTAAGCAGCTAATGCTTGCTCAGAAAGAGGTTCATGAAGAGACCATTAACTGTTATCATTTTTATTTGGGCCAGATGGGACCTGATAGTAAGAAAGAGATATTTTTGAGAGTAGGGGCGTTGTAATGGCAGAGTTGTTTTTTAAGCAATCTAAATGGAGGGGTATGGGATTGGTTAAGTCAATTTTATTGTGGTTGCTGGGTTCAGGATTGGTCTTGGGGCTGATTTTTGGGTTTATAATGATGGCATTAAGTCATATTACTGTTTTAGAATCATTTTTGACATTAATGCCGCAACGTGCGATTGATGGGAAGGCCGTTTTGGCGTTTGGGATTGATGAGACTAGTGATGTTAAACGGTCGGATAGTATTATGGTCTTGTATCTGTCTTCGGATGGGGAGCGGATTGGGGTTATTTCGATACCTAGAGATACGCGTGTAAAAGTAGATGGGCTTGGGTTTACGAAAATTAATCATGCCTATGCGTTTGGGGGTACCCCTAAACTTGTGAAGACGGTGTCCCAGTTTTTGGGGGTGCCTATTGATTATTACGTGCAGGTGGATTTGAAAGGGGTCGCGGGGTTAGTGGATTTGATTGGTGGGGTTCAGGTAACAGTGGACAAGGACTTGTATTATCGTGATTACGCTGGGGACTTACATATTGATTTGAGTCGGGGTGAACAGTTACTTACTGGGGATCAGGCCGTTCAGTATTTACGCTTTCGGCAAGATGGGGAAGGGGATATCGGACGGATTCGTCGTCAACAGACCTTTGTTCAGAAGTTGGCAGAGTCCTTAACTAGTTCTAAACGGTTGTTATCGTTGCCGGTATTGGTTAAAGAGGCTTTTTCAGTGATCGATACCAATTTGAGTGTGACTCAGATGGGGAGTTTGGCCGTTCAGTTTTTGGGGGTTTTTCAAGATGGACGTTTAAATAAAGATACGGTACCTGGGGCGGTTGTGTTGATGGATGGGGTCAGTTATTGGCGTCCGGATATTACGAAATTAGATGCCTTGGTTCAGGATATGATGTTTGGGTTGGAAGAGAAGGTGACTTGGTCTGTTTCATCGGATCAAGAGGGGCCTGAACCTGATGCGATGGTTGGTGTGAGGAGCCCGGATATAGAGCGTTTGGATTCGCCTGAACGGATTGAGACTTTGGATCAATTTGATTTGCTTGCTCAGAGTGGGCCTGAGCCGGTGTTAGTGGATGAGGCGCAGGTTGAGATTATGGCGCCGGCTCCGATTCAAAATGAGTCACGGTCAGTTACGATGAAAGAAATGGCTCGGATTTCAGATCAAACTGAACGGGTCAGACAACCTGAGATGGAGATACAGGTTTTGTCAGAGTCGTTGTCAGGTATGAGGCTAGAGCTATTGAATGGGATGGGGACTTCTGGGATTGCGCATCAGGCACAGCGCTTTTTGGAAGCGCAGGGGTTTAATGTGGTTAAGGTGGGTAATGCCGGTCATTTTGGGTATCAAGAATCGGTGCTTGTTGATTGGAAAGGGAATTTGGATCAGACGGTGCAAGTGGCGGACTTTCTCTTAATTGACCCGTCTACGATAATTGTATATGATAAGCCTCAGAAGCCGTTGGAGATGAGCTTGGTGCTCGGTCATGATTGGCTTCAATTGAAAGGTCAGTTGGAGAGACGTCAAAATGGACAGTAAGATAGAGCGAGTGGTTGAGGGGCTTGTTGAAGCGGCTGAAGAGAAGAAATGTGAATCGGTTTTGGTATATGATATTTCGGAGCCGTGGATTACGGAATGTGTGATGGTGGTGGAAGTGAAGAATATCATTCATTGTCGGTCCATGTTGGAGTCGTTTTCGGAGGCTGTTCCTCGGTTGGTGGGTAATGATAGTGTTGATTTTTTTTCTCGAGCTAAAGTGGCTGGGGATGTGGATAGTGGATGGGTGATTTTGGATTTGAATTCTGTGATGATTCATTGTATAGTTAAGTCACTCAGGGATTATTATCAGTTGGATGCCCTGTTTGAGAAGAAGGGGCTGGTTTACCATTTTTAATGGTGCTGGTTTTTGTCTTTGTCTTTTCTTTTTTTTGGGGCTATAGCTCAGCTGGGAGAGCGCTTGGATGGCATTCAAGAGGTCAGCGGTTCGATCCCGCTTAGCTCCACCACTTACATTTCTAAATCGCGATCAGCGCCCAAATTTTGGGGTTTAACTACACCGCTTCGCCTGAGGGCTACGCTCTTCGGTAGTCTGCACCCCAAAATTTGAACACTGCTCACGATTTATAAACGTAAGTTATTGAAAGTTTGGGGACGTCGTGTTGTTTCGACGTCGCGTTGCTCGTCGCGTTGCTCGTCGTGTTGCTTCGACGTCGCGTTGCTCGTCGTGTTGCTTGTCGTGTTGCTTGTCGCGTTGCTTGTCGCGTTGCTCGTCGTGTTGCTCGTCGTGTTGCTTGTCGTGTTGCTCGTAGTGTTGGTTCGACGTTGCGTTGCTCGTCGCGTTGCTTGTTGTGTTGTTTTGTTGTTGGTTTTTTTTGGTTTTGGGATTGATGATTGGGGGAGGGTTTTGTATACTAGTGAGTTGATATAGATGAAAAAATTAAATATTTGGGTCATTTTCTTGGTCCATTAAAAGGAGTGTCTTTATGACTGTCGCTACTAAACAACAATCGGTGTACTTTTTTGGTAATAAAAATGCCGAAGGTCAACGTGGAATGAGAGAGATTTTAGGTGGAAAAGGGGCCAACTTGGCTGAAATGGTGAATCTTGGGATTCCGGTTCCTCCTGGCTTTACTATCTCTACCGAAGAATGTGCCCGTTACTATGAGTGTGATCAGTCGCTTTCTGAGTCTGTGGTTAATCAAATGAAATCAGCCATTGCTCAAGTGGAACAATCTCTTGGGAAAACTTTTGGGGATACTAATAATCCCTTGCTTTTTTCGGTTCGATCGGGTGCTCGGGTCTCCATGCCTGGGATGATGGATACCGTTCTTAACCTTGGCCTTAATGACCAAACGGTTGTCGGTCTTGCCAATAAATCCCAATCGGCTCGTTTTGCTTGGGATAGTTATCGACGATTTATTCAAATGTACGGGAACGTGGTCCTAGGACTTGATCATCATCAGTTTGAACTTATTCTTGAAAAGAAAAAACAAGCTGTTGGTGTGGAACTGGATACCGACCTTTCTGAACAAGATCTTCAAGACCTTGTGGCTCAATTTAAAGCTTATATGGCTCAAGAAGGCACCGCCTTTCCTCAAGATCCCATGGCTCAGTTAATTGCTTCTGTTGGGGCAGTATTTAAATCGTGGCGCTCTAATCGTGCCTATAAATATCGTGCCATTAATCAGATCCCTGATGAATGGGGAACGGCGGTTAATGTGCAAGCTATGGTCTTTGGAAACCTGGGGGATACTTCAGGGACTGGGGTTTGCTTTACTCGGAACCCATCGACTGGTGAAAATGTCTTTTATGGTGAATATCTTGTGAATGCACAAGGTGAAGATGTGGTGGCAGGAATTCGGACTCCTGAGCCTATCTCTTCTTTAGAAGCGTTGATGCCTGCGCCTTATAATGAATTGGTTGAGATTTATAAACACCTTGAAACTCACTACAAAGATATGCAAGATATGGAGTTTACCATCGAAGAAGGGACTCTTTATATTCTTCAAACCCGTAGTGGGAAACGAACCGCTGCTGCCGCAGTTAAAATTGCGGTGGATATGGTGAATGAAGGACTTATTGATTCGAAACAGGCGCTTCTTCGTATTGACCCTAATCAAATTGATCAACTTTTACACCCTAACTTGGATCCGTCTGCACAAATAACGGTTCTTGCTAAAGGTTTGCCAGCATCGCCTGGTGCTGCAGTCGGTCAAATTGTTTTGACTGCGGATGAGGCTGAACAGCGGCATGAAAATGGCCAAAAGGTGATTCTTGTTCGGACTGAAACATCTCCTGAAGATATTGGGGGGATGCATGCGGCTGAAGGGATTCTTACCGCAAGAGGGGGAATGACCAGTCACGCAGCGGTAGTTGCTCGTGGGATGGGTAAACCTTGTGTTGCCGGGTGTTCGGATGTTCAAATTGATTTGGATAAAGGAGAGGTGAGCATTGGGGGCCAGGTTTATCAAGATAATGATTATATTACCCTTGATGGGTCTGCTGGGAATGTGATTGCGGGTGAAGTGCCTTTGGTTGAAACTGAACTGTCTGGTGATTTTGAAACAGTGATGAATTGGGCGGATGAGGTTCGGCGCATGAAGGTTCGGACCAATGCAGAAACCCCTCATGATGTTCAAGTGGCTCGTAACTTTGGGGCGGAAGGGATTGGTCTTTGTCGGACGGAACATATGTTCTTTCAAGCGGATCGAATTAAAGTGGTTCGTGAAATGATCTTGGCAGAGTCAGATTCAGAGCGTCAAGCGGCCCTTGATAAGTTGTTTCCTGTCCAAAAAGAAGATTTTAAACAGATTTTTGATGTGATGGACGGTCTGCCTGTGACGGTTCGTTTGTTAGATCCGCCCCTTCATGAGTTTTTGCCTCATGATGATCAGCAGATTGAACAATTGGCTCAAGAGATTGGGAAGTCAGTGGCTCAGATTAAACAAAAATTATCGCAACTTCATGAATTAAATCCGATGCTCGGGCATCGGGGGTGTCGATTGGCGATTTCTTTTCCTGAGATTTGTGAAATGCAAGCGCGGGCCATCATGCAAGCTGCGGTTGAGTGTCAACAGGCGGGGAAAGTGGTGATACCTGAGATTATGGTGCCTTTGGTTGGCGTGAAACAAGAGTTGGCGTTCTTAAAAGATCGCATTAAGTCAGTTTGTGATGACGTGATTGCTCAATCTGGTCAACCTGTTCAGTATTTGATTGGGACGATGATTGAGACGCCTCGTGCGGCTTTAGTTGCTGCTCAAATTGCAGAAGATGCACAGTTCTTTTCTTTTGGGACTAATGACTTGACTCAAATGACTTATGGTTTGTCTCGAGATGATTCAGGACAGTTCTTGCCGTCTTATGTCGAGAAGGGGATTTATGCTGCTGATCCGTTTCAGACCTTAGATCAAAATGGGGTGGGGCAGTTGATTGAAATGGCGATGAAGAATGGAAAAGCGACCCGTGATGACTTGAAAATAGGCATCTGTGGTGAACATGGGGGTGACCCTGCTTCGATTGTGTTCTGTGAACGACATAACTTTGACTATGTGTCTTGTTCGCCGTATCGGGTCCCTGTTGCGCGGCTTGTGGCAGCGCAATCGGTTCTTGAATCTGCTTGATTGCGGATTCCACGGTTCAACAGGTTCGTGAGTACTCTGATATTGTGGGGGTTATATCAGAGTACGTGACCTTGAAGAAACGGGGCCGAAATTTTATTGGCCTTTGTCCCTTTCATTCTGAAAAGACGCCGTCGTTTACTGTAAGCCCTGAAAAACAGATCTTTCATTGTTTTGGTTGTCACGAGTCGGGAGATTTAATTTCTTTTGTTCAAAAAGTAGATAGTCTTACCTTTGTGGAGGCTGTCACTGTGATCGCGCAACGGGCTGGGATTGTTGTTGAAGAGACAAGGGGCTCGGCCTCTCAATATCATACTGATTTTGATACGATTCGGGATATGTTGGCTTTGCTTTTGGCTAAATATCAAACGTTTTTGGCGGAATCGGGGCCGACGGTATCTTATTTGGCGGATCGAGGGGTCTTGAAAGATAGCTTTGAGATGTTTCAGCTTGGGTTTTCGCCGTCGTCTTTTGATGCCGCGTCTTTTTTGAAAAAGGAAGGGGCTAGTGATGACATTATTGATCGGACGGGGGTCTTTTATCGCACCGACCAGGGGCAGTTTCGGTCACGGTTTTCAGGGCGATTGATTTTTCCGGTTTTGGATTATCAGCGACGAGTGACTGGATTTGGGGGCCGGGTCATGCAATCGGGAAACTCGGATCGTAGTGTGGCTAAATATGTGAACTCACAAGAAAGTCGTTTGTTTAATAAACGGAAATTGTTATATGGGATTGGCTTGGCCAAACCGGCCATTAAAAAAGCAGGGTTTGCTATTTTAATGGAAGGGTATATGGATGTGTTGATGGCCCATCAGTTTGGATTTGCGCATAGTGTGGGGGTCATGGGAACCGCGTTGACCAAAGAACAGGTACAACTGATAAAACGATTTACAGATACCGTTTATTTGGCATTTGATAATGATCAGGCCGGACAAATGGCGATGCAGAAAAGTTATCAGGTCTTGGCACCCTTTGGGATGACGGTTAAGTGTTTGTCCATGTCGGAAAAGGACCCGGCGGATATTTTGTTGGCTCACGATGCCGATTATTTTCAGGGGCTCATTGATCAGGCCGTACCTGTTTTGGATCGCTTAATTGAGACGAGCGTTAACGCATTGCCGAATCGAGAGATTGATACGGTTTCAAAGTGTTTAGGACAGTTATTAGACGTTGTGAAATTGAATCCATCCAAGGTGGTTCAGGATCATTATGTGGGGATCTTGGCGCAGGAATTGGAAATTGATCGAGAAATAATTCTGGCACAAATCAGAAAAACTCGGTATAATGTGGTCAGTAGTTTAAAGTTTTCCAAGAAAGATCATACCTCAAAGTATCTCAAAGCAGCGTCCTTTTTAGCTTATGTATCCGCCACAGATCAGTCATATCGGGAGTCATTACGGTCGAAATTAGAAGGAATTGATTTTATTGATCCAGATTATGTCAAATTAATGGGAATTATTATTGGCTCGGACTTATATAATCAAGCACTTTATGATGAAATAGAAGATGATGAATTAAAAAAGAAGTATGGGGCGCTCTTAATAGAAGGTGAGCAGGTGTTTACGAAAGTAAATGTAACGCAACAAATTGATGAGTGTATAGGGGTTTTAAAAGAATATTATGTGTCGAAACGTCGAGAGGAAATTAAAGTAGCAATTAGAGAGATAGAAAAGACAGGGAAGGATACGGAACAGATTTTGATGTTGTTAAATGAACTAAAAGAATTAAAATCATCAAGGGAGCAACTAAATTATGGGTAACTCACAAAAAAGAAAGAAGATGGTCAAGAAGGATCAAGTTGGTAAAGACGGGTTTCGTTCAGGTTTTAGTGACAATAGATCAGTGAGCCAAGTAGATACAGAATCGGTGTCGTTTGAAGAGCCGTCAGTGGATCAATATAGTAAGATTTTAGTGAATAAAGATGAGATGGGCGCTGATGATGCCGTTAAGATGTACTTAAAGGAAATTGGGCAAGTGAATCTTCTTAAGAAAGAGGAAGAGTTTGATCTTGCGAAACGCATGACGGAAGGGGATGAGATTGCCAAGCAGTTGTTGGTGGTGGCTAATCTAAGGTTAGTGGTTAGTATTGCCAAAAAGTATACGGGCCGTGGGATCTTGTTCTTGGATCTGATTCAGGAGGGTAATATTGGCTTGATTCGGGCGGTTGAAAAGTTTGATTATACCAAAGGGTATAAGTTTAGTACTTATGCGACTTGGTGGATTCGTCAGGCGATTACTAGGGCCATTGCGGATCAGTCTCGGACGATTCGGATTCCGGTGCATATGGTAGAGACGATTAATAAGTTGAGAAAGATTTCTCGGCAACTTTTACAAGAGTTGTCACGCAAGCCGACGGATCAAGAGATTGGGGAGCGGGCTGGAATCTCTGCAGATAAAGTTAAAGAAATTGTGCAGATTTCGCAGGTGCCTTTTTCCTTGGAGATGCCCGTGGGAGATGAAGTGGGCTTTTTGAGTGACTTTTTGGAAGATGATCGGCAGGAGCTTCCTGAAGGGAATATGCTCAGGGAGTCCTTGAAAGAAACGTTAGAAGATGTGCTTTGTGAACTGACCGGACGGGAAGGGCGTGTGCTTCGGCTTCGCTTTGGCTTGGAAGATGGGGTTCCGAAGACCTTGGAAGAGGTCGGGTATATCTATAACGTGACTCGGGAACGGATTCGGCAGATTGAATGTAAGGCCCTTGAGAAATTGAGGCACCCGAATCGTCGGAAACGCCTCGCCGAGTTTGTATGAGTGATTGGGCCCATAGCTCAGTTGGTTAGAGCGGACGGCTCATAACCGTTAGGTCCTAGGTTCAAGTCCTAGTGGGCCCACCAAAAATCGCTCAGTTTCCCGAATTGAACCTAAATTGCGCCGGTCGTTTATATTGAATAAACTCCCTTTGCAATTTTGGCCCACTTCGAAAAACTGAACGATTTTTTCTTTCTTTATTTTAGTGTTGTTTTGACATCGCTTTGCTCGTCTTGTTTGCTCGTCTTGTTTGCTCGTGTTGTTTTGACATTGCTTTGCTCGTCTTTTTTATTTTGTCTTGCTAATTTTGGGGTTGAGGTGTATGATTTTTATGGGTAGATGAGGCATTCGCTCTGCTTTTTTTTGTGGAGAGGAAAGTCCGGACTCCGTCGAGCAAGATGCCACCTAACGGGTGGGGGGAGTGATCCTACGGAAAGTGCCACAGAAACTATACCGCCCAATTTTTTCGGGTAAGGGTGAAAAAGTGAGGTAAGAGCTCACTAAGAGGCTAGTAATAGTCCTCTTGGGTAAACCCCATCTGGAGCAAGATCAAATAGGGGAACAGATGTCGCTCGCATCGCTACGATTCCCGGGTTGATCGCATGAGCCTAACGGTGACGTTACGCCCAGATAGATGAATGCCCAAACAGAATCCGGCTTACCATCTACCCTTTTCTTTTATTACGCTTTTACAGTGATTTGCTATTGCTGTAATGTGACCTCATGCACCGTGAGTAACTTTTTGGTGATGGCGTTGGCTGTGAAGCCAAATTTTTCCCGTAGGTCTGACTCTGGGGCACTGGCACCAAAACGGTCCATGCTAATGGTGATCCCGTCTCGGCCAATATACTGATGCCAACCAAAGGAACTTTGGGCCTCGATGGAACAATATTGGCGTGCATTACCTAATATCTTGTTACGATATTCGCGAGTTTGTTCATTAAATAACTCGAATGAAGGAACGGATACCACTCTTACTGATGTGATTCCTTTTTGTGATAATTGATCTGCCACTTCTATTGCCAATGATAACTCTGATCCAGTGGCCAATAAACAAAAGTCTAACTCAGTGTTCTCACTGTCTTTGATAATATAGGCGCCATTTTTAATTTCGCCTTGTTGGGTGCCGACTACTTTAGGACATTTTTGACGGCTTAAAACAATCGCTACCGGCTCTTTTGAGCGTAAGGCCACTGACCATGCACCTTTTGTCTCATTTCCGTCTGCAGGTCGAATGACCGTGATGCCAGGGGTTGCTCGTAAACTGGCCAAGTGTTCCACTGGTTGATGGGTGGGGCCGTCTTCGCCTAATAAGACACTGTCATGGGTGAATTGATAAATGACTGGAACTCGCATGATCGCCGCTAATCGGATCGCGTTTTTCATGTAATCTGAAAAGGTGAAAAAGGTTCCAATATAGGTCCTTAATTGGCCCTGCAATACCAGGCCATTGGCAATGGCGGCCATGGCAAATTCCCGGACCCCATACTTAATGTTTCTTTCGGAGTAATTATCGGCACTGACAATGCCGTCTTTCTTCATCATGGTATTGTCTGAACAAGATAAGTCGGCAGAACCACCCACTAAATTAGGAATGGATTCGTATAAATACTGTAATACGGCAGATGAGGCCTGGCGGGTTGCAATATTATCTTTGATTTCTACATTACTTAAGTGCTCCTCAAAATTATTAGGAAGGGTTTGGAGATTATATTGAGACCATTTTTTTGCCAGTTCAGGATTTTGTTCTTGCCACTGCTTGAATTGTGTTTCCCAAGAGTCATATTTTGCTTTTAATTGTTGCTGATGGGTCTCAAAGTAAGATTTTACGTCGTTGCTGACATGAAATAGTGGCGTCACAGGGATTCCTAATGCTTCTTTGGTTTTTTCTGCTTCACTTTCACCTAAGGCCTTACCATGGACCTCGCTGGTTCCTGCTACACTAGGGGCACCGAATCCAATTGTGGTTTTGGCAATAATTAAACTGGGTTTCTTATTTTGAGTGTCAGCGTGTGCTAATGCCGCTTGAATCTCATTAAAATTGTGGCCATCGATCTGTTGGACATCCCAGCCATAGGATTCATAGCGTTGGGCCACATCTTCCGTAAAACATTCCTCTGTTGGACCATCTAAACAGATGTCGTTGCTGTCATAAATTACGGTTAAGTTTCCTAGCCCTAAATGACCGGCTAAGGAACTGGCTTCCCCAGTTACCCCTTCCATCATGCAGCCATCACCCGTTAAGACCACGACTCTGCCATTCATTAATTCCTTTAAGTTTAATTGGGACTGGACCATGCGGTTACCTAGTGCCATACCCACGCCATTTGCCAGGCCTTGACCTAATGGTCCAGTAGTGGTTTCAACCCCTGGTAATTCGCCATATTCTGGGTGACCAGCAGTAGGGGCGTTTAGTTGCCTGAATTGCTTGATATCATCTAGACTCACGTCATATCCGGCCAAATATAAACAACTGTACAATAACATGGACCCATGCCCGGCCGATAAAATGAATCGGTCTCTGTTCGACCAATCTGTTTGTTTGGGATTATAGTTAAGGTACTTGGCATATAAATATGCCCCAATTTCAGCACAACCTAAGGGGAGTCCTGGGTGACCACAACCTGCGGCTTCAATAGCATCGATACTTAAGCCACGAATGGCCTTGGCGATTTCGTTTAACTCAGTTTTATTTAGCTCATGGGTACTCATTTTTGCCTGTCCTTATTTCCTGTATTATTAAGCCTATATTGTAACACTACTTGGATGTCTTTTTAAGTGGGTTTTATGGTGGTTTTTTTTATTATATTTTTTGTAATATTATAAATATATTTATTAATATCGATGCATTTTTTTTATTACTATTAACGATTTATTGGTTGTAGAAGGAAATAAGAGGGGGGAAGTTATGAAATGTTCATGTTGTCGATGTAATCCGAAGAAAGATTATTTGGTCATTTTTTTACTTAAGGTATGGCATTGTGATCAGTGTCAAGTGTCCCTTCAAAAGCGTTCGGGCTTTGCTTATGAGTCACTGAAGATGTTATGTGCAAGCTACCCAAAAGAAACGGTATTTCAGGCTGTGGATTATATTAGTGATTATGTAAGTATGAGTTAAGTTGGATGTAGGAGGATTCTGGGGGTATTGATGTGTCGTTTAGATAGGTGTTGGGATGGTTTTTTTAGGGATCAAATTCAGTCCTTTTATTTTATATTAAATAGGAGTACTATTAGACATGAAAGAGACAGTATTAGAGGTGAACTTTCTATTGCTTTTTATACTGCTTTCTCATTTGGAAATATTATTGAATAGGATCACTCTTATGTTTGTCTCTCGGTATCTTTGTTTGATTGTTGTTTTAGTGCCTACGATTACCTTGGCGCAAGTTGGTTTTCAAGATGATGGTTTTGCAGATCAGCAATTTCTTGATAACTCTGATCAATTCTCTTCAGAACAAGGGGTTCGTATGACCGGTGATCGTGGGAATAAAGAGGCTGAAAATCCTTCTTTATTACCGACGTCTGTATTGGATCAAGAGATGAAGCGTCCTGCTCAGGATGTAAAATCATCTGAAGAAGAGGAGGTGTCTAGGCCTTCTTCACCTAATCTTACTTTCTCTCGTTTGGCCAAGCGGATGCAAAAGTCTAACCGTGAACCCCAGGCTCAACGGCGAAGGACTCCCTCTCGAAAGAAATTTTCTTTTAGTAGCATGGCCAACCAGCTTGAAAAAGACTAGTTAAGCGGACTATCTAGTTTGAGAATGGATTTAAATAGGATACGTTTTATTTAGGGTAAGTATCGTTTGTACCAGTGTTTGGCAATGATCATGACATTCCAAGGTATTAGTGACAAAATCACAATGGTGGTGATGGAATCTGGAAAAAAGGCAATGGCTAAAACGATTCCTAGTACATTGTTCATGATCATATTTGAGTTAGATACCGCTAGCTTTTCACCTTTTTTTCGCCAGAAGACACTGGCATAGCCTAAGAGCTGTAATAGGATAAAGGCAATAAATAAGATGCCTAGTGTTTTACTGAGCATCAGAATATTGTTTAAAATGTATTCGGATTGATAGGCAATTGAAATCATGATCATAAAGCCAAGTAATATGATGATAAGAAAATTATAGCTGTCCTCAATGTTTCTCTTTAGGTTCTTTACGATGGTATGCTTGATTGCTTTGGCAATAATAAAGGGAATAAAGATGATTCTAAATAAATTTAAAAATAACTCCATATGATCCAGGTTTAAATGGGTCCCCATGAGGATATAAAATAAAAATGGAATGGTAAAAACAGCAAATAAATTAGAAAAGATAATAAGTGTTAGGTTAAGGGACGTTTTTCCTTTCATAATATCCGTAAATGCGGCCGATGAGACCCCTGCGGGGAGGGCGGCAAGTAGTAAGAGTGCGGTGCTAATTTCATTGCCTAAGGGTCTGAAAATGAAAAAGACAATGATGGGAATGATGATGAGGTTACTGAAACAAATATAGAGTAAATATAAGGGTTTTTTGACGTGGGTAACAATATCTAAAATATCTACTTTTAAATATAACAGACCCATAATAACCATAATGATATGGACAATGTATCCTTCATAAGGAAGGAAAAAACGAGGCGTGATAAAGCCTAGTGCAACACTAAAAATTAAGTAGATCCAAAAATAGTGTTCAATTTTTTTTAGATATGCCAAAAAAACGATCCTTGCCTTTGTTGCATTTGTTTTTTTATAAAAATTACGTTGATTCAATTATACGTGACATGAAGGTGTTTTTCAAGTTAAATAAATTAGATCATTGGGCCTTGACTTGGATATGGGGTGTGGGATGATGGGTATGTTGGGCTGGGTAAATGCAGGTTTTGATAGTGACTTTTACGATATTGCATGGCCTCTAAAATATCTTGGCGTTTAATTTCTGGATGTCCGTTTAGATCGGCAATACTACGGGCCAGTTTATTGATGTTGGCCATGCTTCTCATACTCATTAATCCTTTATCAAGGGCATGTAAGAGTAGGGGCTTATCCTCTTTGTGGATGGGGGCAATCTCATCCAGTTGTTGAGGGGTGATATGGGCATTGATACACCCTTGACGTTGGTGTTGAATATGCTGACTTTGAACAATTCTCTTTCGCATTTGGCTGGAATGGTAGGTTTCATCTGGGGTGTTGTTTTCGAGTTCACTTGCCAATAATCTTGGGACATCTATGATCATGTCGATACGATCTAAAATGGGGCCAGAAATTTTTTTCCAATATTTTTGAATTTCATTGGAGCGGCATGTACATGGGGTTTGGGGATCCTTATAGTATCCGCAAGGACAGGGATTCATAGTCGCCGCTAAAATAAACTGAGCGGGATATTGTAAACTAATATTGGCTCTGGATATGGTGACCTGATGGTCTTCTAAGGGTTGTCTGAGTGACTCTAATATTTGTCGAGGAAATTCTGCCATTTCGTCTAAGAATAATACCCCGTTATGGGCAAGGCTAATTTCTCCGGGCATGGGACTTGGGGTTCCGCCCCCAATCATGCCGGCCATGGAAACACTGTGATGGGGGGCACGAAAAGGACGAAGGGTGGGGCATTTTTTCGGTAAGCCTTCTTTTGTTGAGATGCTATGTACTTTTAAGGTGTTTATAAGCGCTTGTTTGTTCATGGGCGCTAAAATTGAGGGGAGCTGTTTGAGTAACATGCTTTTTCCTGAGCCAGGTGGGCCTACTAATAGAACATTATGATGACCTGCCGCTGCGATTTCTAATGCTCGTTTGGCATGCTCTTGGCACTTTACATATTTATAATCCAGGTTTCTTGGGTATTTAGGGGTCGGTAATTGAGTTTCAGTTGCGCTTGATGTTTGGCTTAATGGTTGTTTAAGGTCTCGTAAATGTGTAAGGGGGTGTAGGGTGATTCCAGGGATTAGTTGGGCTTGTTCTAGATTGTCTTTGGGTAATATTAGGGTCTTATGTTTGGATGCAGCTATAAGTTCACCGATGGCAATAATGCCTCTAACAGGCTTCACGTGCCCATCTAAGGAGAGTTCACCTACTAAAACCCCATTTATGTCTTGCTTGAGTTGTTGGGTGACTTTTAAGATTCCTACGGCAATGGCTAGATCAAATAAAGGGCCTTCTTTGGGGATTTCAGCAGGCGCTAGGTTAATGGTATATTGTTTTAATGGATATTCAAATCCGGCATTTTTAATGGCAGATTTAATTCTGTTTTTACTTTCTCTGATGACGGTATCGGGTAAGCCGATAATATGTTCACCTGGTAGCCCTTGTCTAGCATCGACTTCGATAATGACTTCTAAGGCATTGATACCCATTAATGTGGTGCTTAATGTTTGAGTGACCATGTTATTTATTTTATTATACTTTTATTTATTACGTCAATAAAAAATATTTTAATTATTAATTATCTTTTAAAGGGCTTTTTTGAGATCTCTTGTCTGGAGTTATTGAAGTGTATTAAACTGGGTCTTATATTAAGATGAGTACGAAAGGACAATGGAATGGATTTACAAGATATTTTTGAAAAACAAATTGAATTAAATCAGCGAATTAATGCGTCTTTATATGAGGATATTAAAGATCCTGAAGTACGTCGAAAGTGGTTTTTGAATTTTGAATTGGCCATGAAACAAGAGATGGCAGAAGCGGTGGATAGTTTGAATTGGAAGTGGTGGAAAAAAGAAGATGATGACTGGGATAATATTAAGATTGAATTGGTTGATATGCTTCATTTTTGGGTGTCCATGTGTACAGTTGCAGGCTTGTCTGCAGAGGAGGTTATGCAGTTGTATTTTAAGAAGAATCAATTAAATCACCGTCGCCAAGAAGAAGGGTATAATGAGGGGACTTATGATAAATATAAAGATGGTGTTGAAGATAATCAGCGCTATGTATTAAATCAGTCGGAATAGTATTGATGATTCAGGAGGTAGGATTGGTGACTAAACAATTAGATGGAAATGCGCTTAAACAAGTTATTTTAGATGAATTGACCACAACAGTTGATCAGTTATTTACTAAGTATCAGAAGCGACCTGGTTTGGCCGTGGTATTAGTGGGAGATAACCCGGCATCTCAAGCGTATGTTGGAATGAAGAAAAGTGCATGTAAGCGGATTGGGGTTGAGTCATTTGAACACCTTTTACCTGAAGATGTGGGGCAAGAGGCGTTGATGGCGGTTATTCAACAATTAAATCAAGATGATCAGGTTCATGGTATTTTGGTTCAACTTCCTTTGCCTTCAGGCTATGATGAACAAGCCATTATTGAACTTATTGATCCGTCAAAAGATGTGGATGGATTTCATCCTATTAATGTAGGAAGACTACTATCTGGATTGCCGACAATTCGGTCTTGTACACCTTATGGTGTTTGTGAGTTATTGTCATATTATAAGATTGAAACGGAAGGGAAACATGTCGTTATTGTTGGACGAAGTAATATTGTAGGCAAACCTTTGGCCGCGATGTTGGTTCAAAAAGAGACGCCTGGTAATGCGACTGTTACTATTTGTCATTCTCGATCTAAGCAATTAAAAGAGTTAACTACTCAGGCGGATATTTTAGTGGCAGCGATTGGTCAGCCTGGGTTTATTACTGAAGATATGGTTAAAGAAGGGGCTGTGGTCATTGATGTGGGGATTAATCGGGTATCAGATCCTAATGCTCAGCGGGGATATCGGTTAGTGGGTGATGTTGAGTATGAGTCTGTTGCTCCACGATCATCTGCAATTACACCGGTGCCTGGTGGGGTAGGTCCGTTGACAATTGCGATGTTAATGAAAAATACAGTGGCCATGTTTCGGCGGTCTTTGGATGTACCTGCTGTTTGAGTTTTAGTTAATCGTGACGGCTTATTTAGTTTTGTGACAGTTGTTTAGCGGATTCAATTAAGACGGTTTTTTCAGGTACATGGTGGAGGAAGATTTTACGTTTATAAGTAGGCGAGTAGACCCGTAGGTTTCGCGTTTGTACGCGTTTGATTTTATCTACTGTTTTCATGCCATGAATCACTTTGGCAAAGACTGTAAATCCATATCCGTTTTGGATGGGCTTATCAAGGAAAAAATTATCCACGACATTAATATAAAATTGAGATTCAGCGCTATGAGGGGCGGCTGCAGCTTGGGCCATGCCGACCATGCCGCGTTCATTTTTAAGGGTGTTTCTGGACTCGTTCAAAATCGGCTTTAGGGTTTTTTTGGGGCTCATATCAGCATTAAAACCGCCGGCTTGAATTAAAAAGCCGTCAATGACTCGGTGAAAGATGCTGTGGTCATAAAATCCGTCATTGACATAACGTAAGAAGTTAGCGGTGGTCTTGGGGGCTTCTTTTGGATATAGGCGAAGTATAATGTCACCATAGTTGGTGACAATTTGTACGGTGGGTGGTGGCTCAGTTGAGTTCGCTGTTGCCTGTATAGGGGTGAATAGAAGTAGGATTGCTAGGAGAATGCCAAAAAGTGGCTGATTCATCTTGTGAGTGTTTGTACAGCACCATTTATAATGGCGGAAAAGCTGGCTGCAGTTAAGGATGCACCACCGACTAAGGCGCCATCAATGTCTGGTTTTTCAATTAAAGCTTGGATGTTTTCTGCTTTTACTGATCCACCATATAAAAGTTGTGTTTGTTGCGCCAGTTGATCTGAAAATTGGCTGGATAAGAAATTTCTAATAAATTGATGTACTTCTTGAGCTTGATCTGGGGTGGCTACTTTTCCTGTCCCAATGGCCCAGATAGGTTCATAGGCGATGACGATTTGGTTATTGATTAGTAGGTCGTTGGATAGCCCTTTTAGACCTTCTTTGAGTTGATTTTGGAGAATAGAAAGGGTTTGTTGGTTATTGCGTTCTTCTAATGTTTCTCCAATGCATAGTATGGGTGTAAGTTGATTGTGGATACTAGTCGTTAGTTTTTGATTAATGTCTGTGTTTTTTTCTTGATAAATCTGACGTCGTTCTGAGTGGCCAATAATGACAAATTTACAATGACAACTTTTTAACATGTCTGCAGAAATTTCACCTGTAAATGCCCCATTTTTTTCTTGGGACATTGTTTGAGCACCTAGTTTTATAGGGCTGGTCTTTATAAGGGAGCTAATCCCGAATAGATGTGTAAATGGCGGACATAAAACAATTTCACAAAGAGGGTCTGGATGTGCGTTAATGAGTGCTTCTGTTAAGAGAAGGCCTTCTTCATAAGTGGTATTCATTTTCCAGTTTCCTGCAATCATTTGAGGACGTTTCATAAGAGGAGTGCTCCTTTGTTAAGTTTGATGATATTGTATCATGGATTGAGAGATCCTTCTAAAATTAGGACTATATTATCCTATAAAATTTCAACAATTAGAAAGGTTAAAATGGCAACTGATTTGATTAGCATATTTACACTTGGGCTAAGTAGTTGATTGAAAATGGTTCCAAATGGGCTTATTTGACTTAAGAGGGGATAATTAGGGCTTTCTGTTCCGCCGTAATGACCTTGTTTAATATAGGAATTAATGTTTTCAATGCGATCTCCGTAATTGCTCCAAAAATAATGAGAAATTAATCCAACCAATAGACACCCTGAAGCAAGGCCAATAAGTAACTTTGGGCCTAGTAGGTAGCCGCAAAGTAGGGGGATAAAGGCCATGATAAGACCAGGGATAATAAGGCTGTCCATACAAAACCGGACATTAAAGTCAGCGGCTTTTATGATATCTGGATTGGCTTTGTTTTCTGATAGAAAAGGGATTTCTTTAAATTGTCGTTCTACTTCTTTGATGGTGATGAGAACCAGTTCTTTTACTTTTTGGGTGAGAGAGGCGCTTAAAGAAAAGACCAATGTAATGCCAATAAAGATACCAATAAGCCACCAGTGGTCAATTTGAAATAAATGGTGAAGATTTTGTTTGGATTGTAAGATAAGCGCAAGGAATAGTCCAATGCTGGATATGGATGAAGCGCCACATGTGAGCCCATTTTTGAACGCTAAAATGGTCGTTCCAATTTGATGAGCTGTTTTGATGTTATTGATTTGGATTTTACTTTTTTTAGATAAGATACAGACGTCATGACAGATATTGGCAATGGGTGAGAAGCTATGAATGATTAATAGGGATGGGGTAATGGCTAAGATACCAAAGCCACTAATGGCCAATCCGTAAAATCCACCTAAGTATAAGCTGCTTGTTCCGATTAAAATGAGGTAGATGATATAAATAACGCTAGATTGTTGACCCGTTTTAAAGGCGTTTAATAGGGTGAAAAGGGGGCCTATGGGGACATCTTTTGCTGCCGTTTGTGTGGGGCTGTATCGGTAGGAGGTTAAAAATTCTGCAGTAAAACTAATAATGATGGAGCCAATAAGGCCAATTAGAAAGCATAAGAAAAGATGGTTTGGAGACTGGATAATACTACTAGGTGTGACCAGTTTATGACTCGCCCAGTAGGCGCTTATGGCGATTAAGAGTAAAGAAATATATAAATTTTCTAGTAAAAGATTGCTGCTTTTGGCTTGTTTGATTTGAAAATGAGAGAGTGCCCAGCTAATTAATGGACCTATTAAGCTAACACTGATAATGATGAGTGGCCATGTGCGAAGTTGTTGTGCTATTTCAGGAGAAATTAGGCCTTGGAGGGCATAGGTTGTTGGGAATAGTAGACAGGCGATAATTGTGAAAAGATAGGAGCTTAAGATATCGACAGATCCCCCCATGATATTCCCGATGAGTTGCCCGCTTATTGCCAGGATACTAGCGGGGTTTCGTGGGTCTTTTTTGGATGGATTTGAGTGGGGATCAATTTGACTACTGATTTCACTACTGCTTTTGAATAAGCTGCTGCCGATTCGAAGAAAAAATGCTGCAAATGTGGCACCTAAAGTATACCCAATGATAGTGGATTCTCCTAAAAAGAAATGACAGCTCATTAATCCAAGGAGAAAAGGGGTTACTAAAATGAGCCCGACACAGGTGGCAATTTTGATTTGGGACTGTAGACCGTCACTTAGGTAGGCATGGTTAAGTTTAATGATGATGGGGATGAGTTTTGGGATGAGTCTTAAGATACAAAAAGAAAGGAAGTTGAGGATAAGACCACCTAGAAAGAACGCCCCAATTTGGTTCCAAGAATAGGGCTTATTAAAAATTTGTGATAATACCATGATGACTAATGAGGTATATAAGAGGGCTTGGGAAATACTTGAAAATACACGGTTGTTAAAGGCAGTGAGCGCGTCTGTTATTAGGCTTAGAATAATGTTGTTTTGGTTGAGGTGTCGGTGTTTTATAAAGAGCTGGAGCAAGAGCCCTGCACTCAGAAAAAATGTGCAAGAGATACTCCAATAAAAAAAGGTGCCGGCCATCATGGATGTTAGAGTAACAAGCCCTTAAAGATTCGTCAATTCACCGTCTTGTTAATGAAAGAAGATGTTGCTGGAGATTTTATTTCAGATAATGGGGCTTTGAGTGTTTTTCCAGTATAAGTTTCAAAGATGGTTTTGAATTGTTCGGGCATGACCTGGGGGTTATATAGACCTTCTTTAATTAGGATTTGAGTTTCAAATTCTTGTTTAAGATGGGGTAAGTTATTTTGAGTGTTGAGACATTTGCATGTGTGAATAAGTAGCTCGTATAGGTCAGGATTTGATTGGTTATAGGTGGTAACATGTTGAATAATATTGATGATGTAAAATAGTAAACTTATTTTATTAAGATCTTTTCGGATTTCAGGAAGTGGCGTTTGGATATCACAGTCAGAAAGAAAGGCATTTTGGCGGCTTTTTTGAAAGTAAAGTGTTACAATATTTCCTACCATTAATTTGCCACTAAGTTTTCGTTTATGAGCGCGTTTAGCAATAAAAGATTGCTGTCCTTGTTCTGCTGAAAAGATCACTATTCGAAGGTCATTTTCGAATATTGCTGAGACCTTAATGATGAGGCCTGAAAGTTTGCTATGGGCCATTTATAATAGCTGTTGGAATATGAGTAATGTTAAGGCAAAATAAATGAGCTGGGTGAGGATGTCTAAGGTGCTAGAAATGACGGGTGCAGATGCGACTGCAGGGTCAATTTTAAGTTGACTTAATAGAATGGGAAGTCCAGCGCCAATAATGGTGGCGGTGGTCATGTTTCCTATAAGTGATAGGCCTATAATTAAGCAAAAAGTGATGTTTTGACTGATATAAATATAGGTGAAGCCAGCCACTATTGTTCCAATGATGCTGCCCATTAATAGTCCAGTGAATGTTTCACGAAGAACGTGGTAAAGGGGTCTTTTTTGTTTGATGAGCCCTAGTGATAGTCCCCGTACGATAATGGTGGCGGATTGATTACCTACATTACCGCCTAAGCCCATGAGCATGGGGATAAAACTTAAGCATAGGGCAAGGGGGATATGGGGGCTTTGATAGAGTTTGGAGAAGTAAGTGATGAGATAGGAGGCAATAATACCACCGCTAATGGTTAAACTTAGCCATGGGAGTCGAGACAAGACATTATGAAAGAGATTTCCAGACAGGAAGGTGTTTTCATTGGTTTCGGCGGTTCCGGAAAGCTTTAGTAAGTCTTCTGATGCTTCTTCGACTACTACATCGACAATATCGTCAACGGTGATAATGCCCACAAGCTCTTCGTTGTCATTGACCACAGGAAGACTAATCAGGTCATATTTTTGGAACAATTTGGCCACGTCTTCTTGGTCGGTTTCAACATGGGTTTTGATGGGGGTGTTGTTTCGAATGTTTTGGATGGTGTCCGTGGCATTGGCCATGACAATATTTCGTAATGAAGTGACCCCTTTTAATTGGGTCTTTTTATTGACGACATAGATGAAAAATGAGATCTCACTATCAGGAGGGTTGGCTTTTCGGATACGGTTAATGGCACTTTTAACACTTAGGTTTTCAGGAATTGAAATAAAATGAGAGGTCATAATGGCACCGGCTGAATTTTCGGGGTATGCCAGTAAGGTTTTTAGTTCATCTGCTTCTTTTTGGGGCAGGGCTTTTAAGATATGATCTGCTTTTTCTTGGTTGGTTTCTTGTAATTCTTCAATGAGGTCAACGGCGTCATCGGGCTCCATTTCTTCAATATATTTGGCAGCCAATGTTGTTTTAAGTTCTGAGATGAGTTCAATTTGTTGGTTTAGACTATATTCTTCTAAGATATGAGCCCCTAATTCAGGGTTTAACTTTAAAAAAAATGCTTTTTGTTCGTCCAGGCTTAATTCTGAGACACTATCGGCAATATCTGCTTCATGATGTGCTTGTAAAAGGGAGATAAAAGAGGCTCGGGACCCTTTTTTAATGAGCGTTTGAATTTGTTGAGAGATTTTGCTGTTGTCTTTAGGATCCATACTATTTAATCTAACAAAGCTTGCTTTCTATCGTCAAAGTATTTTTTATGATGATTGGATTTAGATGAGAGGTACTGGGGGGCTTGAATGTTGAAATAGTGTTACGACTAGTTAACAGTTATTCCCATTCAATTGTGGCAGGCGGTTTGGATGAAATATCGTATACAACTCGATTAATTCCGGAAATTTCATTGATAATTCGGTTGGAAATTTTTTCTAGAATATAATAGGGCAAGTGGACCCAGTTGGCGGTCATTGCATCGTCAGAAGAGACGGCACGAATGGCAACCACATTAGAATAAGTGCGTTGGTCACCTTGAACTCCGACTGATTTAATTGGAAGTAGAATCGCAAATGCTTGCCATACTTTTCGATAATAGCCTTCTTCTTTGATGACCTCCATGACTATCGCATCGGCTTCTTGGAGAATGCTAACTCGATCAGGAGTGACTTCACCAATGATTCGAATGGCTAAGCCTGGGCCAGGAAAGGGATGACGGAAGATGATTTCTTCAGGTAAGCCTAATTCCAGACCCACTTGACGAACTTCGTCTTTAAATAACTTATTTAAGGGCTCAATAATTTTAAAGTCCATATCTTCTGGAAGGCCGCCTACATTATGATGGGATTTGATTTTAGTAGCGGTATCACTGACATCGCCACAGGCAGATTCTATAACATCTGGGTATAAAGTGCCTTGGGCCAAGTAGGGAAACTCTGATTTGAGTTCATTGGACTTTTCTTCAAAGGTTCGGATAAACTCTTCCCCAATAATTTTTCGCTTTTCTTCAGGGTCAGTGACCCCTTTCATTCGGTTAAAGAATCGCTCTTTGGCATCTACATAGATTAAATTAATGTTAAATTTTTCGCCAAATATTTTTTTAATATTATTGGCTTCATTTTTTCTCATAAAGCCTTGATCTATGAACATACACGTTAGTTGGTTTCCAATGGCTTTTTTAAGAATGGCGGCAACTACCGTACTATCTACACCACCAGATAA
>PBBE01000038.1 GCA_002716485.1 Actinomycetota bacterium
CCTCATGCCTGAGCTCCAAAGGTATCTACAGCCGTATAAAGGGTCCGCTTCTTTAAGGCATCTGAAATGGGTGTATTCGGTGCAAAGCAATACCCCGTCCCAGCTTTCACGGGTAATTGACATGTCAAGCGAGGATGCGCCGCCTGTGGCATCATACTGCCTGCAATGGCGCGCTCAGCCGGTGTTGCCGGTAAAAATAAAGATTTTGGCATTATATCTGCTGTACACTCACCACAAGTCCCATCACCACCACAAGCCGTGTCCACATCTAATTGTTTGGCCAATAAATGAAACACACTCTGATCATCACTCTTAGAAAAAGAATGAGACCGATCACCATCAAGCACCAACAGCTCATTTGGAATTAATTCGGACTCCGAAATGGTAAATAATGAGACAGACTCATCAGTAGGTGGGTCGGTCTCAGTCGATGGCTCTGAATTTAACACAACAGGCCCTGATTGAACCAATTTGGCCAATTCGCGACCAGGCGTATACGGATCCAATATTAATTGGGCCAAAAGTCTAAGTTGGGCCTGTTTATCCACTGGAACCGGTTGTCGAACCACACGATCTATTCGCTCATGAGCGGCCAAGCGCTCGTCCAGTGAACGAGAGGCATAAATCTGATCTGAGATAGGGTCTGTATCTAAAACAGACTTCATAATATCTGACAGATCGCCCCCTTGTCCCTTCGCCCAGCCTTGTTTCACTGATGAGCCTGCAACCGATATCTCACTAGCCAAACTTGGAACATAGCCCTGAACAGAGACCCCTACCCCTGGTACTGAAACCAATTGGCCGGAAACATCCAAAGATAATAAGCCATTATCCAGTTCATTTACTTGTGTATGATAACAAAAAGTCACCCCATCAAGAGGCAACAATTGATCTGATAATTCAGCTTGATAAGGGGCCAATAATTCACATGTCTCGGCGAGTTCAGGATCTGTGATCGTCTCAGGAAGGGGGCCTAAAATTCGAAAAGACAGACCTTTGGCCTCGCAGGTTGAAATAATGGCTTCAAAATCAGCTTTGCTAAACCCAGAATGCGCCAAGCCACGTCTTGCCTGAATAATCATTGGGGTTCGAGGAAACTCACTAAGCCAATTCTGAAAAGAGGTCGATTCATGAGTACGAGGGTCCATTAATAACAATGCCTTGAGCATATCCACAGCTACCTTCCCATTCCCTGACACCAAAATACCCGCATGATCACGAGAAGGCAGTTGCCCAGAGCCATAACAGAAATTTAAAAAATCTTGGGCAGTATAATGTTCAGATCCCACTGTAGGAGCAGAAGCACCGGTACAATCAATCACATGGTCGGCGTCATCCATCACTGAAGAACGACGCTCCAAGCCCACGCCGCCCAAATAAGTGACATCCGAGCGATTCAGTACAGCATTCGCCCGATGTAAGACACTTAAATAAGTGGCTTGATGATGCCCCGAAATAAAGCGGGTATTGCCCATCCGGTTAAATCCTACTTTTTCAAGGACAATCACTCGATATCGATTTTCAGGAATGGACTCTAATGCCGTTACCCCCGCACCTCCAAACCCTAAAATAGCCAAAATAGGCGGCACATTACTATGTACCGTCGGCGTAAAACTCACATGTTCAAAAATGCTACCATGGCGCTTGCCCCATTCATACATTTGTCTAGATGCACTAGAATAATCTGATTTCATTAGAGAGGCGATCTCTTGGTTCATTTTAGCAGCTGGACTACCTTTTATTTGTCCAAAATCGCGATTCACTGAAAAACAGTGTTGGGCGGTTACCCGGGTTGGCTCAGCAACATCTGAAAAGCGATCACCACCAATATTATCAACCCCAGCTAAACGGGCCAACTCAGCTGCATTTTGGGTATAAAACAATAAACTACCCACCAACTGATTGGCACGAGAGATCCCTACCCTGTTCATCAATAATTGTAAGCCCTCTCGATACTCCTTAATCTCATCATCAATGGCATGGGGGTGATACACAAAATGCGCCCCAGCTGCCAACGATAAATAGGCATCCTGGGCACCATTTTGAGACGGCCCCACATCCACGACATTAATACGCGACTGCGCATCACTAATCCCATCACGACCCAAGCCACACAAGGTTTCAAAAACCCGATACAACACCGCCTCTTTAGGAGATAAAGGGACCCTGTCTTCAGCAACACGTTGAATAATAATCGTCGTTGCAGACGCCTCAACCGCCGATCGAACTTCCGATTCAATCCGTTGTAACTCTGAATGAATAAGGGCGTCATCTGCTTGAAACGCATCCATGGCCCCTAAAGAGGCATCAATCACAACCGTTCCAGCTTGATCAACAATCATGGCATATTCTTCATGGCCTAATACAGGATGAGAAAGATAAACGGCAGGCCCCTCTCCCGTTAACCGCTGGGCCATATCAGAACGATTAATATTTAACGAATAAGCGGTATTGGTAACTGCCGCTGTTGCCAATCGAAATACACTTGATGGATTCGGAAGGGAATGATCTCCCATGGCCACCATTGAAGGGTGTCGATAATGAAGTTGACGACTCATGGCCAAATCTGAGTCTGAAAATACAATCGAATGGCTTGTCCCTTTGGAAGTCGTTAAAAAGTGTCGAGGCTCAGGCTCAATAGCATCCGTTAAAAAATCGATCTTAAAATGAGTCACCTCTGTCGAAGAAAGTTGAGGTGTTATTTTAACCACCCGACCCGGTTTCATATCTACTTTACGCCAAGTACCAAGGGAATCAAATTCAGAGCTCACAGTCATTCCCGGTAAAGAGCCGACCCGAAACGCATGATAGTTACCTTGACACTCCAATAACTCCAAATGAACAGGACGTCCCACTTGATCATCACCTGCCACTAAAATATTACCCGAGCTAGTTTGAGAAACAAAGGCCGCCGGCCCTTGGACAATAAATCCTTCATGAGATGGATATTGAATAGGCATAAATTGAGACAAGGCAACCTCATCCGTAGAGCGCTGCTGATTACGACAAAAATCATCATACACCCCTTTTAGATAGGTATCTGAATTGCCCTTTAAAATGGCTTGAAGCGTTGATTTGCTACCTTGAAATCCAAGAAAGTCATCCCGAAAAGAAGGGTTATTGCGCATCCATACACGTAGTTTTTCGATATTATTAATTTCACCATTATGAAAACTACCGTTAGACATGGGGTGTATGGACGCTC
This sequence comes from Actinomycetota bacterium, assembly GCA_002716485.1. Classification (GTDB taxonomy): domain Bacteria; phylum Margulisbacteria; class Marinamargulisbacteria. The sequence continues at coordinate 3,206 of PBBE01000038.1, forward strand.
GTCTTGGACCCGTATTGGTCGCTTCTCTCAAATGAATGGCCACTTGCCGAATATCTAAGTCCTTTAAAAAAGGAAAAATATCCGTTAAATGGTCACCTTGAAAAGACTTTAAAATTAATTGGTCCCTAAACACCCCCTGAATATCAGCCGGGCTATCTATTTCTTGTTCAATATCCAAACGTTGCTGGTTAAAATTAAACGCATGGGTTAAGCGTCGTAATTCATGTTGCATAGATAAAGGGTCATCCTCTTCAGAAAATTGCAGCAATAGATGATGAAGAGTCCCTTGTCGTTTACGATCATGTTCTCTTAAAGAGCGATAATCTGTCTCCATTTCTTGAGAATGGCATATCGAAATATCCAACGCATCTAACTGCTCGATTAATAAAGATAATTGCTGCTCATGTTCCTTGGGGTCTTGAGATAAATTCACTTGTAAGATACGGGTTCGGTCTGTAAAGAAATCTGGTCGTACTTGATAAAGATTTGCCAAAGACGAAAGCGCCACCCTAACAATGGTCCCACCGCCATCACCGCCCCCCTCACAAGAAAAGTAACGATGCCGTAATTGATCTACAGGACCTTGGTTCGGGTTCAAGACATTCGATAAGCGAATAGGTCTGGTTTGAAGATCAGAAGACCAGCCCGACATAAAAAAGCCACAGTTCCCTTTTTCACCAGGATGACATTGGGCCTTGATCTGATCTCGTGAATAGGAAACAAGGGCTCTTGTGCCCATCAGCCGAGGTGATACGACAGGCAAAAATGAACGCCTCATTCCAGCTAAAATAGGTGAAATCAAGACACACCCTTAATTTGAGATGCTTCGATATACAAAAAATTCCCCTTTTTGATTAAATAAATGCTTCAAAAAAATAAAAAACAAATGGAATTCTAACAAGAAAAAAACAGCTGATCAAGAGAATAAATTCTAAGCACCTCTCTTTACAGCACCCTAATTTAAAAAAGTCTCTAATTGACTATGATATAATCAAGCTACAATGTCTCATTCAATAGTTCGACAATTAAACCATATAAAAAAATTACTCTCCGCTCTTATTTCATCTAAAACGCAACAGACAAGCCCCCCAAACAGAGTCCCATTCCACCTCGGCGTCTTTTTATTTATCAAAGGACTCGGCCTTTGTTACCTCATTGCCTTTGCTAGCTTATGGTCACAATTAAACGGGTTATACGGCAGCAATGGTCTCTTACCCATCCATGAAAATGTCGCCATCTTAAGCAAGCACTTACCCTTTAGCGCCCTGCCAAGTCTATTTTGGATCAATAGCAGTGACCTGGTCTTAAACGCAGCGTGTATCATCGGCGTACTCTCTGGCGCTCTCTTAATCTTGGGGCTGGCCCCAAAAGTCCAATTATTGATCTCCTGGATCTTATATCTTTCATTTGTAAATACCGGACAAGATTTCATGCACTTTCAATGGGATGTCCTTCTACTCGAAATCGGGTTTATCGCACTTTTTTTATGTCCTTTTCAATGGAAACAAATCAAACCCGGCCCCTATTCAGGCCCCATTCGATTCTACCTCCAATTCACCCTTGCCCGACTCATGATCAGCTCCGGATGGGTCAAGTTGGCCAGCGGTGACCTTTCTTGGCGACAGCTTAATGCCCTAAATGTGCACTTTGAAACCCAACCACTTCCCCATTGGGGCAGCTTTTTTGCCCATCAGCTGCCAGACGCACTATTGCGATTTAGTACCTTAATCATGTTTATAATCGAATTGATCATCCCCTTCCTTCTTTTTGCACCTCGTACCTATCGACATATCGCAGTGAGCTTGATTGGCCTGCTCATGATCCTAATCGGTCTAACCGGTAATTATGGGTTTTTTAACCTATTGGTCATCGTACTCGCACTCTTATGTCTAGACAACCGAATCCTATCACCACTACACAAGTCCCTCATCAATAACAAACCAGCTATTGTTCAACAAAATCGTCATCGCATACTTTGTGGGCTAGGAATTTTCTTTAGCATAATATTAGAACTAAACCGCTTTACACCCTTTCAAACCCCTCAGCTAATCAAGCCCATGACCCAAACACTAAGCCAACAATGGCACCTGGTACATACCTATGGCCTCTTTGCCAATATGACCCAAACCCGATTTGAAATTGATATCCAAGGAAGTATGGACGGTCTTACTTGGAAAAGTTATGAATTCAAGTTCAAACCCAACGCATTAGGCCATTTTCCTAGCTGGGTCCAACCCCATCAGCCCCGCCTTGACTGGCAACTTTGGTTTGCCGCCCTTCGTCCCTTTACCCCCCACTCTTGGATGGGCCGATTTTTAATGGCCCTTTTAGAAGGTCGACCCGAGGTCTTAGAATTATTAAAATCCAGCCCATTTGAACAACCACCAATCTACCTTCGTGCCCATTTATATCAATATCAGTTTCAATCATTCAGTCAGTGGCAAGAAAACCATCAGATTTGGAAGCGTCAATTTGTAAAGGTCTACTGCCCCACAATTCGGCGAGCATCAAACAAATAAGCCCTCATTAACATCATGATGTCGTTAAAGAACGAAAGCGATTCACTTGAATCTGACGAGACCGACGCAAGGCCTCTTTTTTGACCTGAAAAATATTACGAGGAACCGCAACCCCTAACGAAATCAAACTCAGCTCACCGGCACTTGTAGCCAAGCCCAACGCCGTAATCAATAAGGGAAAAGCAAGCATATGAAAAGAAGAAATTAGGGCCATACTAACGATCATTTTAAATATAAATTGACGTTGAGTATGATTGAGTCGAGACGTAATAAACGTGGGCGTCTTAGGAAGGGAAAGACGAGGTTTTTTAATCAAGGCATGCTGACGTTTCCAAGACTGAATGGCCACTTTATCGACTCGAGATAGACGAGCTAACCTTATACGAGATCCTTTCTGATTATAAACGTGATACCTAGCGTTCTGATCCATCGCAATATCATAACCGTTAGGAAGTGAGAATTTACTAATCGTTAAATCGATCTTTTCTGGAAGATCCCCTCGTTTTTGTGTTAATAAGTGATACTCCAGTGGCGTCAAAACCCGACCATGGTCAATCAACTCTGAAAAAAACCGAGAGGTATAAAATGATCGTAAAAATTGATATCCCTTTTTCTTTATTCTAGACCGAAGATCCCCTTGTAAATCATCTATCCGCTCCGTTAATTTTGGCGCAGCCAATTTTTGAGAATAGCGCCGTTGCTCAGAACGAGTCATCACCAAAATCGGCTGATCCGAAAACGGGTCCTTCCTAAAGGCTAAAGGTCCGCAACATTTAGATTTTTGAAAAGGCTGTTGCAATTGATTAGCAAGCCATGATTCTTTTTGAACAGAAAAACTATCACCATTAAAAAGCATATGAACAGGATCCCCTAAAGCCTTAATATTTCGAAACATCTTAAGCCGTAATTTTTCTTGCCTAGAAAGACGACAAATCCCTCGGTCACGTCTCAACTTAAGTCGCTCAGCAAATATATTCAATCTTAAATTTTCCAAGTGACTCTTAAACTTTTCATTAAATCGATCCGTTTTTGTATCCAACAAAATTAATCGACCATCCTGATCCATTTTAAAAAGGTCACTTAATTCAGATTCTTTAATCAATGACTGAATCTCTTCTATTTTCTTCGGCTCAAAATGATAAAACATAAGCGCGTCTTTAAGTGAGGGAATTTCAGAAATAAATTCCTCTTTTAGCAAATTCGTTGCACTTTTAAATCGCAATACTTGACTTGAATCATCAATCTCATGTAGTCGCATCCATGGGCTATATTGCTGACTACACTTAAAACAAGCTTTCAACTCCTCTGTTAAGGGCATCCCGGTTTGTATGGCATTCGCTAACTTTTGTAATAAAGCTTTATTTTCTAAGCCCATCTTTTTAGACCGCCTTAAGAGAGTGATCGTCTTAGATAAACAGTCATCATAGGAGCGGGCACCTGTTAAATCAGAACTCCCTTTCGGCCATAACTCGCCATCAATCAACTGTACCCCGTAATGTCGACTCAAAAAAAGATTGGCCTTCTTTTCTGAATTTTGAGACAACTGGTAGCGCATAATATTAACAAAAACGGTCTCTTTTAAGCCAATCTGATCAAATTCCAATTTAAAAAACGACAAATATCCTCGATAATATTCTTTTCGAGACTGATAAAACCGCTTGCTATGTAACACTTGATTCATATACTGACCGGCTTTATACGTCAAAACAAGGCCGGATAACAAAGAGATCCCGGCCACTTCTGTTGAAAGGACATCAACCACATCCCCAGCCACGGCTTGCATATCCTCTGCTACAAACTCATACGAGTGGTTTCGATCATCACGTAAAGACAAAAAGGCCTCTTGTCGATCATCGAAAGCCCCCTCCTTTTCATACGGCTCGCGCATCTGAGCTGCCTTCTGTTTAATTTCTACACGCTTTTCTTGATCATATGGATATAAACTTAACTGACGTTCTTCCCAGGTATCAATAAGGGCAATATTATCCTGACAAAATGTCGCAGAGTTATCTTTTGATAAAAGATTCATGGCCAACTGATCTTGCTGAGACGCTAACCATCGATCATAATAAAAGTCACCATACGCTCTTCTCACTGACATATCTTTGGCATGGTCTGCTCCATCCCAATGCTCAGCTACATCATAATAATCCAATTCCTCTAATGCCTCGTCCATAGAAGCGGCCCCTATTCCCCCATCTTTAAATTCATCAGTAAAGTACCCCGACTCCTTAGGGGTTGTTGAATCAGTTGAAATCCCCAATTCATCATCAGCATCCCTAAAGTCATCCAGTTCATTTCCATGCCCCTCTTCTCTTAAATGAAACCCCTCTTCCGTCGGATCATTTTCAGCGAATTTATCTTGACTTAAGCGATCATGGCGATCTAACATCGCCTGTCTTAAATCACCTAAAAGCTTGGCCTCTTCAGAATTAGAATCAAATTGACGAAGCAATATTAAATGCTCGGACTTTGTATCAAACGCCTGTAAAAGCTCGTCATCATCACTAGAATAAGCGTTCTCCTCATTACGCTTTAAAATCAAATCATACTCATGCACATCAACCGGCTCATAAATCTCATCTTGTTTATATAGCCAACGTTGACCGGAAATCCAATCCCCAACGGCATATATCCCACATCCTACCACCTGAGTTGCACATAACTTTAACATTAAATTTAAAAACTGTTCGATCTCAACATGCAATGGCATAGAAGAAGCAGGGGGCGTTGTTGATCTTGGAACTTGAAAAGAGTGAAAGAACGAGTCAGAAGGTGACTGTTGTCTAATTACTTGTATTTTTTCTAACATAAACGCCTCCGGCAAACAAGAGGTGGCACGAGAAAAAATAAGAGTAAACTCCGACTCCTCAATCAAGGACTGAGGCGCTTTATGAATCGATAGCAACTGAAACAGCGCCGCTAAATGAACACGCTCATTACGAATCTTTGTTCTATCCTCAAGCAACAGAATCTGCTTAAGTTGATTAAATATTCCTTGTCGATATTTAACAGTACCTGCGTTTAAATAGTGTTGAATGGGTAATGAAAGGGACGGGTAATCTAATTTCAAACGCACTTTTCGTTGCGTTTCCTTATCAACCGCTCCTTCACCTTCTCCTTCTCTTTGTGAAAAATCTAATATTTTCATACCCTCTACATCAAGTTTTCCCCGAACATCGGCGATAACCTTAGAGGAAAAAGACTCATTAAATAAAGTAAAAAGATCTCCCAAACGTTTCTGATTCAATTGAAAGACAGAAATCAGAGACGGTCGTTGTGACAACGCTTCCCAAAATACCCCTAAACAAGCCACTTGATCAGAAGAAGAACAGCCCATTGGATCAGAAAGCATATTCAAAGAAACAGCTGAAGCAAATAAACAATGTAAATCAGACTCAAAAACATCCGCACTCAACAAGGACCACATCCAGGCAACTACATCTTGAGTTAAACTGCCTAACTGAAGATCATTCAAAGGAACCTGCAAGCAAGTTTCCAGAAACACCTGTTGATCCTCCACCTTATCATATAGTGCCTTCCATTCAGATCCCGATAATGAGCGTAAACAAGACGCCAACAGCGGCAATTCACCCTCCATATTAAAACGATCATAAATCTGCTTAATTTTATCTGGTCCTAATAAACCGAAAAGGCCTTCCTTAGCCAACATATTAACTTTTTGCATTAACAAATTCTTAGACTCAGTGGGATCTAAAATCAAATCATTATGAACAGATACACTTAATAAATACTCGGCAAATTTAAGGGGCTTTCCCTTTAAAGTAAGAGCCGTTTTAAATAGTTCATAAACAGGTTTATTCTCATCAGGAATATAAGAAGAAAAGGTCGCAAAAGAATTCCCTATTGTCTTAACAGCTTTCCTCAGATCACGATGTAACTGATCAATATCGTCTGAATCTTCCATAATACCCTGATTAATCAACATATCCGTGGCCAACCCATATAACCGACCTTCAGGCAAAAATAGACAAGGATCAAAATAATCCATTTTTTCAGCAGTAGAAACACCATCAAAGAGAAAATAGGCGGCCTGTTCCTTGGATAATTCCCATTGATCAAAGGACTTAATCTTATCAAATAAATCACTGCTTAAATTCAATGGTATTGGCATCCACCCAGTGTTTATAATCGTCCGAGGAGTCATGGTAGAAAAAAGAGTCTTAAACATGCACTCAAGAGTCTCATCTGAAAAATCAGTCGTCTCATTAAAGACGCTAATAAACACCTCTTTTGGTTCTTCATCACAAGAAGCTAACAGTGGCTCTAAATAAGAATATAACCGTTGTTTTGGTTCAACACCATCAACATCTTTGTCGATACATGTTTCTAAATATTTAAAAAAAGACACACTTTGGCTGACAAGCGCTTTATTAGCTTTGACTTGATCATTAGGTAATGTGGCGTACATTTGTTCGACAATATTCTCCTTAATAAGATCAAAAACCCTCGCTCTAAATCGTTCAACGGTACATTCTTCATGAAAGTGTGTTTTAAAATAAGACGCTAAATCAGTTCTAATTTTGTAATTTTTTGAAAGCAATACTGCATATTCATCAATATTCGTTAACCCACAATCAATCCCATACCTTTGAGCAACCTGTTTCATCAATTCAATCACATGATTTTGAAATCCATTTCCATCACGCCCCCCACCTATAAAGTTGCGATTAATATAATGCTCCAAGTTTTGAAAACATTTGTTCCCCATCTCTTCAATCACTGCCTGCCGAAATCGATCAAGCTCAGCTTTAAAACCATCGACACTTAATCGTCGAATTTGAGATTGCAAGTTAGACAAAAAGCCAGGCTTACAATGACCAAAGGAATCCGATAAAGAATCTCGAAACTGCGCTTTAACAAATTCCGAGCTAGTTTCTAAACTATAAAGAGCCCGTTCAAAAAAACCAATGACCAGATTTATTTCAGGGCCTTCACATTGACCAACCAAATTGAAAAGCGAGTAAAGATCAGAATCATTGAAAATCTGGGAAAGTGCCTTTCTTATTTCATTTAAGCGATAACCATCAGGTTTACCCTCAATTTCTTCCTCATTACATTGATAAAGACCCACTAAAAACGATTTAGGTAAGTCAACCGTATTAACGTCTTGCATAAGGCCCGAATTAATCATCCCATTAAAGTCATATGTTTTAGACGCTCGAGTCATAAAGGACTCCTCTTTTTTCAACTGTAAAATAATGGGTCGATCATCTAAAAAAGAAAGCTCTGCAGAAATATCCCCCATACGAACAACCCCTCGGACTTCATCAGCAAAATTGCCTCTAAATGAGGTCTGAGGCGAATCCAAGCGAACTTCTTTTTCCTCATCAAATGAAAACCCTATGCACCCTTTCCGACTCAGAGTCTCCCCTCTAGAGTAAATGGTTTCTGTCCCCTCAAATTGATCCCAACGTACGGGTTTTTGATCAGGAGTAGAAAACTTTTTGACTCGATTAAAAGCAGTAAAAACTTGGTCAATTCGACAAGTCCCCTTAAAAGATCCATTAAAAATTTTAAGAAATTCCTGAGGGCTTTTTTCAAGGTCCTCTTTATTCATTTGTCGAATAAAGGTCTCAATAGGATCCTCATCCAATCCAGAATGATGAACCACCTTGATCTCCCCCTTGGCCTCATCCAATAAAATTTTATCACCAAAAGTGCGTCGTAACTGTTGAGCATCATCCCATTGATTAAATGTGCTAACCTGTTTCAAAAAAGATGAAACCTGCATCTTATTACCAAACTCAAGAGCCTCAATAACATCAGATCGGCTACTAGAAACCCTATATTTATTAGCGGTATTTCTCTTTAACCTTCGTATAACCGATCTATATAAAGAGCGTAGCCGCCCACTAGATAAACAGGCTCGATGATCGGCCTTATCGGCTTCTCCTTTAACTGAAGTAGGTACGACTAAACTTAACCTAGTATTTCTTATACTCATCTAAACAACACCCCCATGCTGAATAATATTCTATATATTTAACGAAATATAAACAAATTATATTTCATTTATTTTAAAAAGCACATATAATCACTATTTGACTAAAGCAAAAAGGCTCAACAAGCACCCTGAAAAGTTAAATGTTGTTTTGGGCAACGATCCTATGACATAATACAAGCATCAAATAGACAAAATTAAACATATGACATATAACAAATTATTTATCTCAGACCTACATATCGGCTCTAACGGCTTCAAAGACAGCCAATTTAAATCGTTTTTATCCAGTCTATCTTGTGAGCACTTATATATCGTGGGGGATGCCATTGATAGCTGGCTCATTAAAAACCCTCAAACCAGTCGAAAGCACCTTCAAGACTTACTCCAACACCTTCAACATAAATGCCAACATCTGACCCTCGTCATTGGGAACCATGACCATACCTTCACCGACGGGCTTGCCCAAGACAACTTAAGCATCACCGACGAACTCATCATCGAAACTAAAAATAAAAAGAAATTCCTGGTCCTACATGGACACCAATTCGATGACCATCAGCAAAACATTCCTTGGCATTATTATTTGGTAAATCGAATCTACGAATATTTTCTCTGTTTTTCAAAAGCATTAAATAGCATCACCAAAAAATCAAGCTCCATTCTTGACCGCTGGATCTATCAGTCCAAAGTCTGGGTCAAAAAACGATCCTTAAAAAGCACCCACTTTTACCCTCGACTTCATCGCTATCTTGACGAAAAAAACGTCAACGGCATTATTTATGGACACACCCATATCCCTGAAAAAAGCACCCGAAACAATCAAGAAATTTTTAATACCGGTGACTGGATCTTCAATTGCTCCTATCTGATTGAAAACAAGGACGGGGAACTCGAACTTCACTACTTTAAATCGTAAGTAAAACTTCTGTTTTATATCGAGGCTGAAATGCCATCATTTTTTCACGAATGTGCAGCCATATTTGGTTAGAATTTAGCCCTTTAAATCCAGATCCCAAGCCAAAAACGGCCTGATTAAAGGCCATCAAAAATTGTAAGCAGTGTTTCGCCAGACCAGGTTGTCGTGACAATCGCAACTCATCCGGACCGTTACGAAAGGAATAACAAAGCAAATCACGAAGCACTTGCAAAAGCCCTAAATGAAGGGCCTGAAATTCAAGATATGGGTTCTCATCATTCCAATAATTCGCCAGATCCGAACTCAATTGAGTACGAATATTACCCAATCGCTGATAATCAATCAGCGCATCATCAATTAATCGTTGTTTTTCTTCTTGACTAAGATCCGGGTGACGAAGCAACGCTTGTAAATTAGAAAACAAGGACCATCGGCCCATCACTTCAGCAGGCAAACACGCTCGAATTTGTCCCAAATCATAAAAGGCATCCCCACAATTTTGCTTGGTAAAGTCCCTAGAAAATAACATATGAGGCCCCCAGAGTAAAATTCGCTTTAATGACTCGCTCTGATATTGGCGAAAAAGAAGATTAAGATAACGTCGTTCAGGTAACTGCTTAATCTCATCTAACTCAAAGCCCTTTGTAATCAAGTCTAACTTTGACTCAGGAATGTCTAAAGGCTTGGAATACCTCAACTCATAACATCGGGTTAATGCCGGTAAAAGCGGAGAATGTTTCGGAAGAGGAAGCCCCCGACAAATCCGTTGAATATAATTAAGACCCACATCCAGCATTAAAATATAATGAAAGGGGTTCGCCCAATTAGACACTTGAAACGACGAGTGTAACACTTTAACAATAGGTAAGCATTCCGTTCTCTGTTCAGTATTAAAAGTTTGATTGGAATTAAAATCATCCCGTAATCGGGTCAATTCATCAGCATAATCTTTCTCAGAATCAAACCATGATCGATATAAACACTTAATCACAACCGATTCCTGAGACTCACAATCCACCTTAAAAACCCTTGATTGAGAGCCCCCATCCCTACACTCAAAAACACGTGTAAGGGGTAAGTCACACGCTTTTAAAATAGGAGAAACAATTGATATAGACACTAACTTAAACATAAAAAAAATATTAATATCCTATAAATGAAATACACCATTATCAAATCTACAAAAAACAGTTAACACCAATAACTTCCCCCCAATAAAAGTACCCATTAATCATTTATAAAGTTGAAAAAAATAGGCCAAGTCATATTCTAAGTAAAAGCCATCAAACAAAGGTCAATTTTGTCACATAATACCCTTTAAATCAGAGAAAAATCGACAATTTCGTATATTGACACCCATACCCAAGCAAAATTAGCCATGATACACTACAACACATGATCACAAAAGAAAGCAGCTATCAATGATCCACCTCCAAAAACAAGCCCTTCCCTATCGTGAGCCCCAAAGCGTATTTGGCGCCCTCTTTGGTCAGGACCCCCATGCCATTTGGCTGGACTCAGCGTCCCTTACAAACAAAGCGCCATATTCTTATATGGCACGCCCCACTGTTCTTTTAAAGGCCAATCAAAGCCCTTATCTACAAGTCACCGAACTTCAAACGCCCCTATTAGAGATTCAGTGGCCAAGCCGTCTAACAATGAGCGACTTAATCCCGCTCATGAACACCCATAGGCACAGCGAAAGCAAGGGCCCTCCTTTTCAAGGAGGCTTAATGGGCTTTATGGCCTATGAGTACGCCCATTTCTTAGATACACCTATTCCCTACCAAACGCACACCTGTGACGACCTATATTGGCTTTGGATCGAAGATTTCTACTATTGGGACCATGAGCAACAACACTGTTACGCCATGGCCATTGGCCATGACCCAACGCAAGTCCAAAAACGGGTCACAAGCCTTACTCAAAACTACCATAATGCCTGCAAAAACCCCTTCAAGGTCCCTCAAAAAGCAAAGAGGGGCCCTATCCGAACCCATACCCCAAAATCGGTATACCTTGATAAAATCACCGATATCAAAGCCCTAATCCGGGCCGGTGAAAGCTATGAAATTTGCTTAAGTAACGAGTTTCGCTTTGAAAGCCGTTTACCTGCCCTAG
>PBBE01000039.1 GCA_002716485.1 Actinomycetota bacterium
GTTGGATTTATTATTGCTTGATATTACCATTATCTTAAAATAAGGGAGGCGTCACAATGAAGCGTCATGTAATATGGCAGCGACTAAAAAGTGCTTATAAGGATCAGCGCGGAATCAGTCAGGTTTTTTTATTAAGCTTGGCCACATCAGCGAGCATGATTGCCTTTTTAGTTATTCTAACTTTTCCCTACTTTAAGAAGTTTCAATATAAGTGGCTATTAAATAGCAGTGCAAAAGAAGTGGTCCAGGTATTTAGGACATATCAGATCGAAGCGATGATGTACCAAAAAGCCTATCGCCTTCAGTTGGAAACAAATACAGTACAGGTGTCTTATCAGGATATAGAAAATGATGAATGGGTCTTGGTTTATCCAGTATTTAAATTAAAAGAGGGGGTCGTTTTTGTCGAGGAAGACAGCCGCGATCATATCATAGTGTTTGATGAGCTAGGAGAGCCATATCGAGAGTACTTAGATGTAGATCCTTCTCAAAGCTTGAAGACCCCGTTGACGGAGTATTACGAGTGGGTCATTCAGTCAGAGGACCTTCAGAAACGCTGGATAAAAATGGCCCCGGTCACCGGAAAAAGCCAAATCTATCAAGAAAAATCGGAGTAGATCTGGGTTGGTCAATCTGTTTAGGATTCGGTATAGTAATAAATAGGATGGATCAAGAGAAAAAAATACTGGTAATTGGATCCGGTGCAGTGGGAAGTTTTTATGGCGCTATTTTGAGGCGTGCAGGCTGTGCGGTAACATTTTGGATCAGGTCCCATTCTAAAATGATCTTAAAATCAGGTTTAACAATTCAAAGTCCTTTATTTGAGATGCATATTCCATCAGACTGCTTATTGACTGACGTTTCTGCATATCAAGATACTCCTGACTATATTCTTATTGCCACCAAAGTGCTTCCAGAAATTAAAGTGGATCAGTTAATTAAGCCGGTTATAGGCAAAAATAGTGTCATTGTGTTGATCCAAAATGGGATTGATATAGAGGCATCGCTTCAGGCGGCATACCCGAATCATCAGGTGATTAGTAGTTTGGCTTTTATTTATGTGACACGTACCCAAATCGGTCATGTTCAGCATCATGGAAATGGTCAACTAAGTATGGGGCGTTATCCAGAAGGGGCCTCTTTAGCGGTTAAAACCCTAAGTGGCTTATTTGAGAAAGGGGGCATTGATTGCAGTGTAACGGATCATTGTCAGCGTGATCGATGGAAAAAGTTAGTATGGAATGCTGCCTTTAATCCTATTTCTGTGATAACGGGCTATCAAACCGATAAGATATTATCCACCGACCAAACACGCGCTCAGTTGATCGCCGTAATGAAAGAAGTGTGCCTGGTCGCTGAAAAAAAAGACATTGAGTTACCTGATAATATCATCGAAAAAATGATTCAAACCACTGAAAAAATGGCCCCTTATAAAACCAGTATGCTGGTGGATTTTGAAGAAAACCGGCCCATTGAACATGAGGCCATTTTAGGGCGGCTTATTACCCATGCTGAGCGGCTTGATTGCTCAGTTCCAAGTATTAAAAGCCTGTATCATGAGTTATTGGCTTGTATTCAGCGTCGATCATGTGGCCAAAAAAAGACATGACTGCTAAAGTAGTAGCCAGTAAAAAAGGTATTAAAGGTGTCTTATGATTCAATATAAAATTAATCAAGATATTCAGGCCAGTATTATTCAGGATCTGTATTTAAATGCGGGAGTTGAAAACCGCAGGCCGACCGATGGCGTACGCTTAGAAAAAATGATAACCAATGCCAATTTAATGGTTTCTGCATGGGATGATGATCTGTTAATAGGGGTTTGTCGGTGCATGTCTGATTTTACTTATGTGACGTATGTCGCCGATCTTATGGTTCGTGAGACGTATCAAAAGAGGGGGGTGGGTCGTGAACTACTCAGAATTACCAAGTCTGAGTCAGGCGATACTTGTAAATTAGTGTTAGTCTCAGCGCCAGATGCCAATGACTTTTATTCTCGAGTAGGGTTTTCTGAACACCCACGTGCCTGGGAGTTAGCGCCGAACCGTTCGATTCAATCTTCTTTACAATAGGCAATATGGGTCTGCGCAAGTTTTACATATTTTGCGGCCCATTGCAAATGAGTATCATAGGTCGATTCAGGTAATACTTTAACTTGTTTGGCGGGTACTCCCGCCCAAAGGGTATTGGCCGGCACTCGGGTATGCTCTTTAACCACCGCTCCTGCCGCAATCACACATCCACTTTCTAAAATAGCACCGTTTAACACGGTGGCACCCATACCTACGAGTACGCCATCGTGAACATGGCAGGCATGCAAAATTGCCCGGTGACCCACTGTTACATCATTCCCCACGATACAGGGGTAGTCATTTTCAAGATGCAGGACACAGGCATCTTGAATATTGCTTCGTTGCCCAATTTGAATCCGATTAATATCGCCTCGAAGGACAGCCCCATACCAAATTGATGAATATGCCCCTACTTGAACCGCCCCCATAATATCAGCAGAAGGGGCAATAAATGCACTAGGGTCGATATCTGGGGAGTGCGTCTCTAATAAGGGGCTTAAAAATGTGGTTTTGGACATGAGATCCTAACTCCTTATAACGAGTGAAATCGATTGAACTGTATTGCTTGAAAAATTAATTTTATGATACACTTGTTTATGATACCAAGGAATATTTTATACTGGCAAATCAAAACGGGGAATACGAGGAGCAGCCATGAAAGAACATCAAGATGAATTAGAATATAATGATGGGCTAGGGGACCTATTAAGAGAAAAAGAACGATTAGAGTTTAGCTGGGGGAAAACCATTGTCATCTTTTTGGTCTTAATTGCCTTGTCTATTTTTATTTTAACGGTGATATTTAATCTCCAAAAGTCCGCCGATCAGGATGTCCCTGTATATACGGAAGCACCCATCAGTGCCCCCTTAATTCAACCGAGCCCTGAGTTGACTGAACTTAAAGAAGTGGAGGCGAGTGTAACAGCGCCCCAGAAGAAGAAAGACCCTGCAGTAACGCAACATAAAAAAGGCACATATGCATATAAAGTGATTTCAGGGTCCTTTAAGACCCAGGCTCAGGCCAATGCCCAAGTCAAGCGTTTAGCCCAAAAAAATATTTCGGCATTTGTACGGTCTTATTTAGACAAAGCGAGTAATACAAAACGCTTTCGTGTACAAACAGGGGCATTTGAAACCTATAAAGAAGCACAAGCCCATGAGCAACAGCTCAATAAAAAAGGGGTCCCAAGCTTTGTTGTAAAACAATAAATGAGGTGGCCATTATATGTGGCGAGTGCGTCTCCAAGGCGGGCATTATTATTAAATCACCATGGGCTTTCTCATACCGTAATTCCTAACTTACTATTAGAGGAGAAATTAAAGTCGCCGCCATTAAGCCTACTGGGCGCTTTGCGAGCATTGGCCTATGAAAAAGCAGTGGCATCAAAGGCCCAGTATCAAGGGCTTATTTTAGCGGCAGATACCATTGTGGTGTTGGATAACCACTGTTTAGGAAAGCCTAGAAACCAACAAGAAGCGCTTTCTTTTTTAACCGCGCTTTCTGGAAATACACATGAGGTGATCACGGGGGTCTGTATATTGAATACAATCACTGATAAGTATCGCTGTCGAACAGATAAGGCCAAGGTAAGTTTTTCTCCATTAAGCCCAGAGATGATCACTGCTTATATTCAGGACTATCAACCGTTTGATAAAGCCGGAGCATATGGGATCCAGGAATTACCAGAGGGGTTTTTAAGAGAAGTAAACGGCTCTTTTGAAACCGTCATGGGCTTACCTGTCCATTGTGTGAAGTCTTTGATTCAGCAACTAAGTCACTAAATAGGGGTGCCAATCAGGAGCTGCCATTTACTTTCAAAGGTACTAAGGCTAGAATGATAACTATAATGAGCATCAAAAAAATCATAAGACGGTGTATGCCGCAAGATATAGGTATTGATTTGGGCACTAAAAATACAGTGGTATTTTCAAATCGTGACGGCATTTTATTGAGTGCCCCCTCTATGGTCGCATTTGATGAAAAGACCAAAGAAATATTGGCCATTGGTCAAGATGCGTATGAGATGATTGGCCGGACCCCAAGTCATATTGTCGCAATGCGACCAATGAAAGACGGGGTAATTGCAGATTTTACTGTTGCTCAAAAAATGATTCAGTTATTTATTCAGAAAGTCAATGAGTCGACACAGTGGCGGCGACCTAAGGTATTAATCGGTGTTCCCTGGGGGATCACGGACGTAGAGCGGCGGGCGGTGATTGAAGCAGCAACACAGTCTGGCGCCAGGGAGACCTTATTGATTGATGAACCCGTTGCGGCTGCAATTGGGGCTGGGATTCCCATTAAGGAGCCCAAGGGGGCCATGGTGGTTGATATCGGCGGAGGGACCACCGAAGTGGGTGTTTTATCATTATCAGGAGTGGTTCATTGTAGGTCCATTCGAATGGCCGGTGATAAATGCGATGAGTCTATTATTGCCCATTGCCGAAAGCAATATAATTTATTGGTAGGGGAGCGAATGGCCGAGCAAATCAAAATGGATATTGGTTCTGCGTATCCGTTGTATCAAGAGAAGAAAATCAATATTAAAGGCCGAGACTTGGTGAGCGGGCTTCCTAAAACAGTGAGTATTACGTCAGAAGAAATTCGAGAGGTATTAGGGGAGGTGATATCGATGATCATCGAAACAATTCGATTAACCCTTGAAATAACGCCTCCTGAGTTATCCGCAGATATTGCCAAATCAGGGATTACATTAACAGGTGGAGGGGCCTTGTTAAGCGGCTTGGATCGTCGGATATATGAAGAAACTCATATTGTGGTCCATCGGGCAGATGACCCTTTAAATTGTGTGGCAAGAGGGACCGGAAAGCTATTAGAAGATCCGGAGTTATTAAAGGCGTTAACCCAGCGATCTGTTTATAAATAAAAGGGATTACTGAGACAGATTACTAGGGATTAACACACTAGCAGCGGTTGTATATAAATACGATTGAATATCCGAAATCGTTTGAAGTGGGCGGATATTGTAGTAGTCACTAAGACATTGAATGGTCTTGGACTGAGTATCCAAGATAAGGTGCTCCAGCCTTTGGGCCGTTTTTGATGAGTGAGTGGCCGCTTTAATCACTTCTGAAAATAAAAAGGAGTCTTTTTCATACTTACTTAATGACGAAAAGGTTTCCTCGTTATTCGCCTTAATATGCTGTTTAAATTGCTCAAAGTCTACCGGTTGAGTTTGAATAGAGTATGGCGCATTTTTTAATATTAAAAGAAGTTGTTCAAGACCCTCATTAGTGAGCTGAATAAGACGTTGTATAAGCGTGTTTGAGTCGCTTTGGTCTGTTGAGAGCAGGTCTTGGTTTAATTGGTCAAAATCAATATAGGATTCAGCGCGAATATATTGGCTCATAATAAAGACTAATATGGCGCTATACTCATACATGAATTGGTCATCCGTATCAAAGAACCAGACGTCAGATAAGTACATCCAGAACATCCGTGTTGCACGAGTTAGGTCTGTTTTGGATTCCTGGCACAGGTAGGTTAAGGTCCCTGTAAGTGCCTGATGGGCTGGGGCAAGGTCTGCCAATACTTCAAGTAGGGACGTAAAGATATTTTCTTTAAAAACACGAGAGGCTTCTCCTAATGCTGAAAGGTAGGGCGATAATTGATGATGTTGAATAATGCCATGCCCGATCTCATGGTGGGTGACGTTATCAGCTAGATCAGATAGAAAGACAGTCTTGGCTTGTGCTAATAAAGCCGATGTTTTGGCATGGTATAAGTGTCGTGTTTGGTCTTTAATTGCAGCTGAAATAGTCATTTCAGGGTATAAATCAAGTTGCAGGTATGGGGGGGTATTGAATGAAGATATCCATTTCATGTAAAAAATGGTCTCTAGCGCATCAGATCGAACAAAGATTTCTTTATTACCGATCACGGCAGCCATGGCAGGGATAGTATTAGCGCTTTTAATAAGCTCAGTATGAAAGTAGCGAACATGATAGTCTCCAATCATACGATGGGTCCCGGTTCCTAAAATAAACTCAATTTGAGTGCCATAAAATCCCGCTTGTAGAAACAATGTATCTGTAAATAAAGAAAGCAGCTCATTGACCTTGTGTGATAATTGGAACGGGATGTCTATGTTAAGTAGCGTAAAGCAAAAGGTGTCTATCTTATGTTTAAGATCTTCAGCAGAAAGTGCATCAATTGAAAATTTTTGGTAAAGCATAAGAAGCGATTGATTAAATAGCGATAGATGATCTGAGCTAGGGGGAGTATCTGGGCTCAAAGAAAGAAGTTGTCTTAAAAAAGACATTTGGATTTGGGGCTCTCCAATTTCTCCCCACTCTTGGGTGAGACAGAAGTATCGGTATTGGATTAATGCCAAGCGCAACAGTTGGGAAGAAAGGGTATCCGATGCATAACGGCAAAGCTCGGTTTTTTCATCATCGTTAAGGATCAGGGGTGTTTTATGGGTAAAGGCCGAACAAACCCGTTCCAAAAGCGCCGGCTCAATGTTAGTTGATACAGGGGCTGATTCAATAGTAAAAATAACAGAATCAGTGATCATTATTGACTTAGTTCAAGGCTGATAAAACGGTCAAAGATATATTGACGGTGATCA
This sequence comes from Actinomycetota bacterium, assembly GCA_002716485.1. Taxonomy (GTDB): domain Bacteria; phylum Margulisbacteria; class Marinamargulisbacteria. Next base: position 6,665 of record PBBE01000039.1, read on the forward strand.
AATTGATATTGCTCGGCGGTTGCTTTACCAGCAGAAAAAACAAATAGTTGTTTGATGAATCGTTGTTGTTCCGTTTCAAAAAAATGCATGATCTCAGATTTTTGGTCTGTAAATTCAATAATATTATGCATCATCACGGTCCAGAATTTGGTTAGAAAGTGATAAGACTCTTCATTAATAATCGTATTGGATTGAGTGAAGTTATACTGGACCAGTTTCTTAATATACGCATAGTCACGTTCATTATTATTGATTTTAAAGGGCAGTGACTCAATTAGGTTCCTTAGTAATGTGGCATTGGTCGTAGCGGTTTTAAAGAAAAATGATACCAAGCTTTTTTTGCCATTGGGTTGATTGGGGGTAGCAGGATCAAATTGAAGATCGAATTGAATCTTTTTAAAATTAATAGATAGGTCATCATTAATATAGCGTAATAAAGTTAATGACAAGATATCAGAGTAGGGGTACATGAAGGTGTCAGGTGTATCATAAAACCAAATATCAGATAAATACAGGTAAAATAAGCGGGTGGCACGAGTGGGGTCTTCTTGATTCACATCGACCATGTTTTGAAAGGCCCCTTTGGTTTGGTTAAATGTAGGTGAAAAATCAGCCATGATTTCTAATAAAGTTAATAAAATATTATCGCCAAAGACCTGGGTGGATTCAAATAAGGGGCAAACCTCAGTCGGTAAGATATCATTTTGGACCACAATATGACCAATTTCATGATAGATCACTGTTTCTCCCACATCTTTGATAAGTTGGCCTTTAATCGCGTCTAATTCCTCGGAAGAAGTGACGTTAAATAGCGAGAGTGCATGGGATTTGATTCCTTCAGAAATACTGAATTCTGGGGTAAGCGTATATCGCTGCTTAGTCCCAAAAACAGGGGCCCATTTTTGATAAAAAATGGTTCTTAATGCATCTTCTCTTAGGCATAGTTCGCGAGAGTGAGCACTATTAAAAGCAGCCATGGCCAGAATGGCATTAGGCGTCCTCATGAGTTCTTTTTTGATAAAACAGACAAACTGACCTGACTTTTTACCTGATTTAGTTTTAGCTAAAATAAAGAGTTTGCGATTATCATAGATGCCAGTAAGAAGGGCACGGTCAATCATTAAAAATTTAAAGATTAAATTAATATGTTCAGGGTTTGAGCTAGAGATACGAAGACCTAAAAACTCAAAGGAGAAGGTGTTAAAAAAGTGAAGGAGTTGATCTTGGGTCTGATCTTGAAGTTGATACTGGGTAAGGCGAGTCTCAAAAGTCTCATAAAAGGCCATGGTGTCGTCAGGGCTAATCGGTGCATTGGCGGGGGTTTGAAGAAGAATTTGGAAAAATCCTAGGTTAATATGATCCGAGCCAAAGGAATCCCATTGGTTACTGAGTCGGTAGAATTGATATAAGGCAACCGCTGCTTTTTCAATGGCTAAAAAGGACGCCTCTTTGACCGATTGTTGAAGAAGGGTAATTTCATCAGGCGAATATTGGCATTGCTGTGTCTCGGCATACGCATGAATATCACTTACAGAGTGGAGTGTCGGTAAATCAGATAATATAATTTTAATATCAGCGTTTAAGCCACCGGATGGCGTTAAAATTGAGACAAACTTTGATTTCATAGAACCCCTCCTAGTAGTAGTAGGGAGAAATCAATGTCCCACCACTAAAGTGTAATTGTTTGAATGTTGATGTCAGTAAATAAATCACCCATTAGGCCCAACTTTTGACGCATTTGTGTCGCGTCTTCTTCAAATTGATCTTCATAAGAAACACACGTGTACTCTGAAGATGAGATCTGAAGATTAAGTTGATCCAAGTGAGCCGTACTAAGCGTCTCCATCACAAGTATCATAACTTACCCCTTTTTTTATACGTAATAAGTGTACTATAAATTGCAAGAAAATTCAAATTTTTGAAAGGGCCACGCTTACTGGACGCTGGGGCTATGAGGCCATTCAGTAGAAATAAAATAGGAGTATGAACGGCTTTCCTCTTTACTTTCAATTTGGTTCTCGAATACAATAAGGGAATAACGTATCGACAAGGATCCTATTTTTACTATGAAGCAAGTGATCAATCAAATTCAAGTTGACTCCGAACAACAAATTGAAACGGCCAAAAACATGGCTGATTTGGAACAAGTGCGGATTGATTTATTGGGTAAAAAAGGCGCCTTAACGGACCTATTAAAAAATTTAAAATCAGTATCTGAACAAGAGCGGCCGATGATGGGGAAACTGGCCAATGAATTAAAAGGACGTCTACTCCAACAGATCCAAGATAAAAAAATAGCCCTTTCTCAAAACCAGCTTGAACAAGAAATTGACAATGATGATCGGGATGTTAGCCTACCTTCACAGCGTGTTAAACAGGGGCATCAGCACCCCATTAGCCAAGTTCAAAACGAAATTGTTGATATTTTGGCTGGGTTAGGCTTTGAAGTAAAAGAGGGGCCAGAAATTGAAAATGAAGACCATAATTTTAATGCATTAAATATCCCAGACGATCATCCAGCAAGAGATATGCACGATACCTTTTATTTAGATGCGACCCATTTATTAAGAACCCATACGTCTCCGGTCCAAATTCGGACCATGAAGTCACAGGCACCTCCCATTCGTATTTTAGCGCCAGGAAAAGTCTATCGATGTGATGCAGATGTGAGTCATTCACCAGTCTTTCATCAAATTGAAGGACTTTATGTGGATAAAGATGTTAACTTTGCCCAATTAAAAGGCACCTTATCATTTTTTTTAAGGGCCCTGTTTGGTGACGATCGAGAGATCCGGTTTCGGCCTAGTTATTTTCCCTTCACAGAGCCGTCAGTGGAAGTAGATGTGGCCTTTGAAGTGGTTAAAGACGGTAAGACCCAGAAACAGTGGATGGAAATTTTAGGGGCAGGAATGGTCAATCGAAATGTGTTTCGGTATGTAGGTTATGACCCGGACCAGGTGAGTGGCTTTGCTTTTGGGGTCGGCGTTGAGCGGATTGCCATGCTCAAGTATCAGATCCCTGATATTCGATTATTTTATGAGAATGACCAACGGTTTATCCGTCAATTTTAAAAGGAGATATATCGGATGAAGTTCCCTCTTTCTTGGTTAAAAACATGGGTTGATATTCAGATCTCTGCAGATGAATTGGCCGAACGGCTCAATTTGGCAGGCTTGGAAGTGGAAGGAATCGAGTATATTGGCGAAAAGCTAGAGGGGATTCAAACGGCAAAAATTGAAGAGATTCAGCCCCATCCAAATGCAGATCGATTGGTGATTACACAGGTCAGTGATGGCAAAAAGAAGCATCAAATTGTGACCGGGGCCAGTAATATTTCAGTGGGAGATATTGTGCCGGTCTGTTATCCAGGCTCAGTAATTGCCGCTGGAAAAGCCATTACTCAGGCCAGTTTGAGAGGGGTAGATAGTTTTGGGATGCTATGTTCCAAAGTAGAGTTGGGGGTAGCAGAAGAGGCCGATGGGATTTGGATTTTGGACCCTCAAACCCCTGTGGGTATTGATTTTATTGCTTATGCGTCATTAAAAGATGCCATTTTAGATGTGGCCATTTTACCGAATCGGGGCGATTGTCAGAGTATTTATGGCTTGGCCAGAGATATTGCCAGTATCTTATCGGTGAAATTAGAAGAAATTGATGACAAGATTCAACAACCCTTAACACAAGCGTCGATTCAGTTAGAGACTCAGATCCCTGAGCGATGCCCTTTATATACGGCCCGAAAGATCGAGGGGCTAAAGATTGGGCCCAGTCCATTATGGATGTCTCGGCGATTAGAGTTGGTCGGGATTCGACCCATTAATAATTTAGTCGATATTACCAATTATGTCTTATTAGAATTAGGTCAGCCGCTTCATGCCTTTGATGCGGCTCATATTAATGACGCAGTCATTCAGGTCCGTTATGCCCAAGCCAAAGAGCAATTACTGACCTTGGATGCAGACGCAGGCGACCCTTTGTCACGGGACTTATCAGACGAAGATATGGTGATTGCCCTTGAGCAGGGGCCTTTGGCCTTAGGTGGCGTGATGGGCGGAAAAGACAGTGAAGTGACCGAAGAGACCCAAACCCTAATTTTAGAATCTGCTTTTTTTGATCCGACCACGGTACGTCGGACTGCTGCCCGTCATGATTTACGAACTGAAAGTGCCATTCGTTTTGAAAAAGGGGTGGATATTGATCTGGTCAAGCGGGCCTCAGATCGCGCTGCACGTCTCTATGAAGAGTGGGCGGGTGCGACGGGTATTTCTGGTCTGTCTGAGTCAAGATCAGAGACCCATGAGATATTTAAGCCGCGTGAGATCCCCTTTGATGCCGATCAAATTAATCACTTATTAGGTAGTCAGATACCGAAGAAGCGAATGAGCGATATTTTAAGTAAGTTAGGTATCCAGATTAAAGGGGCCAAGGCCAGTGTTCCGAGTTGGCGTCGACGTGATTTAAGTGAATGGCCGTGTTTGGCAGAAGAAATTTTACGAATAGAAGGGATCCAGAGCATTGAAGATCAGTGGCCCAACGGTGCGCCTTTTATTGAAAAAGCCCCGCCGTTAAGTCAGCTTAAGAGTAAACTAAGTACGTTTTTAATTCATCAGGGCTTTTCTGAGTCGGTGACCTATCCGATGGTATCAAAAGCTGAGATCGAGGCCTTGGGCGATTCGGCCGAGTCATGTTACCAGATCCAGAACCCGTTAAGTGTCAATGAATCGGTATTACGGCCACATTTATTAGCGTCACTACTTAGGGTCCTTCGATTCAATCGACAACGTCAGCAACCTGATTTAAAAATTTATGAGATCGCCAATGGCTTCGCAAAAGGAAAAGACGGTCCCATACAGACATGTTTTTGTGCCGGGTTATTAGTCGGCCCTTGGATCGATCATACTTATTCAGTGGCCAATCAGGCCAGTAATCAAGTCAGTATGCCCTTGTTAAAAGGGTTAGTGGAGCGCTTAGGAGAGGTGCTGGGCTTAAAAATCACCCTTAGCAGCGATCATCGACCGGACTATTTGCATCCCAAGTTATCAGGTCAGTTAATGTGTCAAGGGACCCCTATCGGTGTGATTGGCTTGTTACATCCCCAACAGACCCAAGGCCTGGATGGGGCAAATGAAGTGGGCTACTTTAGTGTGTCATTGGATGCCATGGCCGCCATGGCCCAGGTCACAACGGTCTTTAGTCCCATTTCCAAGTACCCGTCCACGAGTCGAGATATTGCCTTACTGGTTCCCAAAAGTCTGACTTATGAAGAGGTGGAATCCGTCTTAATAAAATTTAAACCCAAGTTGGCCCAATCATTGGTCTTATTTGATCGTTTTGAATCTGAAAAATTAGGGCCTGATCATGTGAGTTTGGCATTTCGATTAACCTATCAACAACAGTCCGGGACCTTATCTGACGATAAGGTGAACCGTGCCCATGAGAAGTTTTGTGAGTTTGTGACCCAGAAACTTCCTGTCCAGATCCGATAATGAACGAGAGTGCGGCGGCAAGCACGCCCATGTTGCGGCAATACCAAGCCATTAAAGCGGATCACCAAGATGCCATTTTATTTTTTCGCTTGGGCGACTTTTATGAAATGTTCTTTGATGATGCCACGGTGGCAGCCAAGGCCTTATCGTTGACCTTAACGGGGCGAGGAAAAGACGAGAACCGGGTCCCAATGTGTGGCATCCCTCATCATGCCAGCGAGTCCTATATCACTAAACTCATCCAACAGGGCTTTAAAGTGGCGGTATGTGAACAAGTCGAAGCGCCCAATGAAGCAAAGGGGATCACCCGAAGAGAAGTGGTCCAAGTCATTACTCCGGGAACAGTCATGCAAGACTCTGTTTTATCTGCCCAAGAGAATAATTATTTGGCGGCGATTTGTGTATCTGCAAGCGCTGACAAGGTAGGGGTCGCCTATGTAGATATTAGTACCGGTGAATTTCGGTTAGGGGTCTTCAAGGGCCTTGACTCGGCCAAAAGCCATCTTAACCGTCTCCAAATCAAAGAGATATTACTCCCCAATCATCACTTGGACTGGGCGGATATGTCGGTATTACAAAGTCAGTACCCAAGCTTGTCCAAGGACCGGGCCATAGAAGAGCTCTGTGCCCACTTTAAGGTCCAGGATTTGGGCAGCTTTGGGGTCACAGAGCAATTAATGGCCGCGCCGGCCGCATGGGCCATTATGCAATATTTAATTCAGACCCAGAAACATCAATTACCCCAAATTAGGCGACTGATGGCCATCCAGCAAGCCGGGCGATTAAAAATAGACCCGGTGAGTATCCGAAACTTAGAGTTGGTCCAACGCCAACAAGACCAAAATAAAAAAGGGAGCTTATTTTGGGTCCTGAATCATACCAAAACGGCGATGGGGGCACGCTATTTGAATCAGTTACTGCGTCAGCCATTGACCCAGGTCTCTGAAATTAACCAACGCTTAGACGCAGTAGCGGCCCTAAAAGGTGATTTATTGACCCGAGAAGAAATTAGAGAGGTCCTCAAGCAGGTTTATGACTTGGAACGACTGGTGGCCCGAATTGTCTCTGATCGACATAACCCTAAAGATTGCTTGGCCTTAAAGCAGTCACTACAAGCCTTAACAGAGCTGCCCCATATTTTAGATCAAGTGAACGACCCTTATTTAAACGCATGTGGCCAGGCTTGTCAGGCCTTATCGGACCCCAGTGGCCCATTGGCCCAACTACGAGACACACTTGAGCGTGCCATCGAGGACGAGGCCCCGTCTTCGGTCCGACAGGTCGGTATTATTAAACCGGGCTTTTCCGTTGAGTTAGATGAACTGGTCCAATCCTTTAGTGACATTAAGGCCTGGATCCAGGGCCTAGAGGCCAAAGAGCGGGAAAGAAGCGGGATTAATGGCCTCAAAGTAGGCTACAATAAGGTCTTTGGCTACTATTTCCAAATTTCCAATACCCAGGTCGACAAAGTCCCTGAAGAATATATCCGAAAACAGACCCTGACCAATGCCGAACGTTATATTACCCCAGAACTAAAAGAAAAAGAGACCATTTTATTAAATGGTGAAGATAAGCAACAGCAGTTGGAATATGAGCTTTATTTATCAGTGGTTGAGGTGATTAAGGGGTGCTTACCCCTTTTAAGTCAATTGGCCGAGGCCTTGGCACAACTTGATGTGGTCCAGTCCCTGGCCAATGTGGCCCAAAAGAACCAATATTGTCGACCCCAACTCGTCGCAGCAGAACAGCAGGTATTGTCATTAAAAGGGTCCCGTCATCCCGTTCTAGAGCAACAAGGCGGCCATACAGTGGTCCCCAATGACATTCATATGGACGCCTCATCTCAGGTCATGTTAATCACAGGCCCTAATATGGCCGGAAAATCGACCCTGATGCGCCAAGTGGCGGTGAGTATGGTCATGGCCCAGATCGGTAGTTTTATACCGGCCAGTGAGGCCAAGATAAGTGTTATCGACGCCTTATATACACGAATCGGGGCCATGGATAATTTATTTAGCGGCCAGTCTACGTTTATGGTGGAAATGATCGAGACGGCCATGATCTTAAATGAAGCGAGCTCACATAGCTTTATCTTATTGGACGAAATTGGTCGAGGGACTTCTACGTATGATGGCATGAGTATCGCAGCGGCAGTGACCAGCGATATCCATGACCGTATCAAAGCCAAGTGTATGTTTGCGACCCATTACCATGAGTTAACCCAATTAAATGACCGCTTACCTCGATTAGTGAACCATCATATGGGGATCCGGGAAGATGCCACAGGCATTTCATTTACCTATGAGTGTTTGCCTGGCCCAGCCGATAAAAGTTATGGCATTCATGTGGCCAAGATGGCAGGCTTACCCATGGGTGTCCTCAAAGAGGCTGAGGAGATATTAAACTGTGTGGAAGCCCAAGCGAATGCGGGGCTACCCAATGGCATGACCCAATTACAGTTATTTACAACCCAAAGCGATTCAGCCTAATTAAGGCTTATCGAAAAACGACCAAGGTCACGGCAAGAAAGAAAAGGGTCGATACCGTATAAAAAGCAGGCCGAGTCAGAGAATGGGCCCGTTTGGCAATGATGGGTGCTACAATGGCGATGACTGCCCAAATACCCATTTTACCTAAAAGCCAAGGCGAGGCGCTATTGTATTGATATTTGGCAATCAAACCAAACCCAGCGATAACAGATTTATCATCACCAAAATAACGATCACCAGATAATA
>PBBE01000040.1 GCA_002716485.1 Actinomycetota bacterium
ATGAACATTAAGAGGGGCGGCCTGGGCAGATCCAGCGACCATGATCACAGCGATGATACTGATGATAATGGCTTTAGCGATATTTGTTAACTTGATCATATGTCCCCCCTCCTTTTTAATTTTTAATATTAATCTAAAATTCCCTAGAACATATATTTAGCGTACCCACCCACCAAAAAATTTCATTTTAAAAATTTTTCTTCTCACCCCCTACAAAAAAAACCAACAAAAAACGCGACAAGCAACACGACAAGCAACGACGAGCGACGAGCGACGAGCGACGAGCAACGCGACGAGCAACGCGACGAGCGACGCGACGAGCGACGCGACGAGCGACGAGCGACGAGCGACGAGCGACGCGACGAGCGACGAGCGACGCGACGAGCAACGACGAGCAACGCGACGTCACAACCCAAAAGGAGCCGGTTATTGGGCTGAGTAGCAGTTCCAGGCGCGAAGGAAGTTTAGTTAATCTAAACGACTGAGCGCATGGGGCTGCTAATCAGTTCAAGAACCGACTCCTAAAGTTCAAGAACCGGCTCCTAACCTAACGAGCGCCCTTTTCGAAGAGCACACTCATTATCCCCGACTCCCCCAAACTAGCCGCCAACTTCATCGGCTTATCCGAAAACCGATCCTCACGATTAATATCTGCCCCATGACCGAGCAACTGCGTCACCACTTCCAAGTTCCCACCTTGAACGGCCCAATGGAGAGGCGTTCGATCCAGGTCATCTACCAAGTTGACTTTCGCCCCTTTCTCAATCAATAACTGCACGACATTATTCAGCTGATGATAACAGGCCCAGTGTAGAACCCCGATCCCATTCTCATCTTGATGATTCAATTTAACGCCATTTTCAAGCAACAACTCAATCACATTCAAGTAGTTCCGATACACGGCATAATGAAGCGGGCTCAGTTTCTTGGCATCCAAGGTATTCAATCGCGCGCCTTTCTCTATGAGCAGCTCAATAATATCTTGGCTCCCTTTATATGCAGCGATATGGATGGGCATGACCGCCTGGTCATTCTTCACGTTCACTTTCGCCCCTTTATCCAGTAACAATCGCACCGAGACAATATCCCCGATCAGGACCGCCCAATGTAAGGGCGTCCATTTATCTCGCCCTTTCTCATTCACATTGACCCCATACTCGACCAATTGCCGAATAATATCACTATTACCGCGCTTAATCCCCCGTTCCAGGCAAGACTCCTGATCCTCATTTAGGACCCCTTTCAAGCCCGTCTTCTTCTTCCGGCCATCCAATACAAACTGTAGGTATTGGTTATGCCCATTCTCAATACTCCAAAATATCTGGTCCTCATCGCTCTTCAAGCTCTCCAAGGCCTGTTCATTCTCAAAATAAAACTGTTTCCAAGACAAGTCCATGGGCTTGTGACCGCCAAACTTCCCTTCACATTGCCGTTTCCAATCTTTCCCGACAAAGCTATCCACCACAAAATTCTTGATCACATTCGGTAAAAAAGTCTCTTGATGTTTCTCGATCGCCTCTTCCAATCGCTTCTCATAGTCCAAGCTCCCCTCCACAAAATAGATCTGCCCCAAATAGCTCCATGTCTCATTAATCCCTTGCCGAGAGATCCGACAGTAAGGCTTGGTATTCAAAATTAACTGAAAGGCCTCAATGGCCAAAATCAATTTCTTTTTCGCTTGTCCCGTATCACCCGCTGATATGGCCTCTTTTGCTTCCGCTAAAAAATTCTGCCCCTGATTTTCTGACTGCAATTTCACTTGCTTTAATACCAAATCATAGGTCCCCAATGCGATCCCACATCCTTTTTAGAAACTTGTATCCGTACCATTGCTTTCGACTCAGCCCCCGCTTTTTCCACGTCCATATGAATCGCGAAACGCCCCTCCAAACCCAAAGCAACCACTACCGATTCCAGTAACCTTCATTATAGCAAAGCTGTCAAGGATAAATAAAGCCCATTTTTTATCTGCTGACCCCCCGCCCTTACTGCCCTTTAAATAGTACCGCTCCAAGTGTCCGGACCCGCTCTTGTACCGTCCCATCAAACCCATTCACAATCCGATGATCCGCCTGCCCCAGATACCAGTCCCGGCTGGCTTGGGCATGCCGGATATGGGCCCGTTGCGGTGCATATCGTTCAATATCCTCATCACTGGCATCCACCACAACCATCTGATCACAATACTGCGCCAAGTCAATCTCATGGATCACAGCCCCCACGATCACCCCAGCCCGTGTTCTCTCTCCAGCCAGCATCTGCGTCACGGTCTGTCTAATAAGGGGATGCACGATCCGGTTCAAATCATTTCTAGCCCCTTCATCTTGAAAAACAATCCCACCCAATCGCTTTCGATCCACTTGCCCGTCCTTATCCAAGACCCCGTCCCCAAACCGCTGTCCAATTTTTTGGATTACCGCCTCCATTCTCAAGACCTCATGCCCCACCAAATCCAATTCCACCTGCCAGATATCGACCTGTGATACCCACTGCGCCAACACCCAGGATTTCCCGACCCCGACCCGTCCCGTCAGACCAATGACTGGCATTCCCATTATTCGTCCTCCTTATGACCCTGATACAGGCCATGTCTTTGAATATACTGTGCCACGGGCCCAGGCACCTGCCGTTCAAGCCCGATCCTCTTACTTGCATCCCCAAGCCCCTTCCGAATCTCTCGTGATGCAACGCTGTTAATCTGATGATCCAAAAACACAAACTGGGACTCCGGCACCCCATTCAAGTACCGCTGATAATAGCGCTGCCATTCCTGCCGATCAAATTCAGACCGGGCCGCCACTAAAAAATGGACCTTTTCCAACACCCGCCCCACTTCTTTCCAGGTATGCAATGAAAAAAGGCTATCTGAACCTAAGAGCCTATAAAAAGGCCCCTTCAGCTCCCGATCCAAGGCCGCTACTGTTAGGTAGGTATACGAGTCTTCAGAGCGGTCCAGCTCTTGGGTATCAATCTGATAGTAGACCGAGCCATCCACTCGGTTCGGCCACTGTCCCTGCATCGCAGCCAACATGGCCAACCGATCTTTACTTGAGGCGACACATGGTCCCTTATGGGTCGGCATTCGGTTCGGAATAATCCGCACCGTTTCGATCGACGGGACCCGAACCACGCTCTTTAGCATCGCTATATGGCCCCAATGTAACGGGTCAAAAGTCCCTCCAAAGGCCACCAAACTAATGGGCATTTTCGCCCCGTAGCACCACCATCACCGACAACAAGAGTATTTTAATATCAAAAACCAAGGACCAGTGATGAATATAATAAAGGTCATATTTAAGCTTCTGGTCACTTTGACGGGTCAATACCCCCCTACCATTGACCTGCGCCCAGCCAGTAATCCCGGGCTTCACTTGGTGACGCAAGGGAAAATGAGCTAAGTTTTCACTTATTTTACTTACAAAAAACGGCCGCTCGGGCCTCGGCCCTACCACACTCATCTCTCCGTTAATGACATTTATCAACTGGGGCAACTCATCCAAGGAAAATCGCCTTAGAAATTTCCCACCTGGAATATAACGGTCCTCATCGCCATCGGATACATAGACCGGCCCTTCCGGCTCCGCGTTATGGACCATGGTCCGAAACTTGATCATTTGAAAGGTCGCTCCGTTCTTCCCGACCCGTTCCTGTCGATAAAATACCGGCCCTTGACTGCCCCCCTTAATCATCACCGCAATCACGGCCATAATGGGCCAACACAGCCACAACCCTAATAGCGCCAACAGGACATCCATGCCCCGTTTCATCACCTTTCCACCCCCATATGACACTTGTTTATTCACCAAAAAGACCAGCCCATCCAACGCCATGACAGACACACTACCTGGGATGGCCATGGACGCCTCAGAGACCATAGAAACCGCAATTTGATTGCCTTCACAATACCCGACAATCTGTTTATATTCTGACTGACTGACCCGTTCTGAGGCCACGATCACTTCAGTAAGCGACTGTTCCTGACAGACCCGCTCCAACTCCGAAACCGTTCCCAAATAATGCCGATCATCTTGGAGATGATAATGCCACTTTTCAGGCCGCTGATCATCTAAAAAGCCCTTCAACTGTCGACGATAGGTCGGGTATAACAAAAAGCGTTCCGCCAAGTTCTGGCCCAAGGCTCCCGCGCCAATAATCACGGTCCGTTCACAACCGAAGCCCTTCTTCAGGAACAGCGACTCTATCATGGCCCATACCCCTCTCCCCAAACAAAGGCCCATACTGCCCAAGAGCCAGGTATACAGCATCACACTTCTGGACTCGGGTACAAACTCATAAAAAAAGGTCAATGACATAATGGCCATACTCGCCATCGCCACCCCTTTAAGTACCACCACCCATTCATCGATCAAGGCCATGACCCCCACCTTAGGCCGATATCCCCCTAATAACGCAATAAACAACACCGATAAGAGCACAACTGCGACCCCCATATCCAAGTACGCTTCAATTTGAGCGTGGGAATAGACTGTCCCGCCAGGCATATCAAAAAAGAATAACTGGACCATGGCCCGTTTAAACTTCAATATATAGGCCAATACCAATGCCATGGCCATCAGCCCAGCGTCACTGACCAAACGAAGCCCCTGAAAGCGATTCGCTTCGGCCCTCATCTACTCTTCTTTCAAATCCCGTGCCATCAATCGCTGGATGGCATCCAACGGCGACGCATCCTCATACAAGACCCGGTACACTTCCGAAATAATCGGTAACTCTATCCCCTTTTCCTGGGCACTTTTCGTCACCAATTTACAGGCCCGGACCCCTTCTGCAACTGAATTCAACTGGGTTTGAATATCCGATAAGCGCTTCCCTTTCGCGACCTGATATCCGACCTGATAGTTTCGGCTCAAATTAGAGCCACAAGTCGCAATCAAGTCCCCGAGCCCCGACAAGCCAAAAAATGTATTCTTTTCGGCCCCATTGGCCATCCCGAACCGGATCATCTCCTGTAAGCCACGGGTCATCAACGCGGCCTTGGTATTACTACCCAATCCCAAGCCATCCACACATCCCGCCGCAATGGCTATACAATTTTTTAATATCCCACCCAATTCCACACCCACCACATCAGCGCTAGTATAGGCCCGAAAACAGTCATTACTGACCCGCTCTTGAAAAAAGCGCGCCGTGTCCGGGTCCTTAGCGGCCACCACACTAGTAGCGGGCTGCTTTAAGGCAATCTCTTTGGCCAAGTTCGGGCCAGATAAAATGGCTAGTTTAGGTGCAGGTAAGACCCTTTCCAGGTACTCTGACCCGCGCTCCTGTTCGGCGACCAGGCCCTTGGTCAAGGACAAGACCAGCATGCCCGACGGACATAGCTCAGCCACCTGTTCTGCGACCTGGATATACGGTGACGCCACCCCCATCACCACCGCCTGGACCCCATCAAGCACCGACTCGAGCTTAGGGCTGGCATAGACCCGCTCATGGAACCTAATTTCAGGTAACTTATGGTCATGCTGACGGGTCTGGTTAATATGATCGGCCAGATCCGCCCGATGGGTCCAAATCCGGACCTGGGCCCCATTTTCTGCCAAGAGCTGGGCAATGGTCGAGGCCCAAGCCCCGGCCCCGATCATGGCAATCTTATATTCAGAATTGATGTTCAGTCCCATTTAAAAGTCGCTTTATATTATCTTTGTGACGGATAATGAGTAATACGGCAATCACAGCGGTCATGATCACATAGGCGAGTGGCGCATCGAGCAGGTACATTATGACCGGTACCAAGACACTACCGCTCATGCTAGTCAGGGACACGATCCGGGTCACTTTGAGCATCAGCGCCGCCACACTAAGCACAATCAAACACGTCAAGGGGCTCAACGCTGCAATCACACCGATCCCAGTCGCCACGCCTTTCCCGCCCCTAAATCTCACAAAAACCGAAAAGCTATGCCCCAATATGGCCGTCAAGCCCACAAGCACATGCTGCCAGGGCTCCCCAAACAGGTGCATGGCCAGTACCGTCACTCCCAGCCCTTTCCCAAAATCCAAGGCAAAGACCAAGACCCCGTACCCTTTCCCCATGACACGATAGACATTGGTGGCCCCGATATTACCGGACCCATTTTGACGTAAATCCACCTGTTGGGTACGTGCGACCAGGACCCCAAATGGGACTGACCCTACCAGATACGCCAAGGCGAGCATCCCCCAAAAAATGGTGTTCATGATGTTAGAATTGTATCATGAAAGATATGTTCTGCTAAATATGAACTTCGGATCATGGGCCCTGAGAACACGAACTTATAGCCCATCTTTAAGGCCGCCTCTTTCAGCTCATCAAACTCTTCAGGCGGATAATACTTCATCACATCGTGACTCTGTTTATCTGGCTTCAAGTACTGACCCAAGGTCAATATATCCACGTTCTGGTCCCGAATCTGTTGAAAGGTACTCAATAGCTCCTCTCGTTCTTCCCCTAAGCCTAGCATCAGCCCGGACTTGGTCAAGACCCCCGGATCCAGTGTCTTGGCCATGTTAAGAACAGCCAAGGACCGATCAAATAGGGACCCTTTTCTAACGGTCCGGTACAAGGACGGCACAGTCTCCACGTTATGGTTCAAGACATGGGGCTTCGCGGCCAGGACCGTTTCCAAATCGGCCTTTTCGCCCTGAAAGTCAGGGACCAGCACCTCGACTTTAACGTCAGGAAAGGCGGTCTTAATCCCGGTTACAATACTGGCATAATGACCGGCCCCACCGTCAGGCAAGTCGTCACGGTTCGGTGAGGTCAAGACCACAAATCGTAACTTGAGTCGTTCAATGGTATGTAAGATCTCGTCTAACTCTTTCAAGTCGGGCGGGTTCGGGGTCCCGTGGGTGACACTACAAAAGGCACAGTTTCGGGTACACGTGATCCCTAAGATCATAAAGGTCAGGGCCCCCTTCTCGAAACACTCTGCCCGGTTCGGACATCGGGCCTCTTGGCAGATGGTATTGGGCATTTTAAAGTCCAAGCGTTCTGATAATGCCCTTGTGGAGCGTAGTTTTCCTTTCGATTGCTTGAGCCAAGTAGGTAATCGGGCCATGGTTAAAAACGCATCCTCCAACAGTTGAACTTAATTCACAGTCCCATTTTAGTTTAGTAGGGGTCTGAGCGTCAAGGAATGGGAGGACTATTAAACTTCCTGCGTGTATTTTCAAGGGAATGGGTAATTTCGTATTAATCAAAATCTCTTTGTTTTTATTGTTTCATCTCCTCTTATATAGAATCTAACTCCTGTTGTGCTTGCTCTATTTCAATATTTAAATCACCTATTTTGATTTCAATAGCATTTATTTCTTCTAATTTACTTTCTATTTGGCTTTGATTTTTATTTAGCATTCTCATATACTCTTCAGAGCCGCCCAAGCCCCCTGCACGAATCAAATCTACCCCTTGGACATCTAAATACCTTTTCTTACTTTTAAGTTCTTTTAATTCTCCGTACAGATTTTTTTCATCTTTTCCTAATCTAGCTAACTTTTCTTCTTTTTTTGTTACACCGTCTATTTTACCCTGCAATTCACCTATTCTCTTTTCTTGATCTTCTATTCTCTTGTTTTGTTTTTTTATATTGCCTTCAACACTCTTTTTTCGATTTTCATGTGTTTCCTTTTGAGTTTTAAGATCCATTAATTTCCCCTTAAGTGATTTTAACTCCTCTTCCTGTTCTCTTATTTCTATCTTAAAATTTATGTCTATAATTTCTTTTTCTCTTTTATTTCTACCCCAAATAAACCTTTTTTTAACTTTATTTTCTAGTATTCTTTTTTTCCTATTAAGAACATTAACAGTATCACTTTTACTTACCGTCTTAATTTCAGGATTTTTTTTTAACTGGTTAATTCTACTTTCTGTTTTTTTAATACTGGTCCTAACTTCTTTGATCGATCTATTAACATCTCCTAGATCACCCTCTACTTCTTTCTGTGTGCTTTCATAGCGCCCTAATTTTATTTCTTCTTTACTCTTTTTTTCTTTGAGCATTTTTTCTTTACTCTTTTTTTCTTTGGCCCCTGCTGCTTCTCCCGCAGTTTTCGGTCTTTCTTTCGGGACACCTCTAGTCATTTTACGACTAGCTCCTGCTGGCGCAGATCTGACCCTTTGTGAAGATAACGCATGGGCAACATCTTTCCTTTCACTTTCTGTGGCCGGATACCTACGCTTCCTCCCATGATTGACTCCCCTTGATGAAGCCGGACCTACTTTATACCTATCTCCTCCACTAACCAAACTCACCGCACCCTCACCTCCATTCCATAAGTCACTACTATCCATACATACCCACTTTCAGCCAATTTTAAACATTTAAAAACACCCCTCCCCCCCCTCTCTCAACTCCCCCCCGCACATATCCGCGAAACCAGCCCTTAATTACGCCCATTCATCACTAATTCACTTAAAATTGATCGCGAGCATGACACATAGCCCTATTTACGGGGATTATCATCCAATATGTTTATAATCAACGCATCGACAAGTACTGCTTAAAAAATCGGCGCTCGCCGGCCAGGACCCCAAAAAAGAGCCATACTCAGGGCCAATATCAATCACTTGGGTCGGCGGCCCTACTTCACCAGAACGCCCAGTACCCGACTGGCCGATTATCATTTATATGTCCGTTTATAGTCAGATCTTAATGGGTTGACGCATCACCGGTATCCCAGGAATCAAGTTCGGGACCGGCCTTGTCTAGCAATCGCATTTTCAATAAACTGCGCCCATACCGCTCCGTTTGTTGACGTATCCTTGTCTTGCTCACCCCTGTCACGCGGACCAATGCTTATCTTTCCGTCCTCTTCCGTTACTGTATAAAACGGCGCCTTAATATTAATACCCGCATGATATGACGCCTTATTACAAGCACCTTCCACTACCACCCCATTTTCTTTTGCCCACTCTGGTGAAACATAATAGTCAAAGGTCCGTGATTTCGGATCGATTCTATAGTGATGTCCCGCCTTGTCTTGGTACCATTGACCTGGGACGGCTGTATTAAGATCAAATGCGTTCACATGCTGGACCAATATATAAGGGTCACCCTGCTCGCCTGTGTCTAACAGCGAGACCTCCCGTTCAGCCCAATTGAGCTGATGATCAACGCAATGTACCGTCTTTTTTTGACCCTGTTCTTCCGGTCTAAAGTGAATATCCATTCCTGTCCATGGGTTCCTAATAAAAATCGTCTGTTCTTTAAGGGGCCGTGATTCAGGATCAAAGCGCCACCGATTACCGGCCATATCTAGACGTTGTGGATCTGAAAGCATCCCCCCAAAGTCCCTGAGCTGCTGATCAATTTTTCTCAGTGACCTTTTAATTGTGGCCCAGGCCGTTTCTAGTTTTTTAATACGGCCTGTCTGAGGATACCCTTGCGCTTCGGCCACCTGGATCGCTTCATAATTCTGCCTAAATACCCTTCCGATCTCAAACATACGCTCCGCCAGACAATCTCGCGGACGTTTGTTTTCACGATTAGGCGCATTAAGTGTTTTTACCAGGTCTTCTCTAGACCCAGTAAACTGAATCCCTTTTTGGAGCTCACTCATTTGATCCATCCTAAAGGTCTTAATATCGCGGTGGGTCCCTGAATCGCCCGCCACCTCACTTAACTCAGAGCCAAATAGATCTGATCGTTGATTTTTAGTGGCACCGTACGATTCCAAGCACCTTTCTAATTCGTTTATAAACTGTTGTGTGCTCGCCCATTTCTTTTTTAACTCACTTTTGTCTTCGTCGCTACCGTCGGCCATGTCTTGCAATTGCGTTGAGAATAGCCGATTAATTTCAGACTTTCGGTTCTCCAAACAATCCAGTGGCGTTTTTCCCTCACTATTTTTAATGTTAATAATCATTTTTTTATAATAATCCATATCTTTTTGATCTGCTGTGCCCTCTAGTGAAGCAAGTTGCTGTTGAATAGGCGTGTCATACTGTTTCATTATTGCCTTTACCCTCTCTTCAAGGGTCTTAAGCCTATCTGTATGCGCGCCTCCCTCTTGAGACGTCACGACCTGATCCATCCCAACAGTCTTAACAAACTCATGGATCTCTATATCGCCTTTTACTGGCCCTAATTTTGTATTAACCAGATCATCCTCATTGATAACAGCCGTTCTTAACCTCGCTTTTTCTTGGGACTCTTCATCGGACTCTTCTTGGGAGTCCTCAACATTGTCTTTTGACAAGCTCATTATCTTCTGACCTAACAAAATCATTCTTATATTAATTTCATTTTGTTCCTCAGGGTATTCTATTGGAGCGCCCTCTAACTTTATTGCCTGAAGCCGATTTAAAAGTCGTTGGTACTCGGCTTGATACTCGGCTAACTCAGTCTCTAATTTTTGATTCCGATACCATGTCTGAATTATTCTTGAGGCGCCATCTTGACTCATCCCCCTTCTGGGTGCCGGCTCCCTCGTATTTAGTTTTACCTGAATCTTCTCGATTCGTGTACTTAATTCCCCTTTAAGGTCATCTACACTTTTGGCGTTGTTCATGATCGCCTTAAATTCGTCAGAAGTTTGAGTTCTCTCGTCTCCCACCCCTGTCTTATGTGTGTCTAAGTGCTCTTTAAATTTTTGAAATAGCGCGTCTATATCTTCTATTTTTCTCAGCTCTGGATTTATAATAAAATCTCGCCAGACATGCTGACCCAATCGTACCCCATGATCTGTGAAGCCATTCACTAAGACCTTTAATTCATTCATGGCCGGGTTTTGATAGTGATTCCCTGCATAGCTCTGAACGGCTACTTTTGAGTATTCAATAGCCTGATCGATTACCTCTATAGTCTTTGATCTTGCTGGACTCAAACTGACGCCATGAACCACTTTGACACGAGAGTTACTTGCTCGGTCATAATTCAATCCAATACCGGTAATTCGGGGTAGTCCCATGAATGCCTCCCTAAAGACAAAACTCCCCTTTACCTAATTATCGGTTTTATTTTATGATTTATTTCATTTTATTTTTTATTTAATTTTTTTATCAATCATTTCTGAAAATTGTAATAACGCTTGCGCAATATCCGCCTTTTTACTGACACCGCCCCCTGAGGCGAGCTGCGCTTTTCCGCCACCACGGCCACTAAATGGAGATAAGAACTCGTTAATCAAAGTATTGGCGGGTAATACCGATACTTGGCTGTTGCTGACCCCGATGGTCACCTGAACTTTATCGCCGTCTTCCTGTGCGAGACAGACCACGCCATCTATGAGCTGGCTGATCCGGGCGGCCTCTGCTCTAGGATCGATCTGGGTTCCATTGGCCAATACCGCCATATACTTGACCCCTTTGGCACTACTTTGGGTGAGGGCCTTGATCTCATCTGACGAATAACCCGAGCCCTTTTCCTTAGGGGCGTTCTTTTTGGGGCCCATCTCTTTTAGCTTGGTCAGGACCTGCTCGGGCTTGGTTTTGAGCTGCTGGCAGATCTGTGACAATTGCTGGGACTCGGACTGAGTATAAGTAAGGGCCCGCTCGCCGGTATAAGCGATAATTCGGCGGGTCCCTCTAGAGATACTGGACTCTGAAATGAGTCGAAATAGACCTATATCGCCCGTTTGTTGGACGTGCATGCCGCCACAAAGTTCTTTACTAGACTCGCCAAAGGCCACAACGCGGACCTCATTCTCATATTTTTCTTTGAAAAAGGCCGTGACATTTTGGCTTAAGGCCGCCTCTAAGCTGCTGATCTGGATCTGGGCGGATATATTGTCCCTAATCAAGGCGTTCACGTCAGATTCGACCTGCTCTAGCTGCTCGGCACTAGGCTTGGTATCACAATAAAAGTCAAAGCGAAGCTTCTCGTCATCGACCAATGAACCGGCCTGTTTCACCGTATCGCCCAATATAGTCCTAAGACTGGTCTGTAGCAAATGCGTGGCGCTATGGTTTCGAGTAATCTTAGATCGACGTAGGGTATCTATGGCCACCGTCACCGGGTCATTGACCTTAATTTTACCTGAATTTATTGTCAGAACATGAAAATAACGGCCGGACTTTGTTTTCTGGGTATCCTGGATACTCGCCTTCGCATTAGAACTGGTCAAGGAGCCCTGGTCACCCACCTGACCGCCACTTTCGGCATAACAACATGTCTGGTCTGTGATCACTGCCACGGACCCTTTACCTGACCATTCATTTAACGACTGATCGGCATCAAAAATGGCCAAGATTTTGGCCTCACATGTGTCATTCTCTTCGCCAAGATAAGCAGTAATGGGATATTGATCGGCATTTGACTCTAGGACCGACCAGCCCTTCTCAGACCCGCCTTGGGTATCTTTAGGGGCCCTGGAAATATCTTGATGGGCCTTCAAAGAGACCTCGTACTGGGCCTTGTCCACGCCCTGTTTACCCATCCAATCTTCAATCAGTTCAAAAGGGACCCCATAAGTGGCCACCAACTCAAAGGCGACTTGGCCTGGTAAGGTCTGCTCAGGGTTCGATGCGATCCAGTCATTTAAGCGTTTAACTCCGTCGTAAATCACCGTCTCAAAACGCTGTTGTTCCTCAGCCACTTGCTGGAGAATGGCGTCTTTATTTTCACGTAAATGGGGATAAATTCCGCCAAATTGGGTCAGCACCTGACTTAATAGCCCGTCAAAACGTTGACCTTTGATCCCAGCCTTGGCCATAGTCCCCAGGCACTTTCGGATCAAACGACGGGCGATATAGCCCCGTCCTTCATTAGAGGGCTTAATATTGGCACCCAAAATAAAGGCACTGGCCTTCATATGGTCGCCAATCACCCGCTGCTGGGTAAGATCTAAGGGCCCCATTTGCTGGACCAAGCCCATCACCCCGGCCATTAAATCGGTGTCATAGACACTGTCATGCTGGTTCAAGACCATGGCCATACGCTCAAGGCCCGAGCCCGTATCCACACTCTTAATTTTTAAGGGATGAAAGGCCCCTGCTTCGTCTTTAAAATAGCTCATAAAGACACCGGCATTCCAAATCTCAATATAGCGTGACGTGGTCTCAAAGACGCCCGTGTCTTCATAGGAAGGCCCAAACGCGTCTCCGGTATCAAAAAAGACCTCTGTGCAAGGGCCACAAGGCCCTGTAATACCTGCCGGACCCCAAAAATTATCGGCATGAGGCTGGGTAATAATCTGAGCTGATTTTAAGCCAACTTTTTCCCATATCTTGGCCGATTCGGTATCCGGTGGCAAGCCTAAACTTGCACTACCTTCATATACCGTGACATATAAGCGCTCTTTTGGGAACTTAAAATGCTCGACCAATAACTCATAGGCCAATTCAATGGCCCGCTCTTTAAAATAATGGTTGATGGACCAGCTGCCCATCATCTCAAATAAGGTGAGGTGGTGCCGGTCGCCCACATCGTCAATATCAATGGTCCGAATACATGGCTGGACATTACATAAGTCTGGAGACTGAGGGACCGCTTCTCCTGTAAAATAGTCTTTTAAGGGCGCCATACCTGAATTAATAAACAATAATGTGGGATCATTTTGAGGGACAATAGACGCACTGGGAATGATCTGATGGTCATAGTTTTTGAAAAACCCTAAAAATATCTCTCGTATTTGCTCGCTCGAATATGTCATGCAATATCCTTCCTATGCTAATCTTCCCACCCTAATTCTTACTATGCCAGGGCATTACCCTAGCACTTGCCTTTTATTATAGCCAATCTATTGCCCCATTGCCACCGTGAGTCAGTGTATTCGATATACTTAGGCCCTATTGGCCATCTCCTCACTGGGCCTCACTTGAAAATACTGCTCTAAATACGGCTCTGTTTCTTGATATTTGTGCCACTTTTCAATGAGTCTTTTACTTTGAGTATGGCCCAATAAATCGGCAAGTTGGCTGGCGCTTTGGAACTCGTTGTTTTGGATATCTGGCTCGGCATTATTCATTAATAAGCACCGCACCAATGGGATATTATTTCGCCGTACGCCTAAATGTAACGGCGTTTCTCCATAGCCATTTTTTCGGTTCGGCTCTGCCCCCTTGGCCAGCAAATGGGTGAGCGTGTCCAAATTACTGGCACGAGCAGCCACATGCAAGGGCGTATTTAAAGAACCTGACTTGGCATTAATATCAAATGGATACTGGGCCATCAAATAATCCAATACGGCCTTGCCCTGCTCACCCACCCCATCTTGAGCTGCCAAATGTAATGGCGTTAAGCGTCCTTTATATACCTGTTTTATAGCCGCATCACTTAAAGTCGGCCTCATTAGTTTTAAGACATGAAGTGCCCCTTTCTGTGCAGCATAGCCTAAGGGGGTAATCCCTTGCAGCCCTGATAAAGGGGACATCCCTTTCTGTAGCAGATCTTCGATTCGGGATGCTTGGTGACTTAAAATGGCATCACATAAGGGCCCAAATACCAATGGGTCCTTGGCCGTTGCACTCCGCCTCAAAATCGACGCGGCCAGTACCGAATATTCAGGCCCGGCTTGATAACAAGAGGCCACATATGGATCCAAGCCATCGGGGTTCGAGTCCAAGGAACAGCCCGCCTTTACCAAGTCCAAGCCAATTTCGGGTTGGCCTGAAAAAATGGCCACCATTAAGGGCGAATACCCCCATTTATTCGCTGTGTTCATTAATGCGTCCGCCTCCGGCATACCCAGCCCTATCTTGACCACCGCCCGCTTGCCATTAGCGATGGCTCTCACAAAAAATGTTTCATTATTTTGGTCCATCTTCATCGGGTCGACCCCCGCTTCTAAGAGCATTTTCACAGACTCGCTCTTCCCAATCGTCGCGGCTAAGTGGAGGGCCGTTTTATGGTGATAGGCCTGATCAAGCAAGTCCTGAGCGTTCAGGTCTTTAAATAAGCGAATATGTTGCTTTAATCGGACCAAGTCCTCCTCTTGGGCCGCCAAATGATAGGTGGGTAAACGGCTGCTACGTGGCTTTCGGGCCAATAAATGCCGGGCATCGTCTCTGAGACTCTGGCCTCGGTCATAATAATGCCGGGCATTAACATAATAAATATAGACCCGAAGCGCCGCAATGGACGAGGTGAGCCCCATGATAATTGAGCCGGGATGATGGGCTGCATAGGATAATATGGCCTGCCATACTTGGACCAAGGACTCACTTTGCATGGCCAGCTCGCTTGGTTTTCCAGTAGATAAAGACCTGACTGGAACGCTCTTTTCTTGGCGAGGTAGCGTTACTCTCGGCGGATTATGACCCGTCATGCGAACGGCTGGCCTTCTGACTTTTAAACTCAACTGGGGCCTTATAAGCCCCCTTACCGCTGATATCATGTTGATCATGATGCCTGATCAAGATTTAATATGGGTTACCCCTAGATACCCAGATCAGCTAAGACTATATAAAGAGTATGTTAAGCACGGGTCTCTAAAGAAGACCAGGTCTTCTTATACATCTTCTGGAGCTTGGGGATGGCCTTATAATGACGGATCAAGCCAATCAAATACGGCTGATAAGGTAACAATGATTCGGCACGTGACTCGTCAATGCCCCCAATGGCCACAAAAGGCAGCGATAGGGACGCCGATACCTCTTTTAGATAGGACAAGCCTATCCCCTCACGACCTGGTTTTGAAGGGGTCTCCCATAAGGGCCCGACACTCACATAATCGGCCCCATCGGCCGCTGCTGCTTGGCCCTGCTCTAAAGAATGGGTGGTCCGTCCAATGATCTTATGGGGCCCGATTAAGGACCGAATGGCCGGGGTACCCAACTCATTTTGACCCACATGAACGCCACTGGCATCCACTAACATGCCAATATCCACATCATCATTGACAATAAACAAGGTCTGGCTGCCTTTGGCGTACTTGGATAGTGCCAATGCCTTTTCGTAACGCTGTTTCTTGTCCCCGTCTTTATCTCGTAACTGGATGAGCTGGACCCCCCAATCTACCCCCTGTTTTAGGACCGAGACATCATCAGAGATCAGATATATCCCCGGCTTTATTACTGGCTTTAATGCCCGTAAACAAATCTGTTTTTCCAAGTCATAACAGTCATACCGATACTGATTAAATTGGGGATTCCCTGTATACTCTTCCAAGACCCGAAGCGCCTGGGTAACCCGCTTAAAATTGGCTGCTAATAGGTCTGATAACTCTGCTCTTTTGGGAGGTGCTTCTTTGGCCCTCATATCTTTATTTGTATCCCGACTATTTAATAGGGAACTTTGATCGGAACATTGGGCCAAAATGGCTTTTCGGATCACGGCCAATGCCTGACTTAACGGCTGATGGCCGGCAATAAAACGGGTATATTCTTCAATGACCCTTAAGCCTTCTGCGGCCCGATTTAAATTGGCATCTATCACTTGAGGGAAATTCATCTATGCGTCCTTTGGTAGGGCCAACTCACCCGTGCAGCAATGGGCATTCTTCGCCCGGACCCGAAGGCTTTGGACGTCACTTTGAGTCCCAACGGGGCCTGACGTCGCTTATGTTCATTTTGACGTACTTTTTGGGCCACCCAATCCACCCAATGGGCATCTAAGCCAGACTCAATGAGTTCATGTTCTGATTGACCATGATCGATGATTCCTTCTAAAATCTGATCCAAAACCGAATATTCAGGTAAACTATCTTGGTCTTTTTGGTTCGGCCTTAGTTCCGCTGATGGGGCTTTATTAATGGTTGAAATGGGGATCATGACCGCCTTACTATTAATATAGTGGGCCAACTGATAGACCATCCCCTTAGGCACATCACTTAAGACCGATAACCCGCCACACATATCCCCATACAAGGTACAATAGCCCACCGCCAGTTCACTTTTATTACCCGTACTTAATAATAAATAGCCGGTCTGATTGGAAATGGCCATTAAAATATCACCCCTGATTCTTGCCTGTAAATTTTCATGGGCCAGGGTGAGTTCATTGGGCAATGAGGTATCCAGAGACGACTGAAAGGTCTCCATGATCGGGTTAATGGGCACAATATCAATATGAAAGCCGGCACGCTGGGCCAATTCCTTGGCATCTTGAACACTTCCTTCAGAGGAAAATACCGAGGGCATGAGCAGCCCTCTTACAGCCTCAGGGCCTAAAGCAGACACTGCAATGGCCGCGGTAACGGCTGAATCAATCCCACCTGACAAGCCCAACACCACGCCATTAAAGCCACACTTTTCCACATAATCTTTAAGGCCTAGTTTTAAGGCCTCAAAGACCATTTCAATATCATTTTTTGGGCTGAGGTTCACAGGAGGGGCCCCCAACAGGTCCACTTTTTCGGCGGCACAGTCAAAGCCTGCTAACTGGGTCAATTGCTCCCCTTTGGCATTAAAGGCCATGCTATGACCATCAAAAATCAAGTCATCATTACCGCCCACCTGATTTACAAATACCACGGGCACCTCATATTGCCGGGCCATATTTGAAAAAAGCACTTTGCGATACTGGGGCTTTCCTTGCTCAAATGGTGATGCTGACAAATTAATTAAGCAGGTGGCACCTTGTTGGACTAACTGTTCACTCACACAGCCGGGCCCTTCGACCCAGGCATCTTCACAAATCTGAACCCCTAAAGACTGGCCATTAAACAAGATCGGCCGAACCTCTGAGGCCGTGGCAAAATACCGTTGTTCATCAAACACATCATAATTGGGTAAGTGTGTCTTATAAACCTCATCTACTTTTTGGCCATAATGAATTAATACGGCCGCATTATATAATGAGTCCCCTTGTTGAACGGGGGCACCCACCAATAGGCCTAGCTGTGGAAATAGCTCCGAATATGTAATCAGGTCATCCAAAGCGCTCTGGACTGATGTCATACACGCATTTTCTAATAGCAAATCTTTGGGTGGATACCCCGTTAACGCAAGTTCAGGAAGGACAAGAATCCCGTTCTGATCCCCAAAGGTCTTCATTAATGACTTTACCTTTTGAGTATTGGCATCTACCGCCCCAACGGTGGGGTTCATTTGGCCCAATATAATTGTGCTCATGCCTAAAATTATACCGTTAATCCATCAAAAGCACCATCTATTCGTTCCGATGTTACCCGTTCACCTCTTTATATAACCCCTTACTCTTTTTAATTTTATTATTTTATTATATAATCAAAAACTATATAATTTATTTTAAACACAATTTTCAACAACTGGATTATTCAATGCACGCTTCACCTCCTTCTCCTCCTCCTTCACCTGTCAGAACTGTTCGTTCCCGAGCGGCTGCTTTTGATACACAAGCTAATGGACAACTACCTAGTTCGCTTCGTGCTGCTGCTCAATCTCGTGCTGCTGCTCAACCTCATTCTGCTGCTCAACCTCATTCTGCTGCTGCTCAACCTCATGCTGCTGCTCAAACTCGTGCTGCTGCTCAAACTCCATTTGAATCTCCTTTTTCTCCTATTCCTACAGCACATTCTACCCCATCATCGACTCAGTATCTGGCAGCTACGCCCCTATCACCGCCTCCTCCTTCGGCATCTAGACCCCCATCATCTACTCCTCCTTCGTCATCTAGACCCCAATCATCTCCTCCTCCTTCGGCATCTAGAACCCCATCATCTACTCCTCCTTCGGCATCTAGAACCCCATCATCTACTCCTCCTTCGGCATCTAGACCCCCATCATCTACTCCTCCTTCGGCATCTAGAACCCCATCATCTACTCCTCCTTCGGCATCTAGAACCCCATCATCTACTCCTCCTTCGGCATCTAGC
>PBBE01000041.1 GCA_002716485.1 Actinomycetota bacterium
CATTGAGTTGGCCAAGAAAAATGCCAGTTCTGGTCAGGGCGGTCCTTTTGGGGCGGTGCTAGTCAAAGAGAATGTCTTGATCTCCACTGGGGTGAATCAAGTGACTCAATCTCCAGACCCTAGTGCCCATGCAGAGATCATGGCCATTCGTCACGCGGCCAAGCAATTGGGGACCCATGACCTGTCTGGCTGTGTTTTATATAGTAGTTGCGAGCCTTGTGTGATGTGTATGGGTGCGATATTATGGGCACGAATAGAGTCGGTGATTTATGCGGCTAGTAAAGATATCGCAGCAAGATTTGGCTTTGATGATCTGAATTTTTGGGAGCAAGTTCAAGGCGGAAAGACGCCATCGATTTGTACCCATCAGACCCATTCAGATCAACGCGTACCTTTTGAGCAGTGGCAGCAGGATTCAGATAAAATTTTATATTAATCAAAGAGAGATCAATGAAAGAAAAAATTACTCAGTATCAACAAGCATTTTCTCAGAAAAACGAATTAGACCTATTAAAGTATTTTGTAGGGAATTATAAGATTAAGTTGGCGTCTAGTTTAGGGGCTGAAGATCAGGTGTTAACCCATATGTTGGCCCAGTTGGGTGGGGATGTCCAGATTTTTGTCTTAGATACGGGGCGTTTGCATCCAGAGACATATACAGTGCTAGACGAGAGCGCTAAGAAGTATCAACTTAAGTATGAGATTATTTGCCCAGACCGAGATAAGGTCGAGGCGATGGTCCAAAGCAAAGGTATTAATTTATTTTATGACAGTATAGAGAATCGAAAAGAGTGCTGTGGCTTACGTAAAGTGGAGGGGTTGAAGCGGGCCTTGTCGACATGTGAGGGCTGGATCACTGGCCAGCGTAAAGCCCAGTCGGTGACCCGAAGTGAGCTTCAGCAAATAGAATGGGATCATGCCCATCAGGTAATTAAGTTAAATCCCTTGGCAGATTGGACTCAGGATCAAGTATGGGACTATATTCGCCAGAACGAGGTTCCTTATAACGCACTCCATGACCAGGGGTTTTTAAGTATTGGCTGCGCGCCCTGTACAAGGGCCATTAAAGACGGGGAAGACCCTCGCTCAGGGCGTTGGTGGTGGGAAACCCCTGAACAAAAAGAATGTGGCCTTCATATTGAAGGTGGACAAGTGAAAAGGACGAACAATGGATCAACTCGCTAAATTAGAAGCCCAAAGTATTTATATTTTAAGAGAAGCCTATCGGGACTTTAAGCAACTGTGTATGCTATGGTCCATTGGAAAAGATTCCACGGTATTGTTATGGCTGACCCGAAAGGCCTTTTTTGGACATGTGCCGATCCCCTTGGTTCATGTAGATACCTCTTATAAGATCCCTGAGATGATTGAGTATCGAGATAAGTTGGCCCTTAAGTGGAAGTTAAATATGATTTATGGCCAAAATAAACAGGCCTTAGCAAGTAAAGAGACCTATCCAGACGGTAATATTGACCGGATTTCATGTTGTAAGAATCTTAAAAGTGAGGCCCTAAAGCATACCTTATCAGGAGAATGGCCAAGATATCGATTAAATCATGAGCGTCAAGCATATGAGGAGGATAGTAATAAAGAGCCTTATACCGGTGTAATAGTGGGGGTCCGTTCCGATGAAGAGGGGAGCCGATCTAAAGAGCGTTATTTTTCACCAAGAGATAAGCAAAATGACTGGGATGTGGGCGATCAGCCGCCAGAGTTATGGGACCAATTCAAAACAGACTTTGCACCAGGCACCCATGTTCGGATTCATCCGTTGTTAGATTGGACAGAGCTCAATATTTGGGAATATATCCAACGTGAAAATATTCCGATTACATCATTGTACTTTGATCGTGGGGAAGGCAAGCGTTATCGGTCCTTGGGCTGTTTTCCATGTACTTTTCCAGTAGAGTCAACAGCCAAAAATGTGGATGAAATTATCGAGGAGCTACGCTCTGGTAAATTTAAAAATATTGCCGAACGATCTGGCCGAGCCCAAGATAAAGAAGACGGCGGATTGGAGACCCTTAGGGTCCAAGGGTATATGTAGCGCAGCTATAGTTTACAAGAATGTAACAATATAAAGCGAGTATTAGATATAGGTTTCATTATTGTTATAAATAACCGCAGGTATAGGGGGCGTTACTTGGCATGAATGGTGCATTGATCAGGGTGTGTCCCAAAATTGTATTAGAAAGGGACCGCTGATGAAGAAAAGGAGTCAAGCATATGTTTCGTGTCGTTGGAATTTCACCTGGTGTTCAAGCTGTGGCAAGTATATGGCCGAAGGGGTCGGTGTTTACCCGCTTATTTTCTGCAAGCAGTATTAGTCGGCGTCGTACTAATACAAGGCATCAACGGGTGGAGCCTCGAGTTCATCAGGTTCCAGATAAACCCAGTCGCTTATCTGAAGAAGAACAACAAATAAGAAAACAAGAAATCGCAGATAAGTTGGCCTCTTTAAGAGAGACCTGGGGAACGGTTGGACAGCATCACGGGAGCTGGCATTAAAAAAAAGGCTTATACATAGTCTTATGGGGCTAGATTTGGTATAATAGGCAAAAAATATACAGAATAGAGAGTGCCTGTTATGTCAACTATCGAAACTAAAATTGAACAAATGAATATTGTCATCGTGGGCCATGTGGACCACGGTAAAAGTACCTTTATTGGTCGGCTTTTAGCGGATACCGGCAGCTTGCCCGAAGGAAAGCTGGATCAGGTTAAGGCCACATGTAAAAAAAATGCAAAGCCCTTTGAGTATGCCTTTTTATTAGATGCCCTTAAAGATGAGCAATCCCAAGGGATTACCATTGATGTGGCCCGTTGTTTTTTTAAGACCCCCAAGCGTCATTATATTATTATTGATGCACCGGGTCATATTGAGTTTTTAAAAAATATGATTACTGGCGCCGCCCGTGCAGAGGCAGCGGTATTGTTAATTGATGCGGCTGAAGGGGTGCAAGAAAATTCCCGTCGTCATGGTTACATGGCCTCCCTTTTAGGGATCAAGCAACTCATTGTATTGGTGAATAAAATGGACTTGGTGGATTATTCTCAAGAACGCTTTGAGCAGATTCAGCGTGAATATCAAGATTTTTTGAGTCAAATTAATGTGCAAGCCAAGGCCTTTGTGCCCATTTCTGCTTTTCAAGGCGAGCAAGTGACCCAGTCTTCTGAGAAGATGCCTTGGTTCAAGGGGCCAGATGTCTTAAGTTTAATTGATGGATTTGAAAAAGAGACCGAAAAGTCCGAGCAGTCGACTCGCTTTCCTGTCCAAGATATTTATAAATTTACAGAAGAAGGCGACGACCGGCGTTTAATTGCCGGGACCTTACAAACTGGGCAGCTACGAGTCGGGGACCCCGTGGTCTTTTATCCGTCTGAAAAAACATCGACGATTAAAAGTATCGAGCAATTTAACGTGTCTCCTCAAGCAGACCAAATCGATGCAGGTTCAGCCATTGGCGTTTGTGTGGATACTCAGATCTATATTCGGCCAGGAGAGCTCATGTGTCGGCAAGATGAGGCGGCACCATTGGTAGGGGATACCTTTAAGGCCAACTTATTTTGGTTAGGTAAGAAGCCGATGCTAAAAGATAAGAAGTATAAATTGAAATGTGGGAGTGCAAGGGCCACTCTTTATTTAAAAGAGATTCGAAATGTTTTGGATGCCTCGGACTTGAAATCAGTGGCAAATAAGCAACAAATTGACCGGCATGATGTGGCCGAGTGTGTATTCCAAACTCTAAAGCCCATTGCCTTTGATCGGTCCTCAGATATCGAGTCTACGGGTCGCTTTGTGATTGTAGATGGCTACGAGATTGCCGGTGGGGGTATTATGACCGATGTCTTGGCAGCAGAAAGCTCTCGACTCGAAGATGTGTTAAAGCGACGGGATTATGCCTGGGAAACGGGTGGGATTTCACCGACGAAGCGTGCCCAGCGTTTTGGTCAAACCCCGCAACTTCTCCTCATTACTGGCCAAGAAGGCTTAGGGAAAATTGCCTTGGCCCAAGCCTTGGAAAACCAGTTATTTGAGTCAGGGAAAAGTGCCTACTATTTGGGCTTATCTAATATTTTGTCAGGGGTGAGTCGTGATCTTAGTCATCAGGTGGAAGATCGGGATGAGCATATCCGGCGTTTAGGAGAGCTGACCCATTTGTTTTTAGATGCGGGCTTATTATTAATTTCCAGTGTTACCGAACTTGATGACGCAGAAGCCTCTGTCCTTAAGGCGTTGATTGCGCCCATGCCCATGACCTTAATTAATGTGGGGCCCACATGTTTTAATAAGGTGCCTGTAGATCTTCAAATCGATGAGCAAGACTCTCAAGAAAAACAGTTAGCTCAGGTCTTAGCCTATCTTAGTCAACAGAAAGTACTATTGGATTATTCTATTTAATCGATTAATTTTGAGTACTCATGGCGGTATAGTGGCGCCAGGTGGCCCCGCTTTGAATGGCCGATAGGGCACTGAACGTACCGTCTTTAATTGTATCAGCCTTACCCATGCAATAGGCGGCTAAACCGGCATTAAGGGCAGCGTGAGCCGACATGGGGTGTTGGTGGTCTTGAGCGGACATAACCGATCGAAACAAGTGTGCATTTTGAGTCGCGTCCCCTTTATCATAGTCCTCACTATTAAGGCCCCACTCCTTGCAGTCCACACTCTGGCGTTGAATGTGTGTAGGGCTAACTTCAAAAATAATATTTTCGGTCTTCACACATAGTTCATCACTGCCATCGCCACCCACCACGATCATGGCCCGTTGGGTCCCGAGCTGTTGAACAGCTTGGCTGAGCTGCTCAGCTGTCTGAATACTGGGAGTCCCAATGAGTTGATAGGGGGGTCTGGCCGGGTTACAAAGCGGTCCAATTTTATTAAAAATAGTCGGATGATCCAGTGTTTTTCGAATGGGAGCCACTTGGGCCATGGCCGGATGAAAGAGCCGGGCAAAAAGAAAGCAACAGTGGTGGGTCTCAAATTGGGAGATCAGGTCCTCATCTGAACCATCAAAGGGAATCTCAAGGGCTTCTAAAAAGTTAAAGCTGCCATTGGGTTTTCGAGACCCATAATTGCCATGTTTGGCCACCGGGATCCCTTGGCTGGCGAGGATAAATGCCACCGTAGTAGAGATATTATATCGGTCAGCAGGACCCCCTCCCGTTCCACAGACATCAATAAAGGGGCCTTTAATGGGCAATGGCCGGGCATGCTCAAGTAGGGCTTTTGAAAATCCCACTAGTGTAGCAACGCTGTCACCAGAGTGGTATAAGAGGCCCAGTAGGGTGCGGATATCATCCGTATCGCAGTGTCCAGATAAAATATCATCAAGGCAATGGAAGCTATGTTCTTCAGATAAGTGCTGACCTTGTTCCAGTTGTAAAATGGCCGCGTTAAGGCGGGATTCATGATGGGGTGTTGACATCAGGGACCTCACTAATTAGATTGATTCGCTGTCTTGAAAAATATGTTCGATATTTTTCAAGGACTTTCCTTTGACAAGAATGTCATCTAAAAGTTTAACAAAATTTGTAAAGCTTGTTAAACAGATATCGATTAAGACAGAGAGTTGCTCGGAAGTGAGTTCTGAATCATCATCTAATAACAAAGCCGTATTTTCGGGGTCCATTACCAGGTTGATGTCCGCTCCTTCATCAAGTGAATCATCATCATCATCATCATCATCATCATCATCATCATTGTAGTTAATCCAGGTGTCAATTTCAGGTAGTAGCGATTGAAGTTTGGAGAAAATAACCATGTTTTCTTTGGTGGGATTATTCACGGATAGAACCCGGTCCAATGAAACGGTTTTTTTAAATGAGTTGGATAAATAGATAATATCAGAGAGTCGGTCTTGGCAGGAGATATTGGCTTCAGAGTACAGGTCAATATTTGTAATATACTCATTGCCATCATCATCAGTTTGGCCTTCAATTTCAATAAAAATAGGAAACTTTTCCAAACTAGCCACATGTTGGCTCATTTTTTTAAAGCCATGAACTTGGTCATTGACCACAATTAACTTGGGTCTGAGTAAGGCATGTTTGGCCACAAATCGTTCAATAAAAACGCCTGAGTTTTTCTGATAAAACTTTTCACTAAATATGATAAAAAAGTGGGACTTAAGTTTAGGGACGATTAAGTCGTAATCAATCAATTTATAGCTTCTCAGTTAATAAGCTTAGGATCGATTGAGATCGGCCCATAAACGCCTGGAGTTTTTCACCGGTTAACGGCTTTTGACCCATTTGTGCCAAATCATAAATATATTCACACAAGGCTTGGGTTTGATCCGATTTGAGACGTTTACTCAGGGTCCCAATTTTTTGAATAATGGGGTTATTTAAATTTAAGACCATGGTGTAGTTGTCCATATCTGGCATTCCAGAAGCGCCCATCATGGCGGTCATTTGCTTGAGTCGCCGGGACTGTTCTTCTTGCACCAAAATGGCTGGGGTCTCTTTATTTTTTAGGGCCTGGGCTTTAAATTTAAGCAAGTCATTTTTCAACATGCTCTTAAAGAGTTCTTCGGTCCGATCAGAGTCGGTTTGATTGTCTTTAGGGTCCACTTTTTGAGCTTCGTCTTTACTTTCATCAACCAAATGGTCCGTGATTTCAGTATCCACAGAAACAAATTTAACATCTGTGTTTTTAGACTCAAGGAATTGAATAAAGTGAGAGTCAATCACTGCACTTAAGAAAATCACTTCCAGGCCTTGCTCTTTACAAAGGGCCACATAAGACGCATGGGCCTCTTCATCCGAACAATAGATAACTTTGTTTTCGTGGGCAGATTTATTTCGTTCTAAGTATTCAGAAATAGTGGTGCTTTTATCTGAAGAAGATTTGAAAATAACAATGTCTTTGACTTTGTCATAAAACTTGTCGTTGTTCATCATGCCATATTTAATAAAGGGATGTATATCTTCCCAGGATTGCTCAAAGCTTTCCCGCTCTTTTTTATATAGCTCATTAAGCTTATCGGCCACTTTTTTAACAATATGCTCAGATATCTTCCGGACATATGGGTCATTTTGAAGGTAACTTCGAGAGACATTTAAAGGGATATCTGGACAGTCAATCGCGCCTTGTAATAAGGTTAAAAATTCAGGAACCACATCCTTGGCTTCATCAGTAACAAAGACCTGTTGGCAAAAGAGCTTAATTTGACCTTTATTGGCATCGAGCTCATGAATGATTTTAGGGAAGTATAAGACGCCTTGTAGATTAAAAGGGTAATCCACATTAAGGTGAATCCAAAATAAGGGTTCTTGGTTATAGGGAAATAACTTTTTGTAAAATTCTTTATAAGTATCTGCGTCCACATCTTTCGGCTGAGAAAGCCAGATAGGGTTATGATCATTAACCACTTCGTCATTGTAGGTGATCTCAACGGGTAAAAAGTTGGCATACTTTTGGATCAAGGTTTTGATTTTATCGGTGGTGACATAGCTATCGC
Source organism: Actinomycetota bacterium (assembly GCA_002716485.1). Classification (GTDB taxonomy): domain Bacteria; phylum Margulisbacteria; class Marinamargulisbacteria. The sequence continues at coordinate 7,467 of PBBE01000041.1, forward strand.
TATCTTTGTTTAAGTGTAAGATGACATCGGTTCCTACTGTTTTTCGGCTACCCGATACTAGTTTAAATTGGGTAGACCCATCACAGGTCCATTTAACGGGCTTGGCGCCTTTTTTATAGGATAAAGATTGAATTTCAACCAAGTCAGAGACAATAAATGAGGAGTAGAATCCCAACCCAAAATGGCCAATAATCTGGTTTTGGTCATCTTTGTCTTTATACTTTTTGATAAAGTCTTCAGCCCCAGAAAAGGCAATTTGGTTAATATAAGTTTGGATATCATCTTGGTCCATACCAAGTCCGTTATCTGAAATGGTAACAGTTCGCTTGTCTTTATCGATACTAACTTTGATTTTACCTGCGTCAGGAGCGGGGTCCAGAGACTCTTTGATGGCAATTTTAGATCGTTTGGTAATCGCGTCAAATGAGTTTGAAATAAGTTCTCGAACAAAGATCTCATTTTCTGAATATAACCACTTCTTAATAATAGGTAAAATGTTTTCACTATGAATGCTGATATCACCTGAGATATCGATGGGGGTTGTTTTAGGCATGATTCTTTTCTCCTTTTTGCTTTAAATTGTAAGACATGCGGTTTTTTTTTGTAAAATAAATTAAATAAATATATTTAATGTAAAAAAATATACGCCAATATTTTATCAGGTTTAGTAGGGTTATTCAAGCTTGATAGCTGTGCTTGTCCAATTCAAAATAGGCTGTTTATTCAGAGATAGTATGATAGTGACAGTATTGAATAAGCAGGTCAGACCAGGTATTATTTGAGTTAAAGAAGAAATAAGAGTGAGTAGGTCAGAAAGTGATTATGGAGAATCAGTATTTTCAAAATGAATATCAATCTATTTTTTCGTCGTTAGATAGGCGAGCTGCTGGGCGTATTTATAAGAGAGATATTATTCAAGTAATGGAAGAAAATGGGGTCTTATTAGAGGGGTTACGTATACAACAAAAATTAGATGAGTATACATCAGAACAACCCATTCAATTCTTTGAGTTTATTGAGATTATTCAGAAAAATATGACACTTTTTAAGAAAGCCGCAAGAGGTGAGTTAGTATTAAAAAATTTCAACTCATTTTCAAAGAAAGTCAGTCAAATATATGAAGATACAATGCAGATTAATTCAGGGGCTGTCGCTAGTTATATCCCAGAATTAAAAAGGGTAAATCCTAATGAGTATGCCGTATCAATTTGTAGTATTGATAGTCAGCAGATTCATTTAGGAAGTGTTGATACGCCTTTTTGTATTCAGTCTACCTGTAAACCCATTAATTATTGTTTGGCCGTGGATGAGCACACTAGTGACTATGTTCATCAGTATGTGGGTAGAGAGCCAAGCGGAAGAGGGTTCAATGAATTAACATTGAATAGTGAAGGTTTACCTCATAATCCCATGATTAATTCAGGTGGCATTATGTCTTGTTCATTAATTCAACCGCAACTTAGTGTCAATGAAAGAGTGGCTTATGTATTAAGTAAATGGGAGTCTTTAAGTGGCGGTTTTTTTCCTGGTCTAAATCAGGCCGTTTATTTATCAGAAAAAGAGACCGCTGATCGGAATTTTGCATTAGGGTATATGATGAAAGAAAAAAAAGCATTTCCAAAGAATGTTAACTTAGAAGATGTGCTTGATTTTTATTTTCAAAGTTGTGCCATTGAGCAAACAACTAAGCGATTATCTGTTGTTGCTGCAACATTGGCTAATTCAGGGGTTTGTCCTATAACAGGAAATCGAGTTCTTGAGTCAAGTACGGTCAAGAATTGTTTGTCTTTGATGCTATCTTGCGGAATGTATGATTATTCAGGAGAGTTTGCTTTTAACGTTGGTTTACCGGCCAAAAGTGGGGTTTCCGGTGTTTTAATGGTTGTAATACCTAATGTTATGGGCCTTGCTATTTGGTCTCCTCGCTTAGATTTATTGGGTAATAGTGTTCGTGGGGTCTCATTTTGCAAACAGTTAATTGAAAACTTTAATTTTCATATATATGATAGTTTATTATCTCAAGACCCTAAGTATGACCCTAGAAGGCCCCAAAACGAAAAAAAGGTGAATGGCGTTCGAAAGTTATTTGAGGCAGTGCGAAATGGGAATATTAACGAAATAAGACAGTTGTCATCGCAAGGGATTGATTTAAATAGTAAAAATTATGATTTCCGAACAGCTGTTCATATCGCTGCAACAGAAAATCAAGTTGAGGTTCTTCAATATTTTATAGAGCATTCAGTCGTGCTAACTACTAAAGATAGATGGGGGAATACTCCATTAGATGATGCGAAAAGAAATCATAATGAAGATGCAGTCAAACTTTTGTTAACATTCGATTAATTTATTTTAGGAGCACAAATGAAAGGTAAAAAAGATGCAATTGATTTATGTTGGGCGGCTAGTGAGGGAGATCTAATGGCAATATCAAGTATGGCGGCTAAAGAGGTCTTATTAGATCAAGCCGATTATTATGGACGAACGCCATTACATTTGGCAGCATCAAATGGACATTTAGAGGTTGTCACTTATTTAATAAGTAAAAATGTAAAAGTAAATCAAGTCGATGACTGGGGTAATACAGCCTTAGAAGATGCCATTAGAGAAGGACATGATACTATTATTAAGTATTTGAAAGCCGCTATATTTTGACCCTTGATCTATGATAGAATAAACTACTAAGATGTTCAAAAGCTATGATGATTATTACCGCTTCTTAAAAGTATTATGGGCTCAACAGGGCTGTGTGATAAATCCCTTTCGACGCTCGTCAGATGGGATCCAGTTTATGTTATTTTATGAAAATAAATCCGGGTTATTAAAAGTCTTAAATCAAGGAGATGATTATCAGGTCGACTATTCTCAGCTTAAAGATCGTGATTTGGCAGATTTTTTAAGTGCCTCATTATCAGATGCACTAAAAGAGCCTGATCCAAATTTTGGCATTCCGACAAGTCTTCAGGAAGAGCAAGCCGTTCCTCAAAATCCAGAGACATTAATGGGGGTTTCCTTGGTGGCCAGCGAGGACTATTTTGGCCCTCTTTGTGTGGCAGCGGTAAGTTTAGATCATTGCCCATCAGGTGACCCGTCTTTGTTAAGTATTGATGAGATACAAGCATTTCCTCATGCGGTATTAGTGCTAAGAAATGATAGCTATAATTGTGTTTATGAAAAAATGCAGAACCAAGATCATCTCATTTCCTGGGCCCAGTTGAGAGTGATTACCGATACTTTGGTACAGAAAGATCAACCCTACATTGCGGTGGACTCCTTACGTCATTCCCGAATGATTCAAACCAATTTAAGGGCGAAAGGGCGTGAAGTGACGGTATTGGATAAGGCGCAAATCGCAGCCCATCCCGCCAATGAGTATGCCCAAATATTAGCCACCTATTGTTATCAGGAAGAAGTGATTCAGTTAGAGTCTCATTACCAGTGTAAGCTACCGAAAGGGAAGGCAGATCGGGTGCAAGCCCAAAAGGATGTCTTTATTGCCACCCATGGAGAAGAGGAGCTTCGCTTTGTGGCCAAGTGTCATTTGGGAATAGATCGACAGGGCTAAGCCGTAGGTGGCTCTGAGAGTAGTTGGCCACTTTTGGCCCAGTTTTCACGGGGAACATCATCAAAAACAATATAAGTGGCCGCTGGGCTCTTATCTGCAACACGTTCCATAAGAGACGTGATTTCTTGGGCAATTTCTGACTTTTGTTCGTGGCTTAAGGCACCTGCAGATCGGATGTTAATATAAGGCATTATCGGGCTCCTTTAATAAATAATTATGAATGAATAGATATCTAAGTATACTAAGTTATTTCGGAATCGTAAAAGTAAGGGGCTCGAATAAGTAAATCGAGAGGCTGATGGGAAGTTGGATGTCAGGAGAGGCGGGGAAATAAAGGGTCCCGGATTGATGGTAGGTCCCGGTCGTATCGGGTCGCCACTGTTCTGGACGGTAGGGGGTGTTTTGGGCGTCGGTTAATAAAATACGATCTGAAATATCACCCATGATCAGATCCGTGTTTTCGTAGCTTTCCAGGTGTAGTTTAAAAGACAGGGGCTGATTGGCAACTAGATGGTCGGGGGTCAAGGTCACTTTAACTTTATCTTGGACCTTGCTTTGGATCTCATAATGGGGGATATCATCAGGGGCCTTGTCTTGTTGATTAAAATAAAGAGGCACAAACAAAAATAAGAAGGCCATGCCCATCACAGCCCCTAAAATTCGTAAAATGAGTCGTTGGATATCTGTTGTGTTTTTTGAACGAGTCATTAGTTATTGCCACTTAATAGAGCAGCCCATACTCGGGTATTGGGTCCGAGAGACTGGCTTGCCTTGGGATAAGTCGTCTAAGGCCAGTTTTAGGTCCTCTTGTTGGACGTGAGCCTCATCTTGCCAGTGGTCATCTAAGCGGCCATGATAGCAAAGTTCAGCCTTGGTATTAATGACATATAAATCTGGTGTACATTGGGCTTGATAGGCACTGGCAATGGATTGGGTCTCGTCAATTAAATAGGGGAAAGGGATCTGCCATTCTTGAATTTTTTTGGCCATTTGATCGGGCTGATCGTCGGGGTAATTGGGGTGGATGTTAGGATTGATTGCACAGGTCCCAAAGCCTTGATCTTGGGCCGTTTTTGATAAGGCAATAAGTCGTGGCCAAATGGCAATGGCATAGGGGCAGTGGTTACAGGTAAACGCAATAATGAGCCCGTTCTCACCCATGAGTGTATCTCGCTGATGGGACGCTTGATTTGGGTCAGACAAGACAAAGTCGGGCATCACTTGGCCCAGCTCTAGTGATAGTGATTCAACGAGTGCCATAAAGACCTCCTAATTTTTTTGGGAATCGATATTAGTATAATAGACCTGAGTGACGGGCCTGACAAGGCCATTAAACTCAAGTAACTTGTTTTGCTACTGCATTTAAGATATCGTCTGTCCGGGTGAACTTGAGTCGAGGTTTACCCAATACTTCTCCACGGCTCCGTTCAATATGATCGATTTTTTGCCAATCTTGAAATGAGCAAAACGAATAGGCTTGTTTAGTTAAAAAGGCCTCAAATTCGTTGCTATTAGGATACTTACAGACAGGTAACTGATCCAGTTGGGCCAATAGGCGCTTCACGCTTTCTTGGGCACAAGATTTATTCGTACCAATGACCCCTGTCGCGCCACGTTTGATCCAACCTGCCGTGTAAAGGCCAGGGATTGCCTCACCGTTAAGATGGGTCACTTGTCCGTCTTGGTGTGGAATCGTACCCTGTTTTTCATCAAAGGGGACGCCCGCCATGGCGGTACCTCGGTACCCAATGCTGCTAAAGACCAGATCACAGGCCAGCTCATGTTGAACTCCGGTGCTTTGGGGACGTTGGGAAAAGGCCTCACCACTAAGTTGCATTTCATTTAGGGAAATGCCCGTCACACAGGTCTGGCCTAAGATGGCCTGAGGCGAGCGATTAAAGTGAATCGTAATGGTCTTGGAAACCGATCGACGGGGTTTTTGGGAAAGGGCGGTAAAGGCCGCTATGTTCTTTTGGACTTTTAAAGACGAACATTCATCTTGGCTGGCCTTGGATAAGTGTAAGTCTTCAGGCTTAACAATAACATCACAGTCGGCCAGTTCACCTAGCTCCTCAAGTTCCAAGGACGTACAAGCCGCTTGGGCTGGGCCACGGCGGGCAATGATATGAATATCCGTAATCTGGCTATGAGTCAGCGCTTGGAAGGCTTGGGTGGATAGGTCAGTGACGGCTAATTCGTCGGCATTCTTGGCCAATAACCGGGCCACATCAATGGCCACATTCCCGATCCCAATAATGGCAGCAGAACGACCCGTTAAAGGAACATTAAGGTCTTGGTAGTCGGGATGGCTATTGTACCAGGCCACAAACTCACGGGCAGAATATAGGCCATCTAATTGGGCGCCTTTAATAGAAAGTGACCGGTCCGATTCACAGCCATAGGTTAAGATAATAGCGTCAAAGTAGCGTTGTAAGTCTTGGATTTGGACTTGCTCACCGATGCTAATATTGCCATAAAAGCGGAATTGATCAGGGTGCTTAAGGGCGATTTTTTCGTAATAGGCAGCTAAGGATTTAATTTTTTGATGGTCAGGTGCGACCCCATGCCGAAGAAGGCCATAGGGCGTGGCCAAACGGTCAAAGACACTCACATGAATCTCTTGGCCTAACTTAAAAAGGGCATCAGTGGCATAAAAGCCGCTGGGACCAGCACCTACAATGGCCACTCGAAGAGGGCGGGATTGGCGAGAAAAGACATCAGACATGATCAGCCTCCTTTTCTAAAAAAACAACATCTTTAATGGATTATTAATAGCATAATTCAGAACTCAAGACTTGTAAACCAAATCCATAGGGGGGATAAAAAAAAGCCCTATGAGGAGGTGAGTTGCCCAATGGCTTGGCCATATTGCAGCGGCTCAGCAAGTTTGAGAGGGTGTAGTTGGGCAAGTTGAGATTCAAAGATTAAGATCACAGTTGAGCCCATATGAAAGGTCCCTAAGTGCTGGCCTTTTTGGATGGGAGCCGGCGTCGGGAGGCGGTGCTGAGTAATTTTCTGATGGTTATGAGGGATATTGTCCATATAAGTCACTGAAATAGTGCCTACATTTAAAGCGCCGACTTTAACGATATGGCAGGTACCTTGGGGCGTAGAAAGGGTGCTAATGACCCGTTCATTGCGACTGAATAGGCCCGTCATGTGGGTGGTGTAAGGGGGGCGTACGGGGTAAAGATGACCGGGGATATGGGTGAGCTGGGTAATAGTGCCCGTCATGGGAGAAAAGATATGGTGGCAATCTGCGGGTGACAAATAGCATGTTATATAGGCCCCATCACTAAAGCGGGTCAGGTCAATGCCGGGTATGAGCGCAGACAGCTCATAGTAGTGGCCTTTGGCTTGGAGAAGTTGACCGTCTTGGAGTTGGCCAATGGACTGGATTACGCCATCAACAGGCGAGGCAATAATACTTTCTTTTTTAGAAATTGGACGATACTGAGGTTGAAGGTGACGGGTAAAAAAAGCATTGAGCGAGTGATAGTGACTAAGTGGCTGGGTAAGTCCGTCAATCGAGATATTAAAGTACCGAATATAAGCACGAATCATGAACTTGATGAGCCATGACGGCCGTTGCCAATGGGTGATGATTCGGGTGATACGGCTAATTAAGTGGGTCCAGTGGATCAATGTGCGGTCCTTTTGATAATAAGTCGGCTTGAATAGGGACATGATTGTAGGGGAATCATATCTTCATAGAGTATACTATAACTAGGGGCGGTCATTAAAGGAGTGTCATTCGATGGTATCAATAGTCATTAAATTTATTAAGTCGCCACTTAGCTGGGCCATTGGGCTGATCATTTTATCAGTTGTAGGGATTTATCAAAAGCTCCAAATTCAGGGCATTATCTCTTTAGATAACATGGCCTATGTATACTATAACCCGGTCATTTCGGAGCCGACGTTGGCGTCATTAAAGACCCTCTTTTTGCCCTATATTTATTGGATGCCACTCACGTGGTTAACGCATATGTTAGATTGGGCGATATTTAAGGATCAGTTTAATGCCCATTTGATTTTAAATGTGATCTTACATGCCATAAATAGCACGTTGATTTTTTTGATTACAA
>PBBE01000042.1 GCA_002716485.1 Actinomycetota bacterium
AATGTCCAGTAGATGCTATTGGAGTCAGTCATGGCGAATAAGTGGAGCGCAACAGCATTATTCGATCGATTATCCCATGTGAGCTTGGGCGGTAGTACCTGCTTATATTCCTTAGAGACCTGTGAAAAAATGGTCCCATTAATTAATGAAATTTTGGAGCTAAAAGAAAGACAAGACGCCATTATACTGGCCCATTCTTATGTAAGTCCGGAGATCTTAGTCACGGTGGCCGATGCAGTGGGTGACTCTTATGAACTGAGCTTGAAGGCCAAACAGGCCACTGAAAAGACCATTGTTTTTGCAGCCGTTAAGTTTATGGGCGAAACAGCCAAACTACTAAACCCCGAAAAACAGGTCCTTATACCTAGCCAAAAAAATGGCTGTAGTTTGGCGGACTCTATTACCCAGTCCCAAGTAAAACAATTGCGATCAGAATATCCGGATCATACCTTTGTTTGTTATATAAATACAACGGCAGAGGTAAAAGCAGAGTGTGATGTTTGTGTGACCTCATCAAATGTCACTCAAATTGTCTCCCAGATCGACAATGATAAGATCTATTTTTTACCAGACCGATTAATGGGTCAAAATTTGGTCAATGAATTAGCAGAAAAGGGCGTCAAAAAAGAGGTGAAATATTGGGATGGGACCTGCTACGTTCATGAAGATTACGACCCAGAATTAGTGGCATATATTCGCCAAAAACATCCCAAGGCTGCCATAGTCAGTCACCCAGAGTGCTCAGAAAGCGTAGTGGCCTTGTCAGATTATGTAGGCAGTACCTCTCAGATGATGAACTATGTGAAAGAGCATGAGGCGGATCAGTATTTTCTACTCACCGAATGTGGCCTAACATCCCGTTTACAAACAGAAGTTCCCAATAAACAGTTTATTGGCTCTTGTAGTATGTGTAAGTATATGAAGTCCAATACTTTAGACGGTATTTTACAGACCTTAAAAGAGCCTGAGTCTGCCATTAATATTAATATCGATCAGCGCATCCAAAAGAAGGCCCGATCTTGCATTGACGCTATGTTTGACTATAATCAGCCGATCAAACGCTAAGATAAGTCAATGATTAAAGGGGTATTCAACAAAATGATCTACCAAGCTGTATTCATCAGCATGGTATCAAGTGTATTATTGGCGTCTCCGATGAGCGTAAGCCCTTCCATATTAGAAGAGATTCGAATGGAAGCCAAGCCCAGGCAAGACTTCCTACAGCTGCCACTGATGTTGAGTGAGAAGCCCCGTCATATAGGCCCATTTCATGTCAGCGTAATGCCAATACGCCGCTCTGGGGCTAGTCAATATGAGATTGGTGGCAAGTATTCAACACTATATACCAGTACATTGTATCCGAACCCATTAAGTAGACTGGTATTTTCAAATGACTACCAAGGCATTAAATGTAATCTTCGTTATGATATTAATGATACCCAAATTCAGGTCTCTTTTGCTCAAAATCAGCGAAATCAAGCATCCCTATTAATGAAAGACTTTGACTGGTTAAGCGATAATAACAAGTTAGATATTTATTCAGAAAGTCAAAGTAATATCAATCATCAAGCCTTGAGTATTTCTGTAAAACAGGCGCTCTTTCAGTCGACTTTACAAGCCCTTTATGTAGGCGCCAGTCTTCGATTCCAACATTATAATTGGGAAGTCTATGATAGCGTAGAAATTGACTACCGAAGTAATCATCAAGTGGCTTTAGAAGGCAATACACTCAGTTACGAGCTGAATCAATATCAACCATCCATTTTTTTTGATCATCATCTTCACTTATTCAGAGCTCAATTAATCACCCAATTAAATCTATTGTTGCCATTTGCCATGACTCAAGATCGGGATCATCATCGCCTGCGTGACAAATTAACCGAGAGTACCCAGTATGGCAGTGGCTTTTATTGGACCGAACAAGTTCATTGGCCCCTCACGCATCATTGGCTGGCAACGGCAAGACTGTATTATCAGTATGTGATAAGTAGTGGCGTTCAAAACCAATATCAAATGGGTCAGCAGAAAAACACCTGGCTAGGCTCAATTCAAGAATCAATTATAGGGGAAGAAAGTGGCCTTATGGTAGGATTAACATATGAGCCCTAAACACCTCGTTCTCCAAAATTATGTAACGCGATCTGAATCGATTAAATCAAAAGTGGCTAATTTGAAATGGCAAGAAGGGGTCAGTTATTTTTTTAGTCAAAATATCCCCATTACCTCTGGCGCTATTAACCCGATTCAATTGGCAAATTTAATGAAACCTATATTTGATAATAATACAGGTCAACCCAAAACGCATATTTATGAGATGGGTGCAGGGATCGGATTGTTATCGAAGCAACTCTTAGATGTAATTCAAGAGCAACTTCCACAAATTAAAGATCAATTAACATGGCATGTCACGGATTATACTGAAGAACTTGTTCAAGCCATGCACAGTACACAGTTATTTAAGTCATATAAAAAAACAGTCCAGATAGAGGCCCTTGATATGGCCTCATTTCAATGTTCTCCTAACCAGAGTCCATCAGTCGTGATTATGAGTTACCTGGCCGATAGCTTTCCTGCTCGTCATATCGAAGTCAAAAATGGTGAGATTTATGAATACCAAGTACAAAGCAGCCTAAAATCAAATGAAAAGATCGTGGATACCAGTGTGTTTCCACCTGAAATTTTAACCGCAGACCACATTATACAGAAAGTAAAGTCAGAGGCACTTTTTAAAACCACAGCCTGACTAACATCATTAGGACATCGTATTGAAGAGTCCTGGAAGCGTGTTCCGATCAATGACATAGAGATGAGTGATGATGAACGAGAAGAGTTACAGAAATTTGTCCAATTTTTAGCGCCATCAGGTCGAATTCGATTCAATTTTGCATATTCATTTGGTCAAGCACTTCGACGTCTTTTAGGTGAAATGACAGAAAAAGCCCAAGTCTTAATTTATGATTTTGGGTATACCAAACCCACTGCTAATTTTGATCAAGACCGATATTTAAAACAGTTTGGTGTTTCTCTTTTCTTTAGTGTTTGTTTTCCTTATATTCAGTACATCGCCCAGCAGAACCATTGGCAATATTGCCTCACTGAATATGAGCAGGGCAGTAGCCAGTTAATGATGTTATACAGGGGCATTGATACTGAAAAGATCCAAGGGGTCTTTAAGCAGCAGTTTCAAGACGATGCCAGTGCTCATATGGAGCAAGTGATGCAACAAATCCAGCTTATCCCGAAAGAGAGTAAACTCTTCTTATCTGAAATGTCATTACATTTAGATAAGCTATCTAAGACCGAACAACATTGTTATGGTATTCTCATCAATTTATCGATGGAGTGTTATCGTCGCTCATTTACGCGAGAGGCCATTCAATATGCCCAAACCGCGATTAAGCGTTACGGGCCCATGGCCATTTCTGCCTATCATCTATTAGGACAAGTATATCAAGATATGAATGAGTTAGATAAAGCAGAGCATTGTCTTAAAAAAGCCCTAAAAGTGGCCCCTTTCCTATCAGGGGTCTATTATCAATTAAGTTTAATTTATGGCAAAAAGCGTCAACATACCCAATTTATTAAAATGACCCGAAAGTTTTTTAATTTATCAAGCCAGTTTATGATTTGGGAGCATTTGGTAACATTAGGATTGGTCTATTTGGAAGCCGGCAAGAGAAAAGAGTCAAAAGGCGTCTTTAATTGGCTCAAAAATACCGCTCATGAACACCCTGATGTGGTGCCAGGCTACTTAAAAGATAAAAGTAAACAAATTCTATCACAGCTCTTTACTTAACGAGGTGGGTATCACCAAACAGAGCAAAAATTGCCTGAATTGAATCATTATGCTACAATAGGCCATTAAATAAAATGATTTTGTTTATTTAGTAAGCAATTTTGAGGAGGAATAAAATGAGTTTAGTAGGAAAAAAAGCCCCTGATTTTACAGCAAAGGCCGTCATTAATGGCGGGGAAGTTCAAGATAATTTTACATTATCTGAGCTTCAAGGACAGTATGTTGTCTTATTTTTCTATCCATTAGATTTTACCTTTGTATGTCCCACAGAGCTTCATGCGTTTGAAGAAAAAAGAGCAGAATTTGAAGCAAAAGGTGTTAAGGTTGTTGGATGTTCAGTAGATTCGTGGTTTTCTCATGTAGCATGGCTACAAACACCTAAAACCAAAGGCGGCATCCAAGGGGTCCAGTATCCATTGGTTAGTGACTTTCAAAAAACCATTTCTAAAGACTATGGAATTTTAGCAGAAGACTTAGGCGCGTCTTATCGAGGCCTTTTCCTGATTGATCGTGACGGTGTGGTTCGACACCAAGTAGTAAATGATTTGCCATTGGGCCGAAATGTAGATGAAGCCTTAAGAATGGTCGATGCCTTACAATTCCATGAAACTAATGGCGAAGTTTGTCCTGCAAATTGGAACCAAGGTGAAAAGAGTATGGTGGCCAACCGAGAAGGTGTGGAGTCATTTTTTCAAGAAAGTGAAGGCGTTCCTGCATAAGTAACGTATAAAAAAAAGGGGGGGACAACAAAAAAGGAGGAAAATAAATGAGTTATCAGTTACCTGAATTAAAGTATGAGGCGAGTGCCTTGGCCCCTCATATCGATGAAGCGACCATGCAAATCCATCATGGCAAGCATCACCAAGCCTATATCAGTAAATTAAATGCGGCGATTGAAGGAACCTCTTTAGGAGATCAGCCCATTGAGCAGCTTATCCAAAATTTGGATCAAGTTCCTGAAGACAAGCGTGCAGCGGTACGAAATAACGGTGGCGGTCATGCCAACCATTCCTTATTTTGGGAGATCTTAACCCCTAATGGGACGGGGACACCTAGTGGCACATTATTAGAAGATATTAACCAAGCATTTGGTAGCCTTGATGCATTTAAAACAGAGTTTGCCAATGCAGCCGCCACACGATTTGGAAGTGGCTGGGCCTGGTTATGTGTCAAAGAAAGTGGTCAACTTTGTGTCTGCTCAACCCCAAATCAAGATAGCCCATTAATGAAAGGCGTGGTTGATTGTGCCGGAGCCCCCATTTTAGGGTTAGATGTATGGGAACATGCTTATTACTTAAATTATCAAAATCGACGACCCGATTATATTACTGCCTTTTGGAATGTGGTTAATTGGGACCAAGTGGCTGAAAATTATGCCAGAACCAAGGGTCTTTCAGGCGTTGCCTAGAACGTAAAAGTAGTCAAAATTGAGTTGCCTTAGGCCAGTGTAGGTCTAAGGTTAGACTCACTTTTTAATTTAGAAGGCGCCACTTCATCGCTATCCCCTAGTTTAGCGATCATATCATCAATAGATTGGTCTGATTTAATATCAAAACCAGCATCTTTAATAATGGACATGGTTTCCTTGAGTTGGGTACCAGGCGTGTTAAGGTAGCCATCTAAAAACAAAGAATTGGCGGGGAATAAGGCCAGTGCTTGCATATGCCCTAGGTGATACTCTCTGCCAGCTGCAATCCGGATCTCAGCAGTTGGGTTCATAAAGCGGGCCAAACAAAGAACCCGCAAGCAAAACTCTGGGCTCATTTTAATATTGCCACGCTTCGTATTAAGGGGGGTTCCGCCAATAGGCGTATAAAAGTTAATTGGAATCGAGGGAACCTTAAGGTCCCGAAGTTTAGCTAAGACCTCAATCACATCGGATTGAGATTCGCCCATGCCCACAATCAAGCCAGAGCAAAGCTCAAGCCCTGCAGATTGGGCAGAAAGTAGTGTATCCAATCGATCCTGATAGCTGTGAGTGGAACAAATTTGATTATAATAAGACTCAGACGTATTTAAGTTATGGTTAAGCCGATCTAAACCGGCGTCTTTAAGTTGCTTAGCTCCATCTCGGTCCACTAGGCCAGCCGATAAACATAACTCCATCGGGTAAGCGTCTTTAATGGCCTTAATACTTGCACATAAGGCATTTAATCGAGTCTTACTAGGGGCACGGCCCGATAAGACCATGCAATATCGAAACGAACCTGATTCATAGGCGCGTTTGGCTTCGGCAACAATTTCATCATTGGCTTTGCTAGGGTAGTTTTCAATGGGCGCATCCGATAGCTTTGATTGGGCACAATAGTTACAATCTTCAGGACAAAATCCATTTTTAACATTATTAATGGTATGGATTTGAACATCACGGCCCCAAACTTGATGACGCAGCTGAAAGGCCGCATCACATAAGGCAAGGATACTTAACTTAGGGTCGTTTAATACTTGCTCGGCATCAGATTGAGTGATGGGCGTATTAGATAAGCATCGTTCAATTAGTGTGCATTGTTTGCTACTCATTATGCCCACATCCTAACGGATTCAAGCGTAAAGATCAAGAAAAAAGTAAGGGCACTCATTGCGACTAAGGGGGGTGTAGGTTAATCAATATAGGTGTGTTTTATCCAATTAAAGAGGGGGGGGGGCTGAGTAAGCCCCACTTTCTCAGGCGTGTTTAGTAAGCAATCTGACGACTATTTAGAAAGCGGCCCAAACCCATATTGGTCTTCTGGCACAAGAAATGTGAAGGCATGTCCCCATACATCCCTTGCAACATATACCTCATCTTTGGTTGTTAAGCTAGGTCCATGCACGCCTAAAAATAGTGCCCGAGATTGAAGCGTTGTTCGGCTTTCTTTAGAAAATAAAGACGAATATAGACCACGTTCATGTAACTCGGTAGCCAACCCTTCAGACCATTTTTGTGTGCCTAGGTGGAATAACGTCGCAATCTCATCAATGGCAGCTTCAGAAAGAAACGGCGGCGGGCTATGAGGAAAAATAAGGGTAGGCTGAAATTCAAGTTGAATACCAGTATCGACAAAGTTTATGTTGCGGATCCTAGCAATAGCGGATACCACTTTTTTGAATTTTTCTTCACTTGTATCCGTCTTCAGTAAGGAGAGGTCATTGGCAACAGGGTAAACTTGCTGAAGAATAGCAGAGGTTTCTCGGCGCTTACATAATTGCCGATGACGATCAAAAAACGCCTGACGTGTCTCAAGGTCACGTAAAGTATCAGATTGTAACAATGCGTTGATTATGGGTTGATCATTATGAAAAATGGCCCATTCAAATGCCGTGTAGGATTGGGTGGCTTCTTTAAATTTTTGGACAGTAATATGCTCTTGATCATCCCTTAAGGCAAGTAAGACGTCATGGCCTGATTGGGTAATGGCTTGCCATAATCGGATAAAATTAGGGGAAAGAGTCCGTTGTCCAGTAAAATAGTTAATATGACCACTAAATAAAAACCGCTTGTAGATTTCAGGGGTAATCAAGCGATCAGCAGTAATGGTTTCATCATGGCTCAGAAGTACTTGGGTCACTTCGGTATCCACCCATCTTAATCTTGTGTACTCAGGGTAATCAGTATCGCGCCTTAGGATGCCTTGTTCTGCTTCAGTTTCTCCGTCACAACAAGCCAAATAAAGGGGGCTTTGATGCCTGTTCGTTTCAAGTGAAGGGTCGGCCCCCTTGTCCAGCAAGGCCTTGGCCAAGTCAGGGCGACGATATTGTGCCGCAATATGCAGGGCGGTGATTCCATTTTTACATTGGGCATTAACATCGGCACCATGATCGAGTAATTCAAGAATATTTTTACTACGAGGGCATGCGTCAGTTGGGCTGGGAAAAGCAGGCGGATCATTCAGATAAAAACCTTTGGCCAATTCACAGGCAATATGTAGGGGGGTCTGACCCAATCGGTTTCGATGATTAATATCATGTCCTTCAGCTAAACAGGCGGCAACTGACTTACCTGAATAGGGATGTCGGATTGCAGTAAAAAGAGGCGTTTCTTCAAGCGCCAGTTCATCCGCTTTAATCGTTAACTCTCGTTGTTTCGTTTGTTTTTGCTGATACGCTTTATTTTGTTTAATGACATGGGTGAGCTGCTCACGGGTATATGTGGCTGTTGAGGCGGCGCTATATTGTGATAAATTCGGTGAAAATAGGCGAGACCCTAATTGCATCGGTAGTCTCCAGTAGTTGTAAATATGATGAGCGTATTTAATTCATTGAGTATTAAAATTAAATACATATTAATAATGATTTAAGTGTAGACAGCTAGTATTAAGTGAATTTAAGCTTATCTTTAATTTTAAATCAGAGGGGTATTAAAAAGAAATAAAGCAGTACGTTATTTAGGTAGAAGTTTAAGTAGGGGGGTAATGAGCGTAGAAAAAATGAATGAAATATAAGATTGGTATAATACGTTAAGTATATATAGGACAAGGATAAAAAAATAAAATTGTAATGGTCAGTAAATTAAACAATATACAAATGCGATATTGTATATTAAAATTAAGACACGAGCAGCCAAATGCTTGGTAAGGGGTAATTAACGTGATTAAATCAAAAGAAAATAAAATAAAATATAAGCACCTAGTAGGCCCACATAGCTTTCATATTCCAGTTATGGGGACCGCGTTTACTATTGATACGCCAATACGGATTGCCAAGTTTGGGATCTCATCTGTGATTTCTATTGGGGATGATGAACTTTGTGAAGAGATGCGAAAAGTCCATTCAGAAGAAAATAATCGTCCTTTTACTGAAATTAAAAAGTGGGATGAAGACTATCGAGCACGACGAATTACAGCCTATTTAAATTTAGTTCAAGAGTTAGTGACTGAACAAATGAACGAATTAAAATCAGCAAGTTTTGAGTCTTCTGAAACACTTAATACCTATTTTGAGTTATTACCAGACGCCTCGCCACTCAAGCAGGAATATATCGAGATGAACAGCTGTGACGATGCCGAGAAAAAAGCACAAATGCAAACAGCACTTAAAGCTCAGGTAGTGCCAGGTAATATTGATGTGAATATTATGACCAAATTAGATCGAAGCAATTATGATCGACAAGGCAATTTATTGGATGACAAATACTCTGATGCGGTATCGGCGTTACGTGGTTTTGCCAACAGCACCCTTGAATCAGGGGTGGTCTTTTCAGCAGGCTTTAACCGGCGCTTATTTGCTCAATTAGAAGGGCTTTCTGACTTTTACCCTGATGAAAATGGGTATATAAAAAAGAAAATTATACTTAAAGTATCAGATTATCGCTCCTCTTGGACCCAAGGTAAGTTTCTGGCCAAAAAAGGAATTTGGATTTCAGAGTATCGGGTTGAGTCAGGACTGAATTGTGGGGGGCATGCCTTTGCCACAGAAGGCGTCCTAATGGGGCCAATTTTAGATGAATTTAAGCAACAGCGTGATACATTAGTAGACGGGCTTTATGAGATCTACAGTAAAGTGCTCAGTAGTAAAGCATATCCAGTTCCCACTAAAGAAGAGCTCCCTAATTTAATTACGGTTCAAGGTGGAATTGGAACTGCCAATGAACAGCAGTTTTTATTAACACATTATGAATTGCAGCGAACCGGGTGGGCCACTCCCTTTCTATTGGTTCCTGAAGTAACAATCTTAGATGATGAGACCAGAGCTAAACTGACCACTGCCACGAAAAAAGATCTCTATTTATCAGGGGTATCGCCATTAGGGGTTCCTTTTAATACATTGCGAGGAACGGCCAGTGAGGCGCAAAAGCAAGAACGAATTGAGATTGGCAAACCAGGAAGCGCCTGTCCTAAGGGCCATTTAGTGAATAATACGGAGTTTACTGAGAAGCCCATTTGTACCGCCTCTCGTTTATATCAAAATAAAAAAATCAAAGAACTTAACAGCCAAGGCCTTTCAGTGGGTCATTTAAAAACAGCCATCCAAAAAGTAGTGGATAAGGTCTGTTTATGTGAAGATTTAGCCGCATCATCGCTGATCCAGTTCAAAGTAAATAATAAACGATCATTAAAAACAGCGGTATGTTCAGGTCCTAACATGGCCTACTTTTCTAAACTATGTAGTTTGTCAGAAATGGTCGGACATATTTATGGGCGGGTTAATGTCCTAAATCAAACTTATCGAGCCAATATGCTTATTAATGAGTTTAAAATGTATATTGATCATTTTCGAAAAGAAATGACGGCCGCCTTACCGGTCCCAACGAAGATCCAACGAAACCGATTTATTGCATTTAGAGATAATTTGCTGGCAGGGGCCACATATTATAAAGACCTCATCCCAAAATTGATCCAAGAAACAGCCGAATATCGACATCAAATGAAAGAAGATTTGAATCAATTAAAAGAGGAGCTAGACCAACTCATTGACGAGTACCAAGTCGTCTTTAAAGAGCTGCCCTGTATGGCGACGGCCTAGCAAGTATTGAAGGTGTTTCAATAGGCGGATTATTCCAGATAATATTTGGAAAACTCTGTCCCAAGAGCCGTGTTTTGATAAGTGGTAATACCTTCTTTACCATTGCCCTTATTTAAGTAAATTGAAGGTGGATACAAAGCGCTATTACACCAAGTCAGTTAAGATAAGTGCAATAAGCTAAATAAAAACAATTTTGCTTGACGAGACTCTTAAGGCCTTTTATCATATCAATTGAAAATCAGATCAAACACTCACCTAACGAGGCCTTATGAGTTATATTTATTCTTTTTTGATGTTAATGATTCCTTGGATAGTCTTGTCCGGATTTTTTGATAGTTTTCATCTTACATTAGGCATTATTTCTTCAGCGATGATTGCCGCTTGGAGTGGGGATATTTTATTTAAAGATCTCAGTAAAAGCGCCATTCAGCGATTGATACAAGCCGGTCAGTTTTTTCAATATGTTATTTGGTTGCTTTATGAAGTGGTCATGGCAAATTTGCATGTGACATATCTGGCCTTTCATCCCAATGTGACTCAAGAGATAGATCCCGTTATGATTCGTTTTAAAAGTAACTTAAAGTCAGAGGTCGCTCAGTTTATTTTAGCCAATTCAATTACCTTAACACCGGGAACGGTAACAGTGCGAATTACAGACTCAGAGTTTTTAGTTCATTCGATTAGTAGGCAGGCCGCAGAGGGCATGCCTGGCATCATGGAAAAAAAGATTAAACGGATTTTTGAATCATGACGATCATTAATTACTTTGAATGGTTTGGGATTATTTTATTGGCCATTATGGGATTGGTAATTATCAGGGTTGCACTGGGACCTACGGTGATCGATCGCTTGTTAGGGGTTAATGTCATTGGCACCAAATCCATTATGCTTCTATTAATTATCGGTGTTATTTTTCAACGACTTGATATGTTTGTAGATATTGCCATTGGGTATGGCCTTCTTAATTACATTGCCTCTATTGCCGCGGCCCGATATTTTCAACATCGAAAAGACTTACATCCCCCACAAAAATGGAAAGGAGATGAGATGCAGGTATGAGTATTTTAGATTGGATTGCGGTTTTATTTCTTTTTGCAGGGAGCTTCTTTTTTCTAGGAACCGCAATTGGTTTATTGCGATTTCCTGATTTTTATACCCGTACTCATGCGGCAGGAAAAGGGGATACTTTATCCAGCTTTTTAATTTTAGCGGCATGCATGTGTTATGCCATTTCTCATTCCCATGACGGCCTAGGGACTGTCTTATTGGTCCTAAAGCTATTATTTATCGCCAACTTTATTGGCATTGGAAGTCCAACGGCCACCCATGCCATTATGGACGCTGGATATGAGACCGGGGTCACCCATTGGCATAAGGATAAAGCGAAATGATATGGCAGTTTGATCTAATTTTACTTACTTTAGTGGTGATATTTGCCCTGATCAGTTTGCGGGTCAAAGATTTAATGGGGGCATCCATTGTATTTGGCGCCTATAGTTTTTTAATGTGTTTAATTTGGGCAGGAATGGGAGCAGTGGATGTGGCCTTTACTGAAGCGGCAGTAGGTGCGGGTGTAAGTACTGTTTTTATGATTGCCACCATATATAATACCGGTCGAATGATCAAGCCGCGCCCTCAGGATATGAGTTTCAAGTTATTAATGATGCTCGTTGTCGTTATTACAGGGGCCTTTTTATTAACTGCAGTTAACGATTTTCCTGAGTGGGGAGATCCATATTCCCCGGTTAATGACCATGTGGCTGCCTATTACTTAACTCATTCCATGTCAGACACAGCAGTGCCCAATGTGGTGACCAGTGTTCTAGCCGATTACCGAAGCTTTGATACGATGTTTGAAACGGCGGTTGTATTTGTGGCCCTTATTGGGATTTATGGCATTATACGACGCCGTCGTAAACAAGATGATTCAGACAGTGATACAGATGCATTGCCACCCTACGATCCTTCAGAAAGCCTTATTATTCGCCAAGCGAGTCGGATGATGGTTCCCTTTATGCAGATTTTTGCATTATATGTGGTTGCCCATGGGCATCATAGTCCTGGCGGCGGCTTCCAAGGTGGGGTTATTTTAGGGGCCAGTCTAATCTTATACTCAATGTCATATAATTTGCCGACCTTATTTAAAAAGATGACTGAAAAATGGATTATTTTATTATCTGCCATTGGGGTTCTAATTTTCTCAGGCGTAGGTGTGATTTGTATGATGCTAGGAAGTAATTTTTTAGATTACTCAGTCTTATCTCAAATTCTTCCTGCCACAGATTCAGTAATGGCCCGCTCCCATGCCATGTTAATTGTTGAAATTGGGGTCGCCTTTACAGTGATGTGTGCAATGGTAGGTATTTATACAAGCTTGGCCTCGAACGGCCGATTCGATAAGGGGTTATAAGTCATGTTACAAGAGTTAATTGCAAGTTATAATTATATTATTGTAGTGGTCATTATGATGATTGGCTTATGGGCGATGTTAGCCAAGCAAAATCTAATTAAAAAGTGTATTGGAATGGCCATTTTTCAAACAGGGATCATCTTATTTTATATTTCAATGGGGGCCAAAAAAGGCAGTACTTTACCCATTCTTGAACATGCCCATGATGGGGCCCATCATGCGGTAGTCGCCGCCCATTATGCAAATCCGTTGACCCAAATCTTAATGTTGACGGCCATTGTAGTGGGGGTGGCAACCTTAGGCGTCGCCTTAACATTGGCTCAAAAAGTATATCAGCAAAACCGGTCCTATCATGAAGATAAAATATTGGAGAAGTTATCAAAATGAGTACACAAGCGCCTGTATTAATGATTATTGCCCCTTTAATAGCCAGTATCTTCATTACCTTAATAGGGTGGTTTCGGCCCAAGTTCAGTCATCCCATTGCGGTGATATCATTGTTGATTTCATCGATTGCCAGTATTCAAGTCTTTCAAATGGTCCTTTCAAATGGCCCTCAACAGTACTTTTTAGGAAACTGGCCCGCCCCATTTGGCATTGAATATGTCATCGATCACTTAAATAGCTTACTGTTAGTAACCATTTCAGTGGTTGCCACATTAGTGGCCTTGTATGCAAAGCGGAGTGTGGAAAAAGAGCTTCCTGATAAGTTAGCCAATTACTATACTTTATTTGTTTTATTAGTTACGGGCTTATTAGGGATTAGTATTACGGGGGACGCCTTTAATTTATATGTATTACTAGAAATTGCTGCCCTGACAAGTTATGCCTTGATTGCCTTTGCAAAAGGCCGGTCTTTAATGGCCACCTTTAACTATGTCATGATGGGCTCGATTGGCGCCTGTTTTTATTTATTGGGAGTGGGATATTTATTTATTAAGACAGGGACATTAAATATGACTAATTTATCTCAAATATTAGTATCCCTTCATATGTCACAAGCCGTATTGGTCGGCTTTGTGTTAATCATTTTAGGAATGTGGGTCAAGATGGCATTTTTCCCTGTCCATGGTTGGCTATCTAATGCGTATACCTATGCCCCAACAGCCAGTACTTGTTTAATTGCGCCGTTAATGACCAAAGTCTCGGTATATGTCATGATTCGGGTAATGACCAGTGTGTTTTCTACAGAATATGTGTTTAATCATTTAAGTTGGCACTTGGTGGTTGTGGCCATGGCCAGTGTCGCCATTTTAGTGGGATCCATGATGGCCTTATCTCAACGGGACTTAAAGAAGTGCATGACCTATTTGGTCGTTGCCGAAATTGGATATATGGTGGGTGGTGCTTGGTTAGGCAACCCAGCGGGAATGACAGGGGCAACTTATCATATCATTGCAGATGCGGCCATGACAGCGTGTTTATTTATGGCGGTTGGATGTATTATTTATAAGCATGGACATACAAGTCTAGATACAATGAAAGGCATTTTTCGGAAAATGCCCTTAACAATGCTAGGGTTTGTAGTGGGGATGCTGAGTATGATTGGGGTGCCCCCGACCTGTGGCTTTTTCAGTAAATGGTACTTAATTTCAGGCGCAATTGAAGCGGGGCAGTGGCACTTTATGTTGGCATTATTATTTTCCAGCTTGGTCAATGCCATTATCTTCTTTCGTATTATTGAGATTGGGTTTTTTGGGTCCTTAGGCTCTGAAACCCCAGATCCACATGAACATCAAGATGTGGCAGTTAAAGAAGCCCCATTAAGCATGGTACTTCCCATGTTAGTGGTTGCAGGCGCATTAATTGGCATCGGAATTTATACCAGTGATATTATCAGTTTAGTAATACAGCCATTAATATCGGCGACGTTTTAGGGAGAAAGAGTATATGTGGCATCCAGTTTTAATTCTATCAATCGCCCTCGCCGCTGCGTTTTTAATTTTATTAACCGGAGAACGGCGTGAAAATTTAAGGGAGTCCTGGACATTTATAGCAGGGGGTATCATGCTATATGGCCTATTCCAATTATTACCAGGCGTACTTAATGGTCAGATATTAAGACACAGTGTACTAAACGTATTTCCGAATGTAGATATCGCCTTTTGGGTCGATCCTTTTGGGCTTTTATTTGCCTTTATTGCGGTGGGTTTATGGATCCCGACCTCTCTTTATTCCATTGGGTATATGCGGCCCTTAAAAGAGCATGCCCAAACCCGGTACTTTGCGTGTTTTGCCATTGCCATTTCAGCTACGGTAGGGGTGGCCTTTTCAGCCAACTTATTTACCTTATATTTATTTTACGAATTATTAAGTTTATCGACCTATCCGTTAGTGGCCCATCACCAAGATGCCCAGGCCAGAGAGGGGAGTCGAAAATACTTAACTTATCTACTTGGCACCAGTATTGGCTTGGCACTACCTGCCATGATTTTAGTATATGGGCTCACTGGAACCTTAACATTTTCTGAGATGGGTGTTTTTGGAGGGGGTATCTCTGCAGGGCTTCAGGTTAGCCTATTGCTTTTATTTTTATTTGGCTTT
Source organism: Actinomycetota bacterium (assembly GCA_002716485.1). Classification (GTDB taxonomy): domain Bacteria; phylum Margulisbacteria; class Marinamargulisbacteria. The sequence continues at coordinate 15,192 of PBBE01000042.1, forward strand.
GCCAAGTCAGGACTCATGCCCTTTCATAGTTGGTTACCTGGCGCCATGGTGGCTCCTACACCGGTCAGTGCCCTGTTACATGCAGTGGCAGTGGTCAAGGTCGGTGTCTTTTCTGTCCTTCGGGTATTAACCGGTATTTTTGGCATCGATTTATTAGCGGGCAGTCATTTAAGTACCATTGCTTGTATCATTGCCAGTATTACATTGATTACAGCCTCATTAATTGCCTTAACCCAAGACAGTTTAAAGCGGCGATTGGCCTTTTCAACGGTGGGGCAGTTGGCCTATATTATTCTAGGCTGTAGTGTGGCCTCCATTGTAGGGGTCCAAGCCAGTATGTTACATATCGCGATGCATGCATTTGGAAAAATTACCTTGTTTTTTTGCGCCGGGGCCATTTTTGTTGCCACAGGTAAAAAGTATATTAGTCAGATGGTAGGCTTGGGCAAACAAATGCCATGGACCATGTTGGCATTTTTTATTGGCTCCTTAAGTGTCATTGGTCTGCCTCCCACAGGGGGATTCATATCAAAATGGTATTTGATCATGGGGGCCTTAGATGCCGATAAAGTATGGGTGGTTGTGGTATATTTAGTCAGTTCAATACTCAATGCGGCGTACTTTTTACCCATTGTTTATCGGGCATTCTTTTGTAGTGACGAAGACTCACAGTATAAAGACGAGGTAAAAGAAGCGCCATTACCGGCCTTGATCCCGCCGTTACTAACGGCGAGTGGATGTTTGCTTTTATTTTACTATCATGACACCTTATTTAAATTGGCACAGTTGGCAGTGGGAGGATAAGTAATGAGTAAAAAAGAACCCGGATTTTTTGATCGGCCAGAGACCCAGAAAAAGTTATGGGTTCTTTTATGGAGTGCCTGTATATTAACCATGATATTAGAATTAAGTATATATCGAAAAAGTTACTTTGGTGAAAATAGTATCGATGGTATATATGGGTTTTATGCCATTGTTGGATTTTTAAGTTGTATAGTTACTATTATAGTAAGCAAAGGACTGGGGATATTTTTGAAGGTGAAAGAAGGCTATTATGATGACGATCTTAACTAGTATACCGCCCGCATTTATTCTCATTATTGGGGCCTTACTCATTCCGTTTATTAAAGGGCCCGCTAAAAAATTATGGGCCATTTTATTACCAGCAGTGGCCTTTTATACCATTTCAAAACTCGATGCTAGTATGAGTATGAGCATCCCTTTTTTAAGTCAAGACCTTACTTTATTACGTGTCGATAATTTAAGTAAATCTTTTGGCTATATTTTTACATTAAGTGCAGTGGCGGCCTTTATTTATGCGTGGTATGAAGATAAATCTATGGAATATGTAAGTGGCTTACTTTATATGGGCTCAGCATTAGGTGTGGTATTTTCTGGGGATTTAATTAGTTTATATGTGTTTTGGGAGCTAATGGCGATCACTTCTACATTTCTGATATTGGCGCGCAAGAAAAAGGCGTCCATTCAAGCCGCAAAACGGTATATTTTGGTGCACTTGGCAGGCGGCTTAGTATTATTGGCAGGCATTGTTCTTCATATTCAAGAAAGTGGCGAGATCGCGTTTAATGCATTTTCAAATCCTACCCTTGCCAGTGGATTAATTTTAGTAGGCTTTTTAGTGAATGCTGCTGCTATTCCAGTCTCGAGTTGGTTACCTGACGCCTATCCAGAGGCTACAGTAATGGGTGGTGTGATATTAAGTGTGTATACGTCTAAAACAGCGGTTTATACCCTGTTGCGGGGCTTTGCCGGTTGGGATATTTTAATTGGGCTCGGTTGTGCGATGACCATTTATGGAATGATATATGCCTTATTAGAAAATGATATGCGTCGTATTTTATCATATAGTATTGTCAACCAAGTTGGATTTATGGTCTGTGCCGCAGGGATCGGGACCCCCTTGGCGATTGCAGGTGCCGTGGCCCATGCCTTTGCCCATATTATATACAAAGCATTGTTATGGATGTCAGCAGGGGCGGTCCTGTATCGCACCGGTAAAAGTAAGTTAACCCAACTAGGTGGCTTGTATCGAAGTATGCCCATTTGTATGATTCTTGCGAGTATTGGCGCCATTGCCAGTTTATCCTTTCCCTTAACCAGCGGATTTACCACCAAGACGATGATTTTAATGGCAGCCAAGTATCAACATTTATTTTGGCCTTGGGTGATTTTAGAGATCGCGTCTGCAGGGGTATTGTTTCACTCGGGGCTTAAGTTCCCTTACTTTGTATTTTTTAATAAAGATCAAGGCCTTCGGCCCAAAGAGGCGCCAAAGAGCATGATGCTAGGAATGGGGATTCTGGCCTTTTTATGTATTTATATTGGATGTTTTCCAGAGCAAATATATCAAGTATTACCACATTCAGACTTGGTGATGAAAAAAATGCCCATACTATTTAGTGATATTTATATTCATCAGTTCTCTAATGTGGTCACTCAGCTTCAGTTATTGTTGTTTGCGGTATTGGTGTTCTTTTTATGTCTGCCCTTATTTAAGCGTCAAGATACAATTTCGATTGACTTTGATTGGGTCTATCGAAAGGGAAGTACACTTTTTTATATGATCATGGATCGGGTTCTAAATGGCCTTAACCATCAAACCGATCAATGGGTCATCCGAAAAGGCTTGGTTAATTTAAGCAAGCATGTCCAAAGCCTTCCTGCCAAATGCTTAAGCCTTCTCTTAAGACCAGTATGGCAGTTCAAGGAAATGGATGCCTCACATATGTCAGAGCAACACACACAACTCGAGCGTCGGGTGGCATTAAGTACCCTTCCTATTTCGTACTCAGCCATTTTTATATTTGTCATTCTTTGTGTCTTTATCTATTTGTAACACTTGAGTTCATATGTTAGCATTCAAATTAATTGCTGTTGATTCAACAGATCAGGATAGTGTCACATCAAGTACGAGCGCCTCAGTAGGAAGTAGTCGGGATAAAACTAGCCTAGGGTATCCTAGTTCGAAAGATACCCAAATACAGAGGTATTCTCTTGATGATATTAAATATGCAAAAGACATTGCACTAGTACCAAGTCCGACAGGCAATGAATTTATTCAATTTGAACCCTCTGTTAGAAAAGTTAGTAAATGGGACCAAACGTACAATAACTTATCATTCTTAATTATGGTGCCATTTCATTGTGGAGAACTTAAATATTTTGCCGAGGATGTTGAGAATTTAATTAAGAGAATACAAAGAGGCTTTAATGAGAAAAGCAATTGCAGTTATAATAAAGTTATTATTTGTTTAGGTGTTAATCAAGTTAATAATGGCCAAAATCAGTGGACTGAATACGTTTACAGTCAGATGAATACAATATTAAACGACATCAATTGCCCTTTTCATGTATTCACCACATGTTTTCATTGGGGATCAGGTTCAGAAAGTGAGAATTTTTGTCATTTTCGGGCTAGACAATTAATTTGTAAAAGTGAGGCCATGAAAGCGGCACAAGACCAATTAGATATGGCCCTTGTAGATAAAAGGTCAGCCGGTCGGTATTTAGTGATATTTGACGATGACCCTTGTGATCTAAAGCAAGGATTTCAGCTATTTTCTGATGAATTAAGGGAAACTAAGGCCCGCATTGAATTGGCATCGAGAGGTATTTTATATCCAAATAGTGATCGTAATGATTGGGATTTATCATATTTATCCTCAAAATTAGATCATAACTCTCGGCATCTATTATATGAGCATCATCCCAGAATTCCCTGGTATAGTGAAGCATTATTATTTCTTTTATTAGACGTCGATCAATTTCCAGGAGACCTAGTTTGGCGTGAGAGTATGGACTCTAAAGATACCCGTTGTCTACAGTTAAACGTAATGGATTCGGTTAGCGATGATATTGACGCGTTCAAAGCTAAGACCAGTTTTAATAATGGCGATTTGGCAACAGCAGTGATCACTGAAAAAGCACAGAGAAATCAACGCGCATTGCAAGAAGCCCGTACCGGTGGTGATCCATATACGATTCGTCATCGAGATGGCCATGTAAGCATTCGTAACGCAACATTAAATACATTACGTTTCCTTGAAGTGACATCCATGAATCATCAAATGGATATTAATTTCGCCAATCGATTAAAAGAAGCCATTTTTCATCCTTGTATGAGTGGCATGGAAAAAGAGGTTTATAATGCCTTATTAAATATATTTAATATGTATCACCCCACTAGTTTGGCCCTGACCAAAGTAATTAAAGACCATGTGACTGACTTTCAAAGCGTGAGTAATTACCGGACTCTATTAAAGGACGGGTTTTTAATTTCATTTCGAAAAATAATGGAGTCACAACGATCAACACAAGATTCAATGGAAGAGGGGCGTCTAGATTTAAGAAATGTTCTTATAAAACTCAAGCCCGAGCATCAAAATCAAGTATTTGATTTATTGTGCTCAATGGATATTAAGGATATAAAAACATGCCTTTTCCTTGATGAAAAAGAGAAGATCCAAAAACAAAAACTTAAGCGTTATATAAATAAGTTTTATAAAGAACCCCCTCGCTATATCATAGATATCATAGATAAAGTGTCTACTATAGCCTTAGATATGGGGATGCTTTATTTAGACTTTATTAGAGGTCACTTTGAATTTGATAAAGATTCTAGATCAAAAGTAGTGAGAGCCGGAGATTTATTGCCCCAATCTATCCAATCTGAACCAATTCTAATAGAAGGATCAAGGGTGGTTAATGAGGTAATAATAGCCGGTCGAAAAGAGAAATTACTTATAGATCCCCGTAAATTAGGTAATAGACCCCGAAGTCCTATTAAAGGGGGTGGTATTCAACTTCTCTACAAAAGGATATGGTTGGATATCACAGAGTCTATCATTAAAGACTTTTTAAGAGTCCTGCCAATGACTACAGTGCAAAAATCAGAGCTAGGCGAGCTATATGGACTTTGGTTAGTCAAAAGCTTTGCTGTTAAAGTAGCTCAGTTACCTCAATCTTCTTCTCTTGTTTATACGGTTAATGTCTCAATATTAAGTGAAGTAGAGGCGGGCTCACTTTCGTTTAACTCTCTACCGACAACAATAAAAAATTTAGTAAAGGTCACTGACCCAAATGCCCATGTGCAACTGGAAATCATCAAAATTTCTATTGAAAAAAAATCAAATCTGGGTAAACTCCCAAGAAAATTATCAGGAAAATTACCAGATAGATAATAAGAAAAAACGCTCTTCTAAGTATACTTAAAAGAGCGTTTTTAATATATTATAAACTTAAGCTGACTGCAAAAGCTGGCTTAACTTACTATCCAAACTGAATAACAACCCCCACAAATACAATCGATACAATCGTCATTAACTTAATTAATATATTCAATGACGGACCTGCTGTATCTTTAAACGGATCACCTACAGTATCACCAATGACCGCCGCCTTGTGGGCATCTGAGCCTTTGCCACCTAAGTTCCCTGCCTCAATATACTTTTTGGCATTATCCCAAGAGCCACCCGCATTATTAAGGGTAATGGCCAAGCAGAACCCACAAGTCAATGCCCCAGTGAGTAGTCCCAGAACCCCAGGAATACTTAAAAAGAGGCCAACCGCGATGGGGGTTAAGATGGCTAAGAAAGAGGGGACAATCATGGATCGTAATGCACCATCGGTCGAAATGCGGACACATTCGGCATAGTCTGGCTTTTCGCTGCCATCTAAGATGCCTTTAAATTCTCTAAACTGTCGACGGACCTCATTCACCATTTCCGCGGCGGCTGCGCCTACAGCAGAGATAGTCATAGAACAAAATAAAAAGGCCACCATAGCGCCAATAAAGATCCCGCATAAAAAGTTAGGGTTAATAACGGTCACATTAAATACATCTACTAGTTGAGCAGTAGAGAGCGTCTTAGGATCATGCACCGCGGTGATGCCACTAACATCGACACTAAAGTTTTGGGCGTTAAAATACGTGCCATTTACCATTAGTAATCCATCAGAGGAAAGTTTAACCAACCAAACTTTTACTGAATCTAAGTAAGCCGCCATTAATGCTAGCGCAGTCAGCGCTGCAGATCCAATGGCAAACCCTTTTCCTGTTGCAGCCGTGGTGTTTCCTAATGAATCTAAGGCATCAGTACGCTCTCTAACTTGTTTAGGTAAGCCAGACATTTCTGCATTTCCACCGGCATTATCTGCAATGGGACCAAAGGCATCAGTTGCAAGCTGAATTCCAAGGGTTGATAACATTCCCACTGCTGCAAAAGAGATGCCATAAATTCCAAATGAAACATCCAGCATTCCACCTGCATATTTAAAGGCAATCATAATCCCCACCACAATCGCAATCACTGGAAAAGCAGTAGACTTCATTCCTGTTGAGATACCAGATAAAATTGCAGTAGCAGGACCTTCTTTGGCAGTTTCCGCAATCAATTGAGTGGGTTTAAAAGTATCAGAGGTGTATCGCTCAGTGACTTGTCCAATAAGAATACCAACCAACAATCCAATCGTTACACAAACAAATAAACCAGGTGTTAATATACCAATGTAGGCCAAGTACCCAACGCAGGCAATAATGAGTAGGGAAGAAACACTGGTGCCAATTAATAGAGAGTGAAGTAGTTGTTGTTGTGTGGCGCCTTCTTTGGTTCGAATCAGAAAGATTCCTAATATTGAAAATAAAATTCCAAAGCCAGCAACCACCATAGGACCAATTACATAATAAAGAGAAAGCTCTTGGTAAGATAGGGCCAATGAGGCGCCTAACGCAGTAGTGGCTAAGATTGAACCACAATAAGACTCAAATAAGTCTGCACCCATTCCAGCCACATCTCCCACATTATCTCCTACATTATCAGCGATTGTAGCCGGATTTCGAGGATCATCTTCAGGGATATTTTGCTCAACTTTTCCAACCAAATCCGCGCCAACATCAGCTGCTTTAGTGAAAATTCCACCACCTACACGAGCAAATAAGGCCATCACTGAAGCACCCATCGCGTAGGTTAGTAAAATATTACTAATATCAACCAATTTAAATCGATGAAACAAATCGTTAGTAGCGACAGCTGAACTCCAAGTCGATATGTCAAGATCCCGAAGAATGGGCATTGCGATATTAAATAAGTTATTATCATAAATAAAGTTAAGACCAAAAAACCAGATGCTAATATCTAATAGCCCAAATCCAACCACCATTAATCCCATAATTGCCCCACCTCGAAATGCCACTTGAAGGCCTTCGTTTAAGGAGCTTTGGCAAGCGGCTGCAGTTCTAGCGGATGCATTGGTTGCTGTTTTCATTCCTAAGTATCCACTGACAGCGGACCATAAACCACCACTTAAAAATAAGAATGGAACAAGTCCTCCTTGTAGGCCCATGCGAGATAAGATAAAAAGAATTGTAAATATAATTGCAAACACAATACCCACTGCTTTATATTGTCGTTTTAAATAAGCAATGGCACCTTCTTTAACATAGCCGGCAATTTCAGCCATTTTTTCAGTTCCTTCAGAACATTGAGTTAACTTAGAAAAAAAGATGAGGGCCAGAACTAATGAAAGAAATGCAGATGCTGGGGCGATATACCATAAACTTGGTAAAGAAAAAACCATTTTAATACTCCTTTAATATAAATAGCTCCCTAGTAACAAACCGGGCAACATAATACCATATTATGTAATAAAATAGGCGGCATGTCTACTCCTAATTTAAGCTCAAAATTTTGTCGGAAAAGGCGGCCGTGGCACTTGGGCCTATATGAAAGAATATATTAAGCGAGATTTTAATTACTTAACAAAAGTTAATAAAGTAACCCCTGCAATCCCTACAATAATATTTGGAAACCATGCGGCGATGATGGGTGGTAAAATATGGGATAAGCCTAATCCTGTCCCAATACCAAGTAAAACAATATAAACAAGAATGATCATCAGGCTTAAGCCTAATCCAATCGCAGATGAACTGCGATGGGGCCGTAGGCCTACGGAGGCCCCTAAAATTGAATAAATCAACGATGCAAATGCAACAGATAGTTTTAAATGATAGTCCATAATGTCTTTAATGGGGTCTTCGCCTAATTTCTTTTGTAAATCTATTTTATCCTTAAGGTCTTGTCGGGTCATTTCTTCAATTTTTTTAGGTCGCTTGGTTAAATCTAAAGGACTTAATGTGATATTAATTTGTTCTTTTTTAAACTTTAAAAGGGTTATTTTTTTAGGATCTAAAATAGAAAAATGATGCATAAGCCCATCAAAAAATATCCATCCACCTTCAGGGAGCCATTCACCACGTTTAGCACGAATAATTCGCGCCAACTGACCAGAGTCAAATTCTGCAACTGTAATATTACGCATGATGCCTTGGTTAATCTCTCTGACATTAATAATTCGTTTGGGTAGATTATGTTCAAACTCGGTAAGGTTGACATTTTTTTTAATCGTATGGTTTTGTTTGTCACGATAACTTCGAAATAAGTACTCTGCAGATTGAGCTGTTTTTGGAACAATCGATTCATTAAATAAGACCGTTAAGCAACTCACTGAAAAGCCCACAACAATAATTGGGACCACTAATCTAAGAACACTAACACCACCTGCTCGAAATGCCAATAATTCCAAGTCGTTTCCTAATCGTCCAAAGACAAGAATGGTAGATAATAAGGTCGACATTGGAAATGAAAGGGCAATAATATAAGGAAGTTTAAGAAAAAAAAGGCGAATTAAATCAACGATAGGAATATTATATTTAACCGCTTCACCAATGAGTTGAAAGAGAATCGTGCTTCCTGAAATAATAAAGGAAAAAGCAATAATACCAAAGAAAAACGGAGAAATCAGTTCTTTGATAATATAGCGATCAACCAGCTTCATAAAGTAAAATTATCTCCCAAATAAAACTTTTTTGCTACTTCATGATTGGCAACTTCATCCGCAGAGCCTGAGATGATGAGTTTCCCTTTATGAATTAAATAGGCCCGGTCAGTAATTGATAGTGTTTCACGAACATTATGATCCGTAATCACAATACCAAGTCCTTTGTCACGAAGAGACTTAATAATCTCTTGAATTTCTTGAATCGTAATAGGGTCAATACCCGCAAAAGGTTCGTCTAGCAAAATAAAGGATGGGTTAGTGGCAAGTGCACGAACAATTTCAACCCGTCTTTTTTCACCCCCTGAAAGTTCAACCCCTCTGGAATATTTTAAATGTGAGATGCCCATTTCTTCTAATAAAGAGTCTAATTTAGATTGATAGTCTTTTTTAGGGATGGTATTGTTGAGTTCCCACAAAATAAGAATATTTTCTTCAACAGTTAATTTTTTGAAAATGGATGATTCTTGAGGTAAGTATCCCAATCCCATTCGGGAACGTTTATACATTGGGAACTGAGTAATATCCACATCATCCAGAAATACACGACCAGAGTCAGGCTTTACCAGTCCGGTTACCATGTAAAAAGTTGTGGTTTTTCCCGCACCATTAGGGCCCAATAGCCCAACAATTTCTCCTTTTTTCATTGTTAAGGAGATGTGATCAACCACACATCGGCGTCGATAACTTTTAACTAGATTTTCAACCGTAATGACGGCACTTTCTTTTTTTTCTGTGTTTTGGTTTGTAGTGGCCATTATTACTATCGTACCATTTCTATTGAATCGTAGGAATAGGAAAGTCGTTCAATACTCACACTTTTACCTGTGTTTTCATCCACAGAGAGTTTAATGCCATTAAATATAAAAGGAGGCTCTGTTGCAGGAGAGTACCGACATGGCATTTGATCAAGAAATTTTTTCACACTAGCCTCTTTACTCATTCCGATAACGGAGTTAGCAGAACCAACCATGCCAATATCAGAAATATAAGCAGTATGCTGATCCAATAGGCGTTCATCAGCCGTTTGAACATGAGTATGAGTGCCAAATACAGCACTTACTTTTTTTGACAAAAACCAGCCCATTGCCTGAGTTTCAGAGGTTGCTTCCGTATGAAAATCCACAA
>PBBE01000043.1 GCA_002716485.1 Actinomycetota bacterium
CCGATATAAAGAGGGTGATATTGATCGAGGCCGACGAACCAATTCATTTTTGCCACTAGCGTATAATTTGGTGATGTTGGGGGCAGGGAATGACGAGAAACGGAACACAGAAGCAGGTGCAACTTATCCAACAGATAGTTCTAGAACTACAAACGGTGCCTTACTATTTGGGGTCATGTATCACCCTGACTTTCTCAGGGAGAATAGCTGTGGTGATGAGAGTTATTTGGTTGCCAAAAATAATGCTTATTCCAGTGGTGTCATGACGTACTCTGGGATCACAAAAGAGGATGGGACCAGTATTGGAGGTATAGACACCTGCCGAACCGTCAAACACAATATCCAAGTATCAAATACAGCTGAAGCAAGCTCAACATTAAACATCACGGAACCCTTTGCCATTGGTGAAGATCATGTCCTGGCCATCCAAAATAATGGCATTGGCTTTGATGTTTTGCCCGCTGATGAGGGCTTAGATGTCAACGGAAATATTTCAGCCAGTGGGGGATTAAAAGGAGATTTTGCGGTGGGAGGGACCGTTACCATAAATAACTCAGAGGGCACTAGCAATGAATGTGACGATGAAAATGAAAAGACCTGTATTTTTAAGGCCAGCATTATGGACAGTGATGTGGTTGCAAATACGGACTACCATGTCGTTGCGATTGGGTCAGCAAGGGTCGATATAGCACCTTTTCCAAGTAGCTATATGATATATTTGGGGATTAAAGATAACCAAGTGGGCACTCAAGGCAATGATGGCGAAGCTAATCTATTGAGTAACAGCTTTGGAAAGATCAAAACGACAATACCAGCACCGGTTGTGAATAATCAATTATATGATGCAGGAGCAAGGACAAAGTTAACTGAAGCGTGCGATGAAGATGTAACTTTAGGTGTTTATACAGCTGCTATGAAAAGTGATGATGATGATGAAGACTGTAACATTGACAAAGATGCCTATGATCCTACACCTGAGGATAAAAAAAAGTGGTGGACTGATGTGCCTGTATATCGTGGTGGTACTTGGCAAAGTATTCTTGGTGGAAATCTAAGCATATATGAAGGGACTCACGAGTTGGCATTTGAAACCTTAGAATTTGAAAGTGGAGAAAAGAAGACAACAGTAAAGAAAAACTACTATGCAAGATTTGGGTATCAGTCCAATAATTGTGCCTATAGGACAGGTGATGAACTGGAAACAGAGAAGTCGTTGCTAGTCCCATGGGGGGATCGGGGCTCCTACACCAGTAGGTCTAAAGTAGAAGTAAATCAAATTTTATGTGGGATGACACACAGTGGTTTTGATAATTCTTTTAGACAAGGTGGTCAGGGCTACCTATCAGCAAAGCTGTCAGATGAAGATATAATGGAGGAACTTGAAAATAAAGAGTACGATGAAATGACTCAAAACGGCAGATGTGGGTTTACACATGATCACTATAATCCAAACACTAAAGATGATATCGCTGTTTATGCGCTAAACCATTCATTTGTAGGCGGAATAACATATATCACAGATGAGGGCAGGTATGCTAGTGACCCTGATGGGCTTTGGGGTTATGAATATTATAAAACAGAATTTGAATGTGATGGCGGCTATGGGTGCTTAAATGAACTGACGTTTAATGGCTATCCTTGGTTGAGTAATTATACGGATGACAATAGAAAATCAGACTCCTACCATCCTGGGGTTGAAAGTAATGACTTTTATGGCCAAAGTGATGACCCCTATAAAGGCTTTGCCACGGTCAGTATCGCCCTCGATATTGCGGGCAATAAAGGGCCTTGGAGTAGCCGAAAAATGAGTTATAAGGTGATTGATGCTACTCATGGAACACCGACTAATAATTTAACCGCAATGGCAGCAAAATACGAAAAAGACGAAGACGAAAAAGACGAAGATGAAAAATATGATATGTATACATTCGGTGTGGGCACCACTGCCTCATTAACCACCTTTCACAGCCGACAGTTAAGCTCGAATGTGGAGGGCCATGAAGTAAAGTTAGATTGTAAAGTTACAGGCCCCCCCGTCCAAGTTCCTGAATATTGTAAAGATCTGATTAAAAATAAGTCAGGTGAAGATGCCGGTGCAAGTATTAATTGGTTTGCATTCCCTTTATTTAATCAATAGGAGAATAAGCGCATGAAAACAAGATATTTAATAGGACTATTGATAATGACGCTTCACCTTAAGGCCACATCAGTCACGGCCAATAGTCCGAGCATGTTAATCGAAAATGAGCTGCATTTTTCCAGTGGGGCCAAAATTGTAGATACCATCCCAGAAGGGATCCTGTTAGATCCTGATATGCCATGGACCGATTACTATAGCGAGCTACTCAAAAAGAATAAAACAGATCCAGGGACCATTAATATTACGGTGGGGGTTGGCGGGAGTTTTATTACAGGAAAGTTGACATTGGGAAGTACAGTTGCCAATGAACTCAGTACAGGTCGAGATAATTTTAATCTGGGTCTTAGGGATCTTAGTGCGGATGATGTTCGTGGGGGTTATTATAAGAGCGCTAGTTGGACCCATACTACAGATGATACTGGCAACGCAAATAATGCATGGGCCCAGGTCAGTATATTAGGAAATACGACTGCAGAGGTGCCTAGTCAGTATCAAACTCCTACCAGTGGCCAGCCCTATAACTCATTTGACGCGTTTTGTGATGATATTAGTAATATAACAGCTGTAGATACTCTTGCTGAGCTTCCATCATCTCCTACCAAAGCAAACTGTTTAAAACCATCTGGTGCCGTGGGTTATGACGAAAGGTACTCCGACTTTTACAAAAAATATACCGTATATAATTGTAAAAATGTCGGTGGGACCTATGAAGCAAGTAATCCCTTGAATTGGGATAAGTGTTACGTTAATTCGCCCTTATTTGATTTACGAAAGCCAATTATGGTCTTACAGGGTAAAAATAGTTATTCAGTAATTAATGCCACTGATGGCTTTAATGCCCTGCCTAGTGACCCAGCCATATTGGGGATCCAATACGAATATGGTGTCACCAAAATAGGCAATGGAACGAATAGCGAGGGTGCCCCGGTAGCAAAGTTAACGGTAGGTAAGCCGATTAATTCTACTAATACCAATTTCGTCGGTATTTATGAAGAGGACCCAGACTCGGCCTTACATATATCCAATACCAACCTGACCTTTAACGAGCTATACGGCCAATTGGGGCTATCAGCGTCATTAGTTCAGATTGGTGGTTCTCGTGTCCAGACCATTACCAGCGATTATGCCGACACACAATTTACAAATAATACTAGTATTCTTGTAACATCTCACCCTAAACCAGGCGGCGGAGAGAAGGATCAAGCGGCCTCTTATAATACTGAGGATGCTAATATCACTATTGAACAGTCTAACTTAAATGGAACCATGCTCTTTTTTGCCATGTCGACGGTTACTTATAAGCATGATCAAGGGGCTAATATGCCCCTCGCTATTCAAACGAGGATATGTCAAGGCAGTACTTGTTCCAGCCCCAGCGCCTTTACATATGTCAAACAAACCGGCTATGACGAGTACCAACATACCAATGTCCTGGTCTTTAAAGCTAATCAGTTAAACTTATCGCATAAAAGGAAATTGATTGATCCCTCACCAAGTACAAGCACCGGTAGTAGTGGGGGTATAGGCGTCATTATGGACCGTGTCAGAAATCATTTGTTTAGTATAGATGATCAAAAAAGACGAGAATTATTAAGAACAAATTTTGATAGTTTTTCTGGTAAATATATCCCTGATCCCACCGGGCTATCAGAAGGGTATTACAATGACCCCTTTACATCGATTACCACAAAAGATGATAAAATTGATTCTATAGATGATATTTATACTAAAGTAACTGATACTGATGAAGAATCCCCTCTTTATAGTGAAAATTGCCCTAAGGTTGCTGATGACGATAATGGCATTACAAAGTGTTTTCCTAGAGAGCCAAATGCCTTTGAAACAACCAATATAGATAGTGCATGGAGCCAAAAAAAGAACGCCAAAAGATTGTATGATTATTATGGAGATCCTTGGTCTACTTTTCATAATAATAACGAAAACCACCCAAACAATTATCTTGGCTTTGGGGTGACAAAAGCAGAGTGTTTATATCATCGTCTGTTTGGTGATAGTGATTTATGGATTCGTCATCATGCCAACGCCAATCTAGATGATCATAAAGGTGATATTCAATGGAATAAATATGGGTCTGAAATAGGGGAATATGCAATACAAAGGAGTGACGGTTCTTTTATTCCCTATGGAGGGGGAAGCGTCCAACCAAGCAAGGGCGGCTATGACCATAATTTCTACGAGAAAGATTTGAAATATTACTTTTTAAAAAGTTTGGAGGACGCAATACTCTACATAAATGAGGAAAGACTATATAGTCCTATTAGTCCAGTAGCAGACTCATTACCTATCACCCAAACCGCATTCAACATGGTCGTCTACGGCTTTCCTACGAAATAAGACTGATCGCTTAACCTCATATTGACCGTCAGCAGCGTAGTGGGTATAATGTTCTCATTAAGCTAGTAAGGAGGTGAGCATGACAGTACGAATTCGACTTAAACGTAGAGGTAGAAAAAAGACCCCATATTATGATCTTGTAGTGGCCGATCAACGCTGTGCCAGAGATGGTGCCACAATTTCAATTCTAGGGACTTATAACCCGTTAACAAGCCCGTCTGAGTTTAACTTTGACGAAGAAGAAGTAAAAGCATGGCTTGAAAAGGGCGCTCAGCCTTCTGATCCAGTCCAACGGCTATTGGCCGATCGTGGAATGGTCCCCAAACAAAACAAAGTGCCAAGGCAACCTGGCGTAACGAAGAAACAAAAAAAAGAACAGGAAAACAAAGACTAAATCCAAATAAAGCATAACAAAAAAGGTGGGAAAAGATGAAAGAATTAGTAGAAATGATTGTCAAGTCATTGGTAGATGACCCTAGTGACGTGGAAATTGCAGAAACTGTTGGTGAAAGTGTCTTGATTCTAGAAATTCGTGTGGGAAATGATGATGTGGGTAAAGTGATCGGAAAAGAAGGTCGTATCGCCAATGCCATCCGGACCGTGGTTAAAGCCGCATCTGCCAAACAAAATAAAAAAGTGACCGTTGAAATTATTACTCAAAAGTAGGTTGCTGTCTTAAATAAGGAGCAGGTATGCCAGATAATAAAGAGAAAAATAAACGGCCACAAGTGACCTTAAAGCGTCGTGTGACGGTTAAAGCATTGGTCACTGAGAACTTTAAAGAATATTTGCGTTTTGAACTGAAAGAAAACGTGGCCGAGTCGCAACGTCGACTCGATGAGATTAATGCCCAAAAAGAGAACCCGATTTCGGTGGGCCATTATGGTCAAAATGCGGAACAAGAGAAAGCACAACTGGAAATGATGATCCAACAGGCGCCCAGCCAAGAGACCGCCATTTCTGACTTGGAATTGGACTCTTATTTTGTTCAAGGCGTTATTGAAGGATTCGTGACGGCCACTGTGGGCGATAATTTATATGAGAAGTTAGGGGCCCTTGAGATCAAGTTAAAAGATGGGGTCATTGAGTCCATTAATATCCCCAAACCAGGGATCTAAGTGCCGGATCTAGAGCTGGCCTTCATCTCTTTGTTTCCTCAACAGTTATCAGGGATGCTCAACAAAGGGATTTTAGGACGTGCCATTGACGACGGGCGTATCAGTGTTCGTATCCATGACTTAAGACAGAGTAGTCATCATAAACGTGGTAATGTGGATGCGCCTCCTTTTGGGCCGAACCCAGGCATGTTATTAAGGGCCGATGTCATGGCCACAGCCATTCGATCGGTGCCGGACTATGAGCAGTATCAACTGATTTATTTGTGCCCGAAAGGGGATCGCTTTGACCAAAAGCGGGCCCAAAAACTGAGTCAGGAACGGCCGTTAAAGCTGATGCTCATTCCGGGCTATTATGAGGGCATCGATGAACGGATCTTTGAGATGTTTAGTATTCAACGGGTGTCTATGGGCGATATGGTCTTATTGTCTGGCGAGTTGCCGGCGCTAATGATCACAGAGGCCGTGGCACGACTATTACCCGGTGTTATTGGGAACGAACAGTCCTTAGCAGACGAATCGATTAGTAGTGGGCTATTAGAAGCGGCCCAGTATTGCCAGCCACGAGAGGTGGAAGGAAAGACGGTTCCGGATGTCATCTGTTCCGGCCATCATGCCAAGATTCGGCAATATCATCATGAACAGGCCTTAAGGATGACCTTATTCCAACGGCCTGATCTATTGGCACAATATCCGGTTAATGAACAAGACAAGGCGGTGATTACCAAGGCCTTACTTAAGCAAGCAGAAGGCCCAGTGATAGACAAAACAGAACCGTTTTAGTAAACTTTTAATGATCAATAATTAAATTTTAGGAGTAATGATGAGTACCATGACCACCCAAAATGACTATAAGGTAAAAGACCTTTCATTGGCCGAGTTTGGCCGAAAAGAAATTCAGATCGCTGAGCATGAAATGCCTGGTTTAATGGCCGTTCGAGAAAAATATCAAGGGCAACAGCCTTTAAAAGGGGCCCGGATATCTGGATCCCTTCATATGACCATCCAAACCGCGGTACTCATTGAGACCTTGGTGGACTTAGGCGCTGATGTGCGATGGGCCAGTTGTAATATCTTTTCGACCCAAGATCATGCGGCAGCGGCCATTGCCAAGGCCGGGGTCCCGGTCTTCGCTTGGAAAGGGGAGACATTGGAAGAATATTGGTGGTGTACCGAACAAGCCCTGACCTTTCCAGATGGAAAAGGACCGGACCTCATTGTGGATGACGGTGGGGATGCCACCTTGTTAATTCATGATGGCGTGAAGGCCGAAAAAGACGCGCGCTTTTTAGATCAAGAGGCCAGTAGCGAGGAGCATGCCATTGTATTGTCAGTATTAAAGAAATCATTAGAGAGTAGCCCCAGAAAATGGCATGAAATGGCCGAGCGGATCAAAGGGGTCTCCGAAGAGACCACCACAGGCGTGAATCGATTGTATCAAATGGTCAAAGACAACGCGTTATTATTTCCGGCCATTAATGTGAATGACGCCGTTACCAAATCAAAATTTGATAACTTATATGGCTGTCGAGAGTCCCTGGCTGATGGCATAAAACGGGCAACCGATGTCATGATTGCCGGTAAAGTGACCGTGGTATGTGGCTATGGTGACGTGGGTAAGGGCTGTGCGGCGAGTATGCGCTCTTATGGCTCTCGGGTCATTGTTACTGAGATTGATCCGATCTGTGCCTTACAAGCGTCCATGGAAGGCTTTGAAGTCAAGCCCATCGAAGAGTGTCTGGGCGAGGCGGATATTTATGTGACCACAACAGGAAATAAAGATGTGGTGACCATTGATCATATGCGCCAAATGAAGGACCAGGCCATTGTCTGTAATATTGGCCATTTTGATAACGAGATCCAAGTGACTCAGTTAGAAAGCTATCCGGGGGTCAAGAAGACCGAAATAAAAGCGCAGGTCGATGCCTATGACTTTCCAGAAGGGCATCGGATCTTTTTATTAGCGGAAGGTCGTTTGGTGAACTTGGGCTGTGCCACTGGGCACCCGTCTTTTGTAATGAGTAATTCGTTTACGAACCAGACCTTGGCCCAGATCAGCTTATGGCAAGACGAGTATGAGCTTGGGGTTCATACCTTAGCAAAGCACTTGGACGAAGAAGTCGCACGGCTGCATTTGGAAAAAATTGGGGTCAAGTTAACGACATTAAGTGAGGAGCAGGCCCAATATATTGGGATTCCGGTCAACGGACCTTACAAGCCTGATCATTATCGATATTAGATAAATTTAGGGGGGGCAGATCATGTACAAAAACTGCCTCTTCAATCCAATACAAAAGCATGATACAATTCTTACTTACGAAAAAGGGTTGTTAAACTGGAGGAAGACGAATGACACATCCAATCATTGAAGAAATTGAAAAAAGTCAAATGAAAGACTCAGAGATCCCAAACATTCGTGTGGGTGATACGGTCCGAGTTGCTAAATTAATTTTAGAAGGCAAGAAGAAACGAATTCAACGTTTTGAAGGCACTGTCATTAAAATGACGGGTCGATTATCTCGAAAGAGTATGACCATTCGAAAAGTATTAAGTGGGAACTATGGCGTAGAAAAATCATTTTTACTTCATTCGCCACTATTATCTGAGATTACGATTATCGAAGCCAAAAAAGTCCGGCGAGCACGCTTATATTATCTGCGTGACCGTGTCGGGGCCAAAGCGAACCGACTTAAAGCCCGAAGCTAGATGAGCGCCATTAAGGCAGCCGTGGTGGGGGCCACTGGGTACTCTGGCATTGAGCTACTTCGTTTATTAAATCAGCACCCCAATATAGAGGTGACGGCGTGTTATAGCAAGCGATTTAATGGTCAGAGCATAGATAAGCAATATGATCACTTTATTGGTCAAGAGGCCATTGTTTTAGAAGAGTTTATCCCCAGCCAAGTCCCTGACGAGATTGAGGTCTTGTTTTTGGCGGTACCCCATGCCCAAAGTCATACCTATATGGATCAGATTCGAGACGATTTGATGGTCATAGATTTGTCGGCAGATTTTCGATTAAATGAGGCCAAGACCTTTGAACAGGTCTATCAGAGCCCTCATCAGTCTGCATCGCTTTTATCGAGCGTACCTTATGGCTTGCCCGAGTGTCATCGTGACGCCATTAAAGCGGCCACTAAGGTGGCCAATCCTGGCTGTTATGCCACTAGTATTATCTTAGGGGCCTATCCCTTGGCCCAAGCAGGGCACTTGAGCTCGCCTTTTGTCGTCAACGCCCAATCAGGAATCAGTGGGGCAGGGCGATCTGAAAAGACCTTTTCGTTATTTTGTGAGCGACATGATCGCGTGACGGCCTATCAGATGGGTCAGCACCGTCATCAAGCAGAAATTGATCAGGAGTTAGGCGGTCACTGTTTGTTAGTGCCTCATGTGGTCCCGATGTCTCGTGGGATTTTGGCCCAAATACCGGTCCCGTTAACCCAGACATTGAGCATGGCGGTCTTGGTCGAGTTATATCATAGTCAGTATGATCAGGAGCCTTTTGTTCATGTTAAAGAGAACTGGAAAACACCGAGTACATCGGCAGTGACAGGGTCTAATATGTGTATGATTGGGATTAATCAGGTCTCGGATGGCATGGCCTTGATTTCAGTGGCCATTGATAATTTGTTGAAAGGGGCGGCCGGTCAAGCAGTTCAGAACATGAATCTTATGATGGGTTGGGATGAGACCCTGGGGTTACCAACGCAAGGACGATACCTATGAGCTCGGGCCCTAGTATTAGTGACTTAGATGGGGTTTATGCCAACGCCATTCAGGCGGGTATTAAAGAAGGCGGTTACGACTTAAGTTATATTTATGTCCCAGATGCCTTGGCCAGTGCCGGGGTCTTTACCAAGAACCAATGCCCAGCCTCTTCCGTCATTCATACCCGAAAGGCCCTCAAGCGAGGTGTCTTTAAAGTCATTGTGGTTTCTTCTGGGAACGCCAATGCCGGGACCGGAGAAAAAGGGGCCAGTGATACTCAGCAAATCGTGAAGAGTGTGGCCAAGAAATTAGGCCTTAAGCAATCAGAAGTGGCAGTGGCGGCCACGGGTATTATTGGGAAGCGATTGCCCCTAGATAAAGTCCAGCTAGGCATTGAGGCCTTATTTAAGGATGCCTATCAAAAGCATGGGGAGCAGGTCGCTGAGGGAATTTTGACCACAGATACCTTTACAAAAACCGCCTATACAAGCCAAAAAGTCGGCAAAAAAACCGTGCAGGTGGCAGGGATTGCCAAGGGCTCTGGTATGATTGCGCCGAATATGGCCACTATGTTGGGGTTTTTGGTGACTGATGCCAAGGTCAGCTCGGCCTTTTTGCAACGTGCGTTAACCGAAGCGGTTGGCAAGACCTTTAACCGAATCTCAGTGGATACGGATACGTCTACCAGTGATATGGTCTTGGTTTTAAGTACAGGGAAAGTGGCCATTGCAGAAAATGACCCGGCTCAAGCTCAGGCTTTTAAATCCACATTAACCGAGGCGACACATCAATTGGCCCAACAGATTATTCGGGACGGTGAGGGGGCCAAAACCGTAATTGAGGCGACCGTTAAAGGGGCCATTACCCATACCGGTGCCGAAGAGATTGCCCGGCATATTATTGATTCGCCCTTGGTCAAAACAGCGATTCATGGTCAAGATCCGAACTGGGGTCGGATATTAATGGCCATTGGGAAAAGTCAGGGGACCAAAATCAACCAGAAAAAATTAATGATTAATATCCAAAATAACCGGGTATATCAAGAGGGGGCCCCTACTGACTTTGATCTTGAGCAATTAAGACAGAGCTTGGATACTGATACAGTCTCCATCGAGGTGGATTGTCAGTTAGGGACAGGCACTGCCACATGTTGGGGCTGTGAACTGACCAAAGGCTATATTGATATTAATACCGCTTATAACTAAAAGAGAGGATAGGTCATGGCCATAAGGAGTCAATTAATGAAGTTGGAAGATAAAATTGAAAAAGCCAATGTCTTATTAGAGGCACTGCCCTATATTAAACGCTTTTCAGGAAAAAGTGTGGTCATTAAGTATGGCGGCTCGATTATGTTTGATGAGGTTCTAAAAAAACAGTTTGCCAATGATATCGTCTTACTCAAATACGTGGGGATTCATCCCATTATTATTCATGGGGGCGGTAAAGAGATTTCCAAGTGGATGCAACGGGTCGGTAAAGAGGCCGTGTTTATTGACGGGCTTCGCTTTACGGATCTAGAGACCATGGAGATCACGGAAATGGTCTTAAGTGGCAAAATTAATAACGAGATCGTCTCCCTGATTAATGAGGCGGGTGGCCAGGCCGTGGGGCTTTCCGGTAAAGACGGGAATTTGTTTACGGCTGAACGGGTCAAAAGTAAAAAGAACCAAGACTTGGGCTTTGTGGGTGATATCAAAGATGTGGATATCTCTTTATTAGAGACTTTATCGAATAAAGGCTTTATCCCGATTATTTCATCGGTGGGTAAAAATAAGGCCCATGAGACCTTGAATATGAACGCCGATCATGTGGCCCAGGCAGTGGCAACCGCTTTTAATGCCATGAAGTTAATTTATTTGACCGATGTCCAAGGCTTACAAATTAATGGCGAGCTTCAGTCGCTCTTGTCCATTGATGAGGCCATCCAGTTATTAACGCATGAGGATGTCAAAGAAGGCATGTTACCCAAGTTAACCTGTGCATGTGATGCCATTAAATCGGGCGTGGATCGGGTGCATATTATTAATGGCACGATTCCGCATGCGACCTTATTAGAATTATTCACTGATACAGGGATCGGGACCATGATCGAGGGCAAGAACCCGTGAGTCATTTTTTAGATATTCATAGTCTGAACAAGCAGGCGCTATTGGCCTTATTAGATCAGGCCCAGCAGTATCGCTCAAATAAAGGCAAAGGCGAGGCCATTTTAGCAGGAAAAACCGTGGCCATGATCTTTGAAAAGCCCTCCAATCGGACCCGAGTTTCATTTGAAGTCGGGATTCGGCATTTGGGTGGCGAGGTGATCTCCTTACAAGGTGCTGAAGTGGGGTTGGGGAAACGAGAGCCGGTAAAAGATGTGGCTCGGGTTTTATCGGGCTATGTGGATGCAGTGGTGATCCGGACCTTTTCTCATGATATTATTCAAGAGTTTGCCCGCTATGCCACAGTGCCGGTCATTAACGGTCTTACGGATCAGTCTCATCCATGTCAGGTCTTGGCGGACCTACTCACCATACAGCGCTATTTTCCAGACTTCAGTCAGCTAAAAATTTGCTATTTGGGTGACGAGAATAACGTGAGCCGGTCCTTGTCAGAAGCCGCACAGATACTAGGGAGTCAAATGGCCTTATCCGGGCCCTCTCACGCCTTAGGTGGCTATGGCGATCGGGTCAACGATCCGATTGCTGCCATTAAAGACGCGCATGTGGTGGTGACTGATACCTGGGTGTCCATGGGCGATGACGAGAAAGACTTAAGCCCATATTATCAATATCAAGTGAATCAGGAGCTCATGGCCCATGCCCGTCCGGATGCCATTATATTACATTGTCTGCCCGCCTATCGGGGTAAAGAGATCACGGATGAGATGATCGAGTCTGATCAATCCAAGGTCTTTGAAGAGGCTGAAAATCGGGTCTATGCCCAACAAGCCGTCTTGGCCCGCTATTTGACATAAGGATCTGTTTCCAGGGCCTTGAGTGTGCTATAATTGCAGCCAAAGGGCGGCCCTATTCTTGATGGGTTTAGGATCCCTATATTTTGGTTAAAGAAGGAGAGACGCAATCGTGGAAAAAGTGGTTTTGGCATATTCAGGGGGACTCGATACATCCATTATGATCCATTGGCTTAAAGAGAACTATGACTGTGAGGTCATTGCCATGTGTGCCAATTTGGGTCAGGCCGAGGAAATGGACGGTTTGGAAGAAAAGGCCTTGAAAAGTGGGGCCTCGAAAGTCTTTGTGGAAGATTTACAAGATGAATTTATTCGTGACTATATTTATCCGACCCTTAAAGCTGGGGCCATTTATGAAAATAAGTATTTATTAGGGACCAGTTTTGGTCGGCCCTTAATTGCCAAACGGCAAGTTGAAATCGCCCAACAGGAAGGGGCGAGTATGGTCGCTCATGGGGCCACTGGGAAAGGCAATGACCAAGTTCGATTTGAATTGACATATATGGCCCTTGACCCGTCACTGACGGTGATTGCGCCTTGGAAAGATAGTAAATGGGATTTGGACTCTCGAGAAGAGTGCATTGCCTATGCCGAGAAGCGGCAGATTCCCATTAGCCAAAGTAAAAAAAATATCTATTCAGAGGACCGAAATATTTGGCATATTAGTCACGAAGGTGGCGAATTGGAAGACCCTGGTAATGCCCCTGATAATGGCGTGTTTACCTTATCGTCGACCATTGAAGATGCCCCCGATCAAGCCGAGCATGTGGAAATCGAGTTTGAGCAGGGCCGACCCGTCAGTGTGAATGGCCAAGCCTTGGATCCGGTCCCCTTGTTACGGCTCTTAAATCAGATCGGTGGCCGACATGGGGTCGGGCAAGTGGATATGGTAGAGAATCGATTGGTGGGCATTAAGTCTAGAGGGGTCTATGAGACACCAGGCGGTACGATCTTGTATCAAGCCCATCAGGAACTGGAGCAACTGGTTTTGGACCGAGAGACCCGTCATTATAAACAAAAGCTGGCCTTAACTTACGCTGATATTGTTTATAACGGACGTTGGTTTACGCCACTAAGGGCTGCCATGGACGCCTTTGTAAATCAGACCCAAGTGAATATGACTGGACGGGTCAAATTAAAGTTATATAAAGGCAATGTGATTCCAGCGGGAACCTGGTCCGATAAGTCCTTATATTTATCTGATCTGGCCTCCTTTAGTAATACGGAGCTATATGACCAGAAAGATGCCACGGGCTTTATTCGGGTCTTTGGACTTGATATGAAAGTGAATGGGATGGTCAACGGTCATGGGTAAATTATGGGGCGGTCGTTTTGAACAGGGCTTGGATGACGCAGCTCAGGCACTCAGTTATTCATTATGGCTGGACCGACGCTTGGCACCTTATGATATTCAGGTCAATAAGGCCCATGTGGCAGGGTTGGTTAAGGCGGGGGTCTTAACCGAACAAGATGGGGCCAAGATCCGGGCCACCCTTGATGAGATTGGAAAAGAAAGTCAAGAAACCCCCGAGCTATTGGATGGGCCGGACGAAGATATTCATAGTTGTATCGAACGCTTGGTCACGGAACGGATCGGTGATTTGGGCAAAAAAATGCATGCTGGGAAGTCCCGAAACGACCAAGTGGTCACAGATGTGAAATTATGTCTAAAAGATGCGATTATCCAGATCCAAGGCCTGCTATTGGTCTTGTTAAAGACTTTATGGGAACGTGCATGCCGATATGAAGGGGTCATTTTTCCTGGCTTTACTCATTTTCAACCGGCACAACCCGTTTTACTGGCCCATCACTTTCTGGCTTATTTTCAGCAATTTGAACGGGATTTAACACGACTCAAACAGCTTGAAGTACAAGTAGATATTTGTCCGTTAGGGGCCGGGGCTTTGGCGGGAAATAATTATGGGATCGACCGTGAAGCAGTGGCCAAAGAGCTGGGCTTTTCTGCCGTGACTCAAAATAGTATGGACGCGGTATCGGACCGGGACTATTTATTTGATTTTTGTGCCGCAGCCTCAGTGATCATGACCCATATGTCCCGCTTTTGTGAAGAGTTGGTGATCTTTAGTTCGCCTTTGGTCAATTTTATCCAAGTCTCAGATACGTATAGTACAGGTAGTTCGATTATGCCCCAAAAAAAGAACCCTGATATTGCAGAATTAATTCGAGGCAAAGCCGGTGGGGTATTGGGCAATTTGGTGAATTTGCATCATACGGTTAAAGCCTTGCCTTTAACCTATAACCGGGATTTACAAGAAGACAAGCCCGTTTTATTTGAGACCATTGATACCCTGGTCCAAAGTCTGACCTGTATGTCAGGCATGATCGCAACCCTGAGTATTAATAAGCCTGCCATTGAAGCTGCGTTAACGAAAGGGTACTTAGAGGCCACTGAGCTGGCCGATTATTTAGTGGGCAAGAAGTTGCCGTTCAGAGACGCGCATGAAGTTACCGGAAAAGTGGTCTTAACTGCCATTGAGAAAGGGGTTCAATTAAAGGACCTTTCCTTAGATCAACTCCAAGAGATCTGTCCGGATATTGAAGAAGATGTCTATGACATGTTAAGCTTGGAATCAGCCGTGGCAGCAAAAGATGTACTGGGTGGAACGGCGCCCCAACAAGTGAAGGCCCAAATAGATCGAATAGGAGAGAAATACCAATGGAAAAGACCTTAGTATTAATAAAACCTGACGGCGTCTCACGAGGCCTTGTGGGGGAAGTATTGGGCCGTTTTGAACAAAAAGGACTCAAGATTTCGGAACTTAAAATGATGCAAATGACCGATGAGTTATCGGATCGACATTATGCAGAGCATGTGGATAAACCTTTTTATCCGCGCCTTAAAGCCTTTATTTTGTCTGGGCCCATTGTGGCCATGGTCTTAGAAGGGGACCGAGCCATTGAAGTGGTACGACGTTTGGTGGGTGATACTGACTCTGCCGAGGCTGCACCGGGGACCATTCGGGGCGATTTGTCTTTATCAAAAGGCGAAAATATTATTCATGCCTCAGATAGTAGCGAGAGTGCCCAACGGGAACTCGCCCTCTTTTTTGGGACGAAAGTCGTCTCTTAACGAGGCGGATCTTGCCGGTAGACCCGGCTCATGGTCGAGACCCCTTTTTTCCAGGGCATTTGGATAATTTCATGACCATGGCTCTTGTTGATGGGGGTGCCATCAAGGTCCTTTAAGGCCGATAGCGGGAATTGGATCCGTCGGTCTTCAGGCGTGGCAATAAGGATCTGGTCACCTACTTCGCAATGAGTCTCAAGTTCGATGCTCATCCAGGACCCTTTATCGATATGAATAATTTGGCCCAAATAAGTAAGTGTGTCATCTGTGAGTTGGGTCACTTGGGGCCGGTCTTGGTCTGTTAAATTGGCCCAAAAAAACCCTGCTTTGAAGGGGCGCTTGGCCAGCTGCTGGACTGGGTCAAGACGAGCGCGGTCGAACTGATAGTGGTTAGGATCGGACTTGAATTGGGCAAGGCAATCAGTGACCAAGTTTAGGGCCTGATCCAAATAAGTAGTCGACTCGCCACGAGACTCCACAATATAACTACGCAAATGAAGTGGCATAAGCTGAGATAAATAGGGCAATAAATTACGATGGAAATGGGCCATCATTAAGTGGCCGTGATGGTTATCGATCATGCGATAGAATCGGTTGGGGTGGTCTTTATCCTCAGCGTCATAACAGTGGGGCGTTTGTTTCGGATGATTACTTAAGTCGGCATAAAAGCGCCGGTAAGAATATTGGATGAGAATAGGCCCGAAAATTTGTAGTTCAAAGTCGCCTTGACAGTGATCGAGAATACGCTGGATATCTGATAATGCCAGTTCGTTATTTAGAAAGTGGCGCTTCGCGGTCTGTTCAAGGGCTTGGATACTCATATAGTTTTGTTGACTGGTATCCGGGCAATAGCAAAGCGAAAGGTGAGGGTATTGCTGGTGAATGGCATGCAGTAGACCTAGGTCCTGGATCCGAAGGGTATCGATGGGCTGCTCATTGATCAGTGTCCCCAGTTGGGTTAATAGCTCATGCTGATGTTGATGGTACTGGATATCCACATTCAGACAAATGGGGCGTTCATGTGCTTGGAGTATACGGATTAAGGGTGATAGGGACTGGAGTGAACAGGGCGCTTGTTGGGTCCGGGCGTCAAACAGAGGGTGACAGAGGACCGGCTCGTCAACCCCATAAGACAGGGCCAGTTCCAGTTGGTCAGTATCTTCTACAAAACAGCGTAAATTGCTCATGGGTCTTACAGTACTTGCTTTATGGAAATTAGGCAAGTCACTTGCTTTACCATACCGACGTATTGTGGGTCGTCAATACGTCGGTATATTAAGTGGGAATGAAGCTAGGCTTAGACAAGAAAGCCAAAGTAAATTAAAACAAACCCCAGCAGCGTCATCAGCAGCCCTACTAAAGAGAGCGGAAGGACCTCTTTATTATTTCTGATTAACTTGACCCAGATATCAGGGAACATGATCCGGATAATCCCCGAAATCAAAAAGACGTATCCAATAATCGTGATGATCATTGGCAATCCTGACACCAATACATGATGGGTACTCACCAAAATACTTCCCAACAACAACGGAACAATACCTGAGACCAATCCCAAGGCTTTAGACTTGGTAATTTCGTCTACGGCGCTGGTCAGATGTTGGTGGTTAAGAATGGTGCCTAGACCCAATACAGTTAGAAAAATTCCTAGGAATTTTGCCAATAGTATACTCGACATAATTTCACCTCCTTTTCGTTGAGTTAACAGCCTATACCCACTTTTTGGCGATTTTAAACATGTTTTTATATCGAAATTTGATGTTATATAGCTCAAATAAGGAAAATTAGGTACGAAATAGAAAAAAATAGACCCAAAAAAAGGCCTAAGTCGGCCTTTTAAAGGGTCACAAAATCACTTTTTTTTACTAAGGGTCCGCCTCCAAAACTTGGGCATGCTCCATGGCCTCGGCCCATGAAGAGACCGTGGCTTTGACTAGGTTGAGAAGTTCCGGATCGATCTGATCAGACTGGGCACTATTCATCACTTCTAATAGGCTGGCCACACTGGCTTCAGATTTGGAAATAATGCCTTCAGAAGGGGCTTTGTTTTCATCCAATACATGTTGAAGGGTGGATACAATGGTCTCCACATGGGATAAGATCCGTTGGGTTTGTTCGATCTCTTTAGGATTAGATTGGGCTTGTAAAAGACCAGTGGTAGTCAGGTTTCGAAGGATTTGGTCCAATGTTTTGAGTTGGGATAAGATCCGGGTTGAAATGCCAGTGGCGTGTTGGGTTATTTCTGAAATCTTGGTTTTAATATTATTAATGAGATTCATATGTGTCGGCCCTCCTTGGTCGATGTCCAGGGATATTAGATCCCTTATATCCTAGGGATACCCAGGAAAAAGGGATCTTAAACATGCTTATTTTTTAAGAGGAGACAGGGGGCCTTAAAATTGGGCCAGTAAGCGCTCGATGGCGCCTAAGCTTTGGACCCAAAAGTCGCGTTTGGTAATATCAATCCCTGCTTTTTGGGTGATCTCGATGGGCGAGGCAGCGGAGCCTGCACTTAAAATCTCTTTGAGTGAGACGATCATATCAGGGCCTTGTTGTTTGTATTGTTGATATAAGGCCATGACCAATAAGTTCCCAAAGTTATAGGCATAGACATAAAAGGGCCATTCAAAGATATGGGGGATCGCGGACCATTCCCATTTGAATTCATCGGGGTATTGGACCGAGTCGCCAAACATCTCTTTAACCAAGCGCATATATTGATCACAAAGCTGGTCTGGGGATTGTAGGGCTGAATCGATTTGGGAGTGGGTGGCCAGTTCAAAACTTGAAAAGACATTTTGGCGATGGGAAGTGGCAAAAATATCTTCTAACTTGTCAGCAATCAGTGCTTGGCGTGCAGCCGGGTCCTTGATTTCAGATAAGAGCAGGTCCGTAATAATCATTTCAGTAAATACTGAGGCCGTTTCTGCCAAAGGAAGAATGGGGTGGTAGTTGACATATCGTTGTTTGCAGGCAAATAAATCATGAATGCCATGGCCTAACTCATGGGCCAAGGTGGCCACGTCTCGGGTCCGGCCTTGGTAATTGAGCATGACATAGGGGGCAATATCAGGGCTAGAGCAAGAACAAAAAGCGCCGCCTCTCTTTTTACTCATAATAGGGGCATGGATCCGGTTTTGGTCAAAAATAAGTTTGGCTTTTTCATAAAATTCATCATCGAAACGGGACAGGCCACTTAATACAATATCTTTGGCTTCTTCCCAGCTGAACCGGACCTCGCTTTGCTGGATCGGGGCATAAATATCTGCCAAGCTCATATCAGATAAACCTAAAATAGAGGATTTCTTTTGATAATAATTTTGGACCAAGGGATAGGACTCCTTGGTAACGTCATGGAGTAACTGGATCAGGTCGTCGGGAAGATCGTTTTGGGTGTTTCGGATGCTAATGGCCGAGTCATAGCCCCTGAGCTCTCGTTCAATGCCATAGTCTTTCACAATATGATTAAATAAATGGGTATGAATCAGCGTGTCTTGTTCATAGCGTGCCAGAAAGGTTCTCATGGCCCGTCGTCTCACATCGGGGCGAAGGTCCTGTCTTAGGGCCCGTAACTGGCTACCGTTCATCTTTTGGACCTTACCGTCCAATTCAAAATCGAACTCATAACTGGCGGTCAGCTCTTCATATAATTTACATAAAGCTTGGCTGCCAGTAAGGTCTTTTAAGTTAATGACTTTTTCTTCGGCTTCACTTAAGTTATATTGGGCCGTTTGATGGGCATGGGTTAAGTAATACGTCAGGTCACTGAGTGCCGGGTCTTGTTGGAGCGTCTTGAGACGGTCACTGGAAAAGGCACTTAATTCCAAATGAAAAAATAATAAGTCGTTTTGGATATAGGAATCCGATTCATCAATTTTAGCCACCAATTGTTTGGCGACTTGGTTACTGGTATCCGTGGCAAAGACCAAATGTGCATATTGACCCAAGCGAGACATGGCTTGGCGGATGGTTTCGTAGTCGTTAAAGCAGTCGGCCAGTTCAGGGCCAGATAGCTGGGCCAGTTGGCCTTTATAGCGCTTCTGAAAGGCCTTGGCCTGTAATTGTGCCGTGCTCATGGTATCTTCAATGGCAGGGTCAGATAGGTCATTATATAAGTCACTTAGGTCCCAGAGGATTTGATCGGATCCATAGGACGTGGATGGGTCGGTTTTTGATTGGGTTTGGCTCATAATAAGGGGTGCCTCCTTCAGCAGTCTTTCTTATAGTGTATCACGCTTAAACAATGAATGACGATCAAAAATAAGGCGTTTAATCTGGCTTGGAAATCCAGTATACTAAAACAAAGATGATCAAATTAATTTGTACTGGCCAAGAGCTCCTAGATGGTCGGGTTCTTAATCATAACCAAGTGACCATTGCCCAGCACTTAAATGCCGCCGGTTATGACTTAGGGTATGCTGTTAGCCTGCCTGATGATACGGCCATGATTGTTAATGAGATTCGACGGGGATTAAATGAGGGGGCAGTAATGATTATTACCGGTGGCTTGGGGCCAACCCATGATGATGTGACCCGAAGTGCCATCGCCGAGGCCACTGGACGCCCTTTATATTTAGATGAGGGGCTCTTAGCAGGTTTAAAAGCCTATTATAAACGAAAAAATAAGCCGTATCCGGAGGCCAATATTCAGCAAGCGATGTTGCCAGAAGGATCGGTGATATGGCCGAATTTAAAAGGAACTGCGGCAGGCTTTTATATAAGTCATCAAAACGGGCATCTCATGGTCATGCCAGGGGTTCCCAGTGAAATGGAAGCCATGTTAACCCAGGACTTGATCCCTAAATTACGTGATATTCAACCCCAAACTAATATCAAAGAGGCCCAGTGTTATGTGTTTGGAATAGGTGAGTCTCAGATTATGCAGCAGGTCCAGTCGATGAGTCAGGCAAGTAAGATCCGGTATGAGGCCACCCCTTGGGGTGTTAAATTAAGTTATCGAGATCCGGATGCATCGATTGTGCATCAGTGGTATCAAGGGATCTTAGCACAATTTAAGGGTCAGTTGGTCACAGAAGATCCTGATTTTTTAACAGCAATCATGATGCGATTACAGCGTCAGGGGCTCACTGTGGCCATTGCTGAATCTTGTACAGGGGGCCAGATTTCTCAGGCCATGACCGGGGTGCCAGGCGCTTCAGCGGTTTTTAATGTGGGGCTTGTGACCTATAGTAATACGGCAAAACATCAATTTTTAGGGATTGATCCCACATTAATTGAGCATGATGGCGCGGTCAGTGAGACCGTGGCAAAGAACATGGCCCAACAGGCACGAGAGAAAAGTCAGTCTGATATCGCCATGTCAGTGACCGGGATCGCGGGGCCAGGTGGCGGCTCCAGAGAAAAGCCCGTAGGGACAGTGTATATGGGAATGGCCACTAAAACAGAGGTCGTGGTCAGGCGATATTTATTTCAAGGGGACAGAGCCCATATCCAACACCAAGCCACACGGCAATGTTTGCTGGATCTATATCAGGAGATAGGTAATGAATAAGATCCAATTACTGGCCTTAATCTTGGCCATTTATGGGTGGATTAACTTAATCTTATTGTTGGTCAAAAAGGGCCTTTATCATTATTTATGTCAGAAAGCCCTTAATCAGATTCATGTTAAAGGGCTTGATTTTTCAACAACAAAAACGGGGTTCCAAAGCCGAAAATATTTTAAATGCCAAATGTCTTTGCCTGGAATATGGAGGACGGTGGGTCAACATATAGACCTTAAAGGTCGCTCGTTATTAGATGTGGGTGCCGGAAAAGGCTTTACCTTATTCGAAGCAATGGCCGAGCCGTTTAAGAAAGTGGCAGGGGTTGAAATCAATACTGACTTGGCCAAGGTCATCCATAAAAACTTTGCATTGCTAGGGATCCCACCCATCCTCATTTTTGAGCAAGATTGCCTGTCTTTAGAGCAGCAATTAGATGAGTATGATCTTTTTTATTTTTTTAACCCCTTTAATCGGGGGGTCTTGAGTCAGTTTTTAGAGCACCTTAATGAGTCTTTTAATCGCAAGCCAAGAGCCATTAGTATCGTTTATTTTTACCCGGTTTATGACACGTTATTTAAGAAATATGGCTATTCACGACAAGTGGTGATTAAAATGCATCCCTTTTTAGGGCTAACAAAGTTAGGGCAAGTCCATGTCTTTGAAAAGACCATTAAGTCAGGGTCTTCTGTACCACATCAAAGCGTTGAAAAGGACCTGACGCCTGGACTTTAACCAACTGGTTGGCCCTTGCCGAAGAAAGGGGGGTGCCATTAGGGGTTTGCATGTTAGTGACATCCAATAAATAGCGGCGGCCTGTTTGGGATAGCACAGTGAGTTGATCGCCTTTATGGATCTCGGTTTTAAGGGAAATAAACGGCTGGCCGTCTGATGAAATGGCTTTAACTGTGCCCACAAAGACAGCGCTTTTGTTATAGCCATTAAAATTGGCCAAGACACTTTCTTGGGCCGGTCGCTGGGTCAAGCCACCTGTGCTAAAGGTCCGGTTCGATACAGATGATAGCTGCTGGTTTAGTGTGTCCTTTTGGTCTTGAAAAGCTTGATGTTCGCCCGAAGCAATGGCATCTAATGCGTGGCGATAAGAGGCGACCACATTGGCCAAATAGAGATTGGATTTCATTCGGCCTTCCACTTTAATGGAGGCGATGGGGGCCTTGCAAATTTGGGGGAGTAAAGATAAGGCATTTAAGTCTTTGGCGTTCATCATATGGGTCGGCGCTTGTTCTTGGAACTGGTAGGGGTGGCGACAAGATTGGATACAGCCCCCGCGGTTAGAGTCTCTGCCCACACTATAGTTGGAGATAACGCATTTACCTGAATAACTGGCACACATGGCCCCATGGACAAAGATCTCAAGCTCAGTCCCTGTCACATCATGGATCTCTTGGCATTCAGATAGACTCACTTCCCGGGCCAAAATGAGTCGAGACGCGCCTGCCTTGACCCAAGAAAGGGCGGCATGGGCATTGGTAATACATGCCTGGGTGGAGACATGTAAAGGTAAATTGGTATGCTGTTTGGCCAACTCAAAGACCCCGCGGTCCGCAATAATTAGGCCATGAGGGCCAAGGCGTTGTAAGGTCGAAAGGTACGATGCAATGGGCCCTAGATCTGAATGATGGGCCATGCCGTTGAGGATCACATAGACCGATTTTCCTTGTTCATTAGCCATTTGGATGCCCCGTTCAAGCTGGGCATCTGTAAAGTTATCCGCATATTTGCGTAGACCAAAGACATGACCGCCTACATAAACGGCATCAGCGCCATGGGCAAAGGCGATTTGTAATTTTTCAAGGTTTCCAGCGGGGGCCAATAGTTCAGGAATCGTACTCATGCTCATAGTGTGCCATATTTAATAGAAATGGACAATTGCCTCTTAATATTTAAGAGAGCCCTGCAAGGAAATGGGCATGGGCCTTACCATTATTTAATACCTCATGAAGCTGGGCAGTGACCGTCTCATCATCGCCAAGGCCCCATTGGGTCAAAAGAAATCGACATTGATAAATCAGGGCGTCTTGGAAGGGCGAAGGGGTCCCTGTTAAGGCAGAAACGCCTGCCTCAAAGTGGTCCCGGGCACTTAAAGAGAAATCGGGTAGGATCTTATCATAAGGCCCCATCTCAAACTGACTTGTGTCCACAAAATCATCACGATGATGGGCGCCTTGAAGGTGGGTATAATGCACCCGTCGATCCAAGCGCAACTGTACCGATCCTTCTTGGCCACGGACCAATAAAATATTGCAATGGGGAAATTCTTGTTGAAATAATTGGCTCAAGAGCCCTTGATAAGCAGGATGAGTATAACTGGTTAATAGATAATGATGATCATGTCGGATGGGGAGTAGCAGTTTTTCAAGGGTAGATAGTAAAGGCCGTTTGACCATTTGGATACGAAGGGACTTTAGGGCATGAAGGTCCGGCGAAAATTCCTGTTGTGACAAGTAGGCCCAGCCGATCCCAGGATCTTCAAGGCGCTGACATACATCAGATATAGAGGGGGGGCGAAAGGGGCCCGCTTGTTCAAAGACTTGCTCAGGCGTCACCCCAAACTTAGGCCCGCATTGATGGGTCCCATGAAGGAGAACTGGGTGACCCATGCTGGCCAAAATAGGGGCCAAAAAGGGCCAAAAGCAGTGGTGGCGATTGAGTCCGTCATAAGCGTTGGCAATTTCGATCAGGTGACTGGTATTAACAGATGAAAAGCGGGATAGGGTTCGAAAATGGGAGAGACAGACTTGGTTCTCAGATAGGCTTTCTCCTTTTAATCGTAAGGCCTCCAGAATCGCAGCTTTGTAATACTCAGGTACATCTGTTTGGGTGATCCAGCTCATGGCCTGAGACATGTCATCATGGGCTAAGTCATTTCCTTGGATAAGCGTTTGGATGCAGTGTTCGATCGCTTGACTTGGTGGTCTGAATAACCAGGAGAGAGTGGCAGGTAATGGCTGCGCTTGAAAATGATCTAAAAAGGCCGCCTCGTCAGGGCTTTTCTCTAAGGCCAAAAGGGCCGTGAGTAGGGTCACTTTGGTCACCAAAAGACAGTCTTGACTTTGAAGTAAGTGGGTGAGCTGGGTAAGGGCATCTGCTGCCAAAGGGACACTCATTTTCTTGCCCGTACCTTTTTGTTTGAGCAAGGCCACTAACGCGTCTTGGTCTGAGGACCAAGACGGCGGTAATGTAAGTTTAACCTGACTCATGTTTGGTAAGAAACGACGCTTAGGCCTCTTCTTCTACTAACTGAGGAAACATTTCATCTAGGGCACTATCAAAGTCATCCAAGCGATCTTGGTATTGGCTTAATAAAGGTGCAAAGTCGCCCTGGATCATAATATCAAAGATCCCGTCATTTTGTTGAATGGCATTGACCACGGTCTGGTCTTGTTCACCCAAGACTTCACCAAAAACGGTATGGTTACCGTCTAAGTGAGGGCAGGGAACATGGGTAATAAAAAATTGGCTGCCATTGGTACCAGGACCTGCATTGGCCATGGATAACTTTCCTGGCGCATCATGAGCGCGGTCAGGGTGACACTCGTCTTCGAATTGGTAGCCAGGTCCGCCGGTTCCGGTCCCTAGTGGGCAACCGCCTTGGATCATAAACGAGTCAATGACCCGGTGAAAATTGAGGTCTTGGTAGTAACCTCGTTGGGCCAAGTTAATGAAGTTGGCAACCGTCAATGGCGCTTCTTCATGAAATAAGCGAAGGGAAATATCTCCTTGGCTAGTTTGGATGGTGGCAGTAATTGCTTGTTGGGTCATAAGGGCCTCCTATTTAATGACATCATTGTGTCTAAAGTATACAAGTATTTGAGCAGGAGTGAAAGGGGTGGCATTGCAGGACATGAAATAGTATATTAAAAGGAGAGTATCAATGAACCTGCAACATTTAATTTTATTTGATGGTCAGTGTGGCCTTTGCCAGAAAAGTGTCCAGTGGATTATCCAGCATGACACTAGGAAGCAATTTGTCTTTGCCTCATTACAAAGTCAGTGGGCCCAGTCGCTATTAAGTGAGCATGGTTGGCCCCACAATACGATGGATAGCATTCGACTGATCAGCCCTTATCCTAGCCAACATGCACAATTATATTCTCGATCAGAGGCCATTTTAGTCATTACTAAGATTTTAAGGCATCCTTATCGCTGGGTACTGCGCTTTTGCCCTGTGTTTATTCGGGATGCGGTTTATAAACAAGTCCAAAAGAATCGGTACCGAATCTGGGGCCAATCTGAGACCTGTTGGGTTCCCAGTCTTGAACTGAAGGGCCGTTTTTTGGACCAGTAGGGGCCTTAGCCTCTCAAAACAATCATCAGCAAATAGGCACCATAGCCCAGAAGTAATAGCATAGACCCCCCACGGGACAAGTAACGGCCAGGGCTCAATAACAGGACCCCAAAAAGGGCCACAACTGCCAATAAACTAATCCCAAAGTCCAGCATGAGTGCAGGGGATAGGGCAATGGGGGCAATCAGGCCACTAACACCTAAAATTAAGACCAAATTAAAGATGTTAGAGCCAATAATATTTCCTAAGGCCAGCTCAGAGGCCCCTTTTTTAGCCGCAATAATCGTGGTAACAAGTTCGGGTAAGGAGGTCCCTAAGGCAATGGCAAAAAGGGCAATCAGGGCCTCAGAGATGCCCCAAAGTTGGGCCAGTTGGGTGCCAGAATCAATTACCCATTTGCCACCCAAGGGCAATAAAATGGCACCTAAAATGACCCAGATAATAGGCTTAAGTAGAGACCCATTGGCTCGTTCAGGGCGATGGTCGAGCATATGATGAGAAAATAGCCAATATAAAAACCCCACAAAAATTATCAATAAAGCGACACTGTCCCATCGTGATAGGGCGGGGCTTTGTAAGGGCAAGCAGGCCAAAATAATGACCACTGCGCCAATCAAAATATTAATCAAAAGTTCTTGGGTCCGGTTCTTTTGGGGTAAGGCCAGGACAAATAGACTTCCCGATAGGCCTAAAATTAAGAGTGTATTCGCAATATTAGAGCCAATAATATTACCGAAAATAATATCAGGTTTTTGTTGGAGGCTGGCCAGGACATTGACCACTAGTTCTGGTGCAGAGGTCCCAAAAGAGACCAAGGTCAACCCGATTAATAGGTCAGGGATATGGCAAGAGCGGGCCACATTGCCAGCCCCTTCAACCAAAAGGTCGCCCCCTTTCCATAGGCAAATAAAGCCAGTGGCAAGTAAGAGCAATAAGAGTACGGTCTCATTCATAATAATTGTCTCGGGTTAATGTCCATCATCACCCGTAATTCTTTGGGTGATTTGGGGCGTTGGATTAAGGTCTGCTTAACATCTTCTAGTCTATCATGGTCACATTTGATGATACAGTGCCATCGGTGGTGTTTTCGGACCCGTTCGATGGGGGCCGGACATGGATGAATAAATTGGACTTGCTCAGTATCGTCACCAAAGGCCTCGGTCAGATAGGCACCAAAGCGTTGGGCATAAACATGGATCAGGGCAGGGGTTTCGGCACTAAAGATCATATGGATTAAGGAGCGAAAGGGCGGGTATTGTAGTTGGGACCGGTACTGAAGTTCATCGGTCATAAACCCAGATACATTATGGGTGAGGGCATGTTGGATGGCGTAGTGTTCCGGCTGAAAAGTTTGGATCATGACTTCACCCGGGACCTCGCCACGACCGGCCCGACCCGCCACCTGGGTCATTAACTGGAAGGCCCGTTCTGGTGATCGATAGTCTGGTAATGAAAGGGTCTGGTCAATGCCCACAATCCCTACTAAGCTTACCGTCGGGATATCATGGCCCTTGGCGATTAGCTGGGTCCCAATTAAGATATCGCCATGGGATTTGAAGTCGGTGAGGGTCTGGTCAAGTGCTTTGACAGATTTGGCACTATCTTTATCTAAACGAAAAATTTTTGCCTCAGGAAAGCGTTGCTGTAGTAATAAGGATATTTTTTGGGTCCCGCTCCCAAAAAAGGTGAGTCGGGGCTTATGACAGGAGGGGCATTCGGCGGTCATGGGCCGTTGGGAGTGACAGCGGTGGCAGCGGTAACAGTGGTCTTGGTGGTAGGTGAGGGGCCCTAAGCAGTCCTCACAGCGGTAAATATTATGGCAGCTCTGACAGATCACAAAGGGCGAAAATCCACGTCGGTTCAAAAAGATCATGCTTTTTTCACCTCTGGCCAAGCGCTGTTCGATACCCAAGACCAAGTCACTGGCCAGTACCCCAGGCCCTAAAGAACTCATGTCTTGGCGAAGGTCCAAGGCCTTAACTTTAGGCAGCTGCTGGCCGGTCGGCCGAGATCGAAGCTGAAGAAAGTGAATATCGGACCAGTCTTTGGCCAAAAACTGGGATTGAATGGACTCAGAAAGGGCATTGGCGTAAATACTAACACTCGGTGTCGCGGAGCCTAAAAGCAGGGGGATATTATGGTGTCGGGCCCTAAATTGAGCAACCCAATGGGCGTCATAATAGGGGCTGTTATCTTGTTTGTATGTATTTTCATGTTCCTCGTCAATAATAATCAGGCCAAGGGTCTTGATGGGGGCAAAGACGGCCGAGCGGGGACCGATGACCACATTGACCTGTCCTTGATGGACTTGGTTCCAGGCCACTTCCCGTTGTTTAGGGGTCAGGCCAGAATGAAGAAGGGCGATATCGGCACCAAACCGGTCTTCAAATACCGATTTGTATTGGGGGGTAAGGGCAATTTCAGGAACCAAAATCAAGGTGGATTTGCCTTGCCGTCGCTGTCGGTCGGCCAGTTGCATGTAGACCTCGGTCTTACCACTGCCCGTGATGCCATGAAGATAAAAGGGCTGATACTTGTCTTGTTGGGCCTGGACCGAGTTAATAATATGACACTGTTCATCAGTGAGCGGGTAAGGGGCGCCTTTGATGACACAAGCGGCCCCTTTGTTAAGGGCCAGGTCTCGATATTTTCGGTTCCCGATCACGGATTGAAAGGCCTTGTAAGGACTCACCGAATAATAAGTATAAAAGGCCTGGATCAGGGCAATTAGATCTGCTGGGATACGTGGGAACTTGGGGAGGATTTGGTCAATATCTTTGAGTTTCTTTTCCGAGATATTCGCCGGCAGGCCACTGCCCATGATCAGGCCTTGACACATGCTTCGACCGAAGGGGACTTTTACCGAGGTGCCGATGAGGGCCTGATCTGAAAGCGCCTCAGGGACCCGGTAGTGGTAGGTGTGTGGTAAGGGCCGATGAACTAAAACATGAACAAAGTGGGGCATGAAGGGTCTCGTTTCTGGGATACAGTAAGAAAATCAAGCAAGTAGTAATGCCAGTATTGTAATACCCTGAGCCCTAATTCACAAGCCAGATTTCATTGTTGTATAGGGGGTTTTCATTTGTGAAATATCGAGGATACGGACCCTGTAAATATATCAAGAAAAATAGATGTTTAAGATCCGCTAATATCGGGTAGTAAAGGTAATAGAGAGAAGATGATTCACCAACAAAATTAAGGGGAGGAAACAGAATGAGTGATCAACAAGAGGTGCAAGGCGTTCAGGAGATTAATGTCTCACAGTTACAACATCAAGTGGGTGGACAAGCCATGGCACCGGCTCAGCCTCAAGGAAAAAGTAGTGCAGAAAGTGCCGGTGCTAATGATACTGAAGGCGGTATTAATATGGACTCTGTCAAGCAGATCCAAAAGAGTATCGATTATATTTTAGGAAAGGCCTTTAATTTTATGACTTTAAAAGCCAAGGATAAGCAGACCAATAAGACCGTCTCTGCACGCCTCAAGCGGGACCTTTGGCAGATTGTTGAACAAGGAAGTGCAGATCGGACCAAGTGGACCTTTAATCCCCAGAACCGACAAATTACCAAAAACGACCAAATTGGTGAAACTGAAGACCTGCAAGATATGGGCAATTTTTTAGCCAATTTATTTGATTTGGTAAGCCAAAAATCAAAAGAAGTTGAAATGGACTTCGGCCGGTAAGATAAAACCCGACTTTAATCAGCGCCAATCATAGACGGATTATGGCCCTCAAGCCGGTCTTTATGATATTGTAAATAAAAACAAGGCGTTGAGTATGACTCCTTCCCTGAAAAAACAATTTCATCGATATCGCGATATCGTAA
This sequence comes from Actinomycetota bacterium, assembly GCA_002716485.1. Lineage (GTDB taxonomy): Bacteria > Margulisbacteria > Marinamargulisbacteria. Next base: position 29,003 of record PBBE01000043.1, read on the forward strand.
AGGACCGGTTATCGGTGCCCACTGATGCGATGCCCATCGCGATATTTCGAATGGTACTAGGGCTTTGTTGTTGCTATTGGGCCCATCGGTATATTGATCCTGAGGTGATTCGGATCTATGCCCATCACTTTGAAACCGTACCCTACCGATATTTATCTTGGGTTCGACCTGGACCGGAATGGGCGCTAACGATCATTTTTTATTCAGGACTTTTGGCTGCGGTTGGGATTACCATAGGACTCTTTTATAGGCTCTCATTGGCTATTTTTGGACTGGTGTATATCTATGTCTTTCTGTTTGATGCGACCTATTATAACAACCATTTTTATATGGTCATTTTATTGCTGTTTATTTTCTTGCTCATTAACGCCCATCAGCAGCTCAGTATCGATGCCAAACGGAAAGTCATGTCCGATCAGGTCCCCCAATGGCAGGTATGGCTGCCCAAGTTCCAGGTCCTAGTGGTTTATTTTTATGGCGGCTTGGCCAAAATTCAATGGGATTGGCTGCGTGGAGAGCCTGCCCAAATTTTGGTGTCCGAAAATGTCCATTGGCCGATCATCGGGGCCCTGTTCTCACATCCGGTCAGCCCCTTTGTGTTTGCCTATGCAGCCCTTGCCTTTGATTTATTGATTGGGCCCATGTTAATTTATGCCAAGACCCGGGTCCTTGCCATTGTTTTGACACTCATCTTTCATATTACGAACCATTTTTGGTTCAATATCGGGGTCTTTCCCTGGCTAATGTTAGGGGCCAATGTCTTGTTCATTAACCCCCGTGTATTACGAAAGGGGCTCAGTGTCCTTCGTCTGAGTCAGAAAGGGCCTGAAAGTAACGTGTCGGTGCCGTTAATTTCGAATGGGCAGTTAACGGTGGTAATGGGCTTTGTGGTATTTCAGTTGCTTTTTCCCTTACGGCATTGGCAATACCCGGGTAATGCCTCTTGGACGGGACAGGGGGACCATTTTGCGTGGCGGATGATGTTAGGAGGCAAAGAGGTCAAGGAGGCCATTTTTTATATTTCAGATGTATCGGACTCATCACCGGTCCTGATTGATATGAGCCATTATTTGAGCCGACAATCAGCGCCCTATCTTCGGCCACAGGCAAATACATCAGATCCAGTGGCCATGTTCCATGAGATCGAACAGGCTTTAAACCGGGAACGAAACTTGACCATGGGGCCCTTATTAAAGCAAATGGGCATCCCCAACTACAAGCCGCCTATTTTGACCCGTTATGAACCCTTGCAATTTGAAGCGATTGTAAAAAAACCGAACTTAATATGGCGCTTGGTCCAGGCCATGGAGGCGGAACTGATTGAAAGTGGAATGACAGACCCCGTTATTAAGGCCCGGATCAAATTGCGACTCAATTTACGGGAATATCAATATTTTGTGGACCCCACCGTTGACTTAACTGAGGTAAGGAACCCGCTTTTTAGTGCCCATTCATTTATCATGCCATTAAAGCCCCGTCGGGAAAGATATGACTAGCGAGCCTGAAAGATCTGGCGACGGAACAGGGCCGACATTATCCGAAAGTACCATTCAAATGGGATCAGGGCACGTAACCCGATCCGGATCTTGGCATGATAGTCAATTAGATAGCGGGTCTTGATCCGTTTTTGATGACAAAGGGTCTGGATCAGCCGGGCTACTTTTTGGGGCGATTTTTGCCAGCCTTGACGGCGTTTTTCTAGATGGGAACGGATCTGTTGGCTAAATTTATAATAAGGGCTGTTAGGATCTGAGGCCCTTTTTGCAATATAAAGGTTCTCGTCTAGGATCTTGGTCTTAAAGACACTAGGTTCTACCAGGCAGACTTGGATTCCAAAAGGGGCTAGCTCAAATTTAAGGCTCTCTGAAAAGCCTTCCAAGGCCCATTTACTGGCATTATAGGCGCCAAGAAAGGGCAGGGCACTTCGACCGGCGATACTTGAAATCATAATGATCCGTGCATCGGGCGACTGTTTAAGGAGCCCCAAACATGCCCGGCTTACATGTTGGACACCAAAAAAATTGGTGGCCATCTGGCTCTCGATTTCGTGATGGCTCAGGTCTTCAAAAAAGCCTGCCACACAAATACCGGCATTATTCACTAGAATATCCAATCGGCCCTCGCGTTGAGTGATCGTATCCATCACCTTTTGGATCTGTATCGGGTCGGTCACATCCATTTTCATGACATCGATCTGATCAAAGTGGGGACCAGCAAGCGCTTTAAGGAGTGTGAGGTCACTGGGGTCCCTCATTGTCGCGATGACCCGAAAGTCCTGGGCCAGCAGGGCTGCTGTATGGGCACCAAAGCCGCTGGAGCAGCCCGTGATTAACGCGACTCGTTTCATCATGGTGTCGATAAAGTGGCCAGGTCTAGAACGGCTTCATCTTGGACACGTCGGGACCAGTATTGTTGGGTTTGGATATGGACATTAAGGGGGCTAAACTGGTAGCGATATAACTTGAACCGGAGTTCGGTGGGCGCTTGGGTCGTGAAGGGGGCCCGTTCGAATAGGGCATTGACCTTTTGGGCATGAATCGACTGGCCCAGTCGGGTCAGTAGGGTCTGGTCACTAAGGAGTTGGCCTGAATAATAGATCAGGGTATGGTCCAAACGCGGTAAGATGGGGGTCAGCCATTTTGGTGCTTGGAGAGGGTCGCCGGGTAAGCGTTTAAATGTATAGGCTTTCCATGGGTTATCAGGGTGTCGGCCTTCAAGGGCCAAAATTTGCCGGCTGGCGTTTGTTGGGGCAAGTAAGGGCTGGGCAAGTCGAAAGGCATGGCGGCTAGGGTGCTCTTGGATAGCGGGTAGGAGGGGGGTATGGGGAAAGAAGCTAAGGCTATGTAAGAGAAAAAGCGCAATGGCAAGGAGCCTTACCCCAAAGCGATAAGGGCGGCTTAAGTGGCGTAGTTGATGATCAAAAAAGGGCGCCCAAAAGGCAGATAGCCGGGCTTGAAAGAAGGCGTCTTGGAACAGGAACAAGCTACAGCATAGCCATAAGAGGACTTGGGTAAAAGGGTGACCTAAAAGTAAGAGTATCAAAAAGTAAATAACGAGTACCGGGCCCGTTTTTTGGCGTAGTGATCGAGGGCCCAGGCAACACAAGGCAGCGATACTAGGGACCCATTTTAAAGTAAAGACAATCAGGCCCAATACCAGGGCGGGTAGATGGGACAAATGCCAAGCGAATTGGGACGGGACAGGGACCGAGTTGAGGAACTGGTGGTAGGTAGACGGGTCTATAAAGGAGGCGAAGGGGGCCTGCCAGCTTAATAAGATAAGGGCTTTGACCAGGACCAAGCGAAAGGTCCAGATCAGCCATGTGGAGGGTCGTTTGGGGTAGGCTGCGAAAGGGCTCAAAGAAAAGGGGAGCATGAGCATGGCAATCACAGATAGTTCAAGGAGTAGATGGTCGCTGGGCAGCTGGAAGAACAGGTCGCCCACCGAGACGATGGACAAGAAACAGAGCCAACATGTAATTAGAGATAGCCAGGAAAAGAGTCCCAAAAAGAGAAGAAACGCGGCACTCAGACCGATAAGGATCAAGGGCTTGAGTGCCGTTTCTGGCGAAAAGAACCAGAACAGGCTTGGTGTGGCAAAGAATTGGGATCCAATAGAGGCGCCATTAAGGGCAGGTAATTGGCTTGAAATGGGGGAAAGGCCCAGGGGCCCTAATAACGGTTCTGCTTGAAAAAAGAGGGCCAAAAAAGTCAGAAGGTAAACGATGGCCAACCCTTTCAAGAAAATGGAAAAGGTGAGTTGGCATTGGGTGGATTGATGGTAGCGTTTAATGAGCCAATAAAAGAGACGGTACCCGATAGAGTTGGGGGTAAAGCAGAGGGAATACAGGGCCGAAAAAAGGGCCTTGATCCCCGGAAGGAAGCCCAAAAGTTTGACTAGAATCAGTCGTTTGGCAGGACTTTTAAAGAGGCTTTGGAACAGGGCGTTATGGTCGGCATAGAAGGGCTCGGCACAGGGTCGGTCACTGATATAGACAAAGCGGTGGTCTTGGGCATGTTTTTTGGCGATATTGGGGTGCTCGATATGCAGTTGTTGATAGGTCCGAACCGGTAACTTTTGACCGGTGACCCATTTAAAAGTCGGGATTAGGTAACGGAATAGGGCGTGTTGGGAATGGTAATAGAGGGTGTGTTTGACATGCATATGATCGGACTCCTACCTTATAGTATAGCGTAGTTTATTTGAAATCTGAAAATAGTGCCGGTCAATGATATCGTCATAGAATGACGACTTACCAAGTATTCGTAAAAGGGGGAGGGGTGGACTTGATCTCGTCTAAATGGAATAGCCTATGGCTTTCGCTATTTTGACCATTTCTTGGTTACCAGAACGGTTTGCATAAGGTAATAAATCATCGCAAGAGGCGCTCAGGCCAGCTTTAAAAATTTTATTAAATAAGTCGCGATTATTATTTAATAGCGCTAATTGGGCCGCCAATGTTCGATTTTGGTCACTTAAATTTGAAAATCGGGTAACCTTTAGGATAAGCTTGTACGCCTTCTCTTCCTTTCTGTCAGATAAGCCGCTTTGGGCTGGATCAGAACTATTTATAAGCGTAGTTAATTTTTGATCATAACCGCGGTCACGAATATCAATACGATTATACCTTTTATAAAAATTTGAAATCTTTCGTTGGGCTGGAGCAAATCTATACTCTTCATACGGGGTAA
>PBBE01000044.1 GCA_002716485.1 Actinomycetota bacterium
CAGAAGAGGTGGTCTCAGGGCCTCAGATGTTAGATATGGCCATGATTTTAGGGACGGGATTTCCGCCTTTTCGGGGTGGCTTGTGTCGCTATGCGGATGAGCGGGGCTTATCAGAAATTGTGGATCGATTGAATGAGTTAGCGGCTCGATATTCGGACCGATTTAAACCCGATGCGAAGTTAGTGGCATTAGCGGCTCAAAATCAATGTTTATTTTCGTCTAATGCGGGGTAATGCTTAGATAGGTCTGAGTCATCAGGATATTAATGAAAGGTGGAGGATAATAAATGATAGTCACAATAGATCTTATACTAGCGTCAATGGCTGATAATGGTTGGTGGATAGGGGGATCTTTAAGTTTAATATTAATTTATTGGGGAGCCCCTTTTTCTTTGATTTCGCTCTTACTTGTGATGGCTATGTATTCATGGCAGGGAGTCGGTCTTTTGTTTTATACGCTGGTATCTGTGTTATTACTTTTCAATTTACCGATTATTCGTTGCTATGTTCTAGGGTGGCCTGTGTTTCGATTATTAAAGGCCCTGAATATTTTACCTCAGATCTCTGAGACCGAAAAAGTGGCCATTGAGGCAGGAAATGTTTGGGTGGATGCGAATTTATTTTCAGGGAAACCGGATCATCAGGTGTTAATGAACCAACAGTATGGCCATTTAACTAAGGAAGAGCAAGCCTTTCTTGATGGGCCAGTGGCTACCTTGTGTGACATGGTTTCTGATTGGGACGTGCATCAGAAACGGGACTTTAGGCCTGAGGTTTGGCAATATTTAAAAGATCAGAAATTTTTTGGATTAATTATTCCCAAATCTTATGGCGGCTTGGGGTTTTCTGCAGCAGGAAACAGTGCGGTGATCGCGCGCTTGGCGTCTCGATGTTCGCCATTGGCAATTACCGTCATGGTCCCTAATTCCTTGGGGCCAGCAGAGTTATTAATTCATTATGGGACCCAAGATCAACGGGATCGGTACTTGCCGGGCTTGGCCAATGGCCAGGAGATTCCGTGTTTTGCCTTAACGGAACCCACTGCGGGCTCTGATGCAGGCGCGATTTCCTCGTCTGGGCTCATTTTTAAAGATGATGATGGTGAGATTAAGATCCGTTTAAATTTCGAGAAACGATGGATCACTTTAGGGGCGATATCGACCTTGATTGGCTTGGCGTTTAAGTGTCGTGACCCGGAACAGTTATTAGGTGATGGGGTTGATTTGGGGATTACCTGTGCCTTAGTACCCGCCAGCTTGCCAGGTGTGGTATTGGGTCGTCGTCATGACCCTTTGGGGGTCCCGTTTGTAAATTCGCCTATCGAAGGGCATGATGTGATCATTTCTTTGGATGATGTGATTGGTAAAAAAGAGGGGATCGGGAATGGCTGGCGTATGTTAATGGAATGCTTGGCTGCAGGTCGTGGTATTGCGTTACCTGCCACATCGGCAGGCGGTGCCCAATATGTGACTCGTATCGCTTCGGCTTTTTCTCAGGTCAGAAAACAGTTTGGGGTCCCTATTGGTAAGTTTGAAGGGGTGGAAGAGGCCTTATGTCGCATCTATGGGATGTCTTATATGATGGAGTCTATGCGTCGGTATACAACTGGTGGGCTAGACCAAGGTGCCAAGCCAGCTGTGATCACGGCGATATGTAAATATTATTCAACTCAGATATTTAGGGACGTGGTGAACGATGGGATGGATGTTTTGGCAGGTTCTGCCATTACTTTGGGCCCTCGGAACTTGATTGCAGGTGCGCATATTTCTAATCCTATTGGCATTACGGTGGAAGGCGCGAATATTTTGACACGGACCTTGATTATTTTTGGTCAGGGGGTGATACGGGCGCATCCGTATGTCTTATCTCAGATTCAGGCCTTAGAGTCGGGGGATTTGGCCCAATTTGATCGGGCATTTATGGGGCATGGGGCCCATGTTATTCGGAATACGTTAAGGGCCGTGGTCTTATATGTGACCCGTGGTTATTTGGCCTTGCCACCCGTTTGGTCGGGTACAAGCCGATATTACCAGAAATTGACATGGTCATCGGCCCAATTTGCCATTATGGCGGATTTGGCTTTGGTGAGCTTGGGAGGTACTCTTAAACGAAAAGAAAAGATCACGGGCCGTTTTGCGGATGCCTTGGCTTGGATGTACTTTGTGACCTGTATGTTAAAACGATATGAAGAAGATGGTCGTTTGGCTGAAGATCGTCCTTTATTGGATTGGGCTGTCCAGTATGGGTTCCATCAGATTCAGGTTGCATTTGATGGTATTACATCGAACATGGGGATTTTGTGGCGATTGACCGGTAAGCTGATTCGATTGAACCCGATTGGGGCCTTGCCTTCGGATGACTTGGGGCATCGCATGGCCTTAGGTTTTCAGCGCCCAGGGGCGTTTAGGGACCGTCATACAGAGCGTATTTTTGTTTCTCAGAAAGAAGGGGATCCGTTACGGGATTTAGAAGATACGTTTCAGGCGTTGGATGATGTGAAAGAGATTGACCGAGCCATTTCATTAGCGGTGAGAGCCAAGCAGATCTCAAAAGCCAGTCCAGACAAGATGGCTGAACAAGCGATTAATGTAGGGCTGATCAATCAACAACAAGGGAGACAATATATAGAGGCCCAGCAGCGGGCCCGGATGCAAATTCAGGTGGATTCTTTTACAATAGAAGAGTATTATAAGGGAGTGAAGCGGGAGACTGAACAAAGTTAACTCGTAACGTTTATAATCTCAAGGAGTATATTGTGGCATCGGTTTCAGAATGGCTAGGGAATTTATCGTACCTTCATATGGCGACCTTAATATTGGGGGCTTTGGTCGTGGCCATTGTGTATATGGCGGTAAAGCGTTTAATTAAATTGGCTTTATTGTTAGTGGTGGTTTTGGGCGTGTATGTGGGCTTTTTGATGCTCATGGACAAGACCAAGATTCAGCCTTTAACGACCCAGCAACGTGACGTGGTCCAGAAGTTGGAAGGACAAGTAGGTACTGTATTGGACAAATCGGTAGATAGCATGAAAGTGGCAGTGGATCTGTTAAATACGGTAAAAGAGGCAGCCTCGGAGTAGGGCGTCTTAGGGGTTCCCTTTTCGAATCTCCCAACAGCGATGTGATTTTTGTTTCATAAAATCTGGTGGCACAGTTTTATGAGTGATTTCATTGAGTTGAGCTGAATTGGGCAATTGCTGAGGATCTAATTTGAATTTCTGGCTATTGGTACTAAAAAGTAGGGTTCCATTTTTTCGTAATAGGCTCAGACAGTCAGTGAGTAAGCTGGGGTAGTCTCGGTTGATATCGAAGCTCTCTTTCATTCGTTTTGAGTTACTAAAGGTGGGTGGGTCACAGATAATCAGATCGAAGGGGGGCTGTTTTTTCTTTAGATAGACCAAACAGTCTGCTTGGACCAGTTGGTGCTTGTTGTTCACGCTCATCTTATTTAAGCTCATGTTGCGTTGGCACCATTGGATATAGTTGGGGTTCATCTCCACACTGACACTCTCTTTGGCACCGCCAGCAATGGCATAGCAGGTAAAACTACCGGTATAGGCAAATAAGTTTAGGACGCGGGCACCTGCTGATTGTTGTTGTGCGTATTGGCGGGTCTGACGGTGGTCCAAGAACAAGCCCACGTCCAGATAATCGCTTAGGTTTAGTTCGAACTGTAACTTGGATTCATGAACGATTTTGGTCACTTGTTGTCGTGACTGGCGTTGGTATTGTTGTTGAAGTCCCTTTTGGGGTTGCCGGACTTTGGCATAAATGGCTGATTCGGGTCGGTCTAGCCCTTTACAGATCTGATCTTTGGCTTGCTCACTTAATGGCCTTTGGTAGCTACTCACCACCAGGTCACCGTCTATCCAGTCGATAATGAGCGGGTATTCAGATAGATCCTGATTATAGATTCGAAAGCAGCTGATGTTTTCTCGTTTCGCCCATTTGTTGAGGTGCTTGAATCGTTTTTTGAGCCGGTTGGCCAAGCTGTTGTCCATCTTATTATCCTAATATAGTTTTGGAGTATCGGCTAGGGGCTGGTCAAGGCGTATGATTCGGGTATAATAAGGGGATGACAGTTACATTGATTGCCACGACTACGATGGGCTTTGAATCCGGCCTGGCTAGAGAGATACGAGCCTTAGGGATTGAGGATGTCCAAGTCGATAACGGAAAAGTGAGCTTTGTGGGCCAGTTAACGGATATTTGTCGGGCCAATATCCATTTGCGTTTGGCGGGTCGGATTTATGTTCAAATGGCCGCCTTTGAGGCCAAGAGCTTTGATCAGCTTTATGAGCAAGCCCTTTTAGTGGCTTGGGAGGACTGGATTGGGCCTGAGGACCAGTGTCCGGTGGCCCAGGCGACGTCTTTAAAATCGACTTTGTTTAGTCGTTCGGATTGCCAGGCCATTGTGAAGAAGGCGATTGTGGATCGTTTGGCGCGGGTATATGGTCGCGCTAATTTACCTGAAACTGGGGCCATGCTTCCTGTTCGGGTGCAAATTAATCGTGATCAGGTATTACTTAGTATCGATAGTTCGGGTTCAGGTCTTAATAAGCGCGGGTACCGGGTCCGGACCGATCAGGCCCCTTTACGGGAGACTTTGGCGGCAGGACTTATTGATATCGCCCGTTGGTATCCCGAAAAAGAAACCCTATTGGACCCGTTTTGTGGCTCAGGGACCCTTCTTATTGAAGCGGCCCTTAAGGCCAAGCATATCGCGCCGGGCTTAAACAGGGCTTTTAATGCCGAGGCTTGGAAGATGCTATCGCGCAAGGATTGGGACCAGGCTAGGGAGCAGGCCCGCGATTTGATTGATATGGACGCTACTTGTGAGATTATCGGTTCAGATATTAATGAACGGGCGGTTCAGACCGCTAAGGCGTCACTAAAGGCGGCAGGTGTAACAGGGGTCACAGTTCGTACGGCGCCGTTCCAGGAGACCTTGGTGACGGCCGATCGTGGCAAAATTATCACGAACCCGCCTTATGGTGAACGTTTGGGTGAAAAAGATGAAATAGAGGCCTTATATGGGGCGTTTGGCGCCCATCTTCGTGAGCATTATGCCCATTGGCGGACTTATATTCTGACCTCTTTTGATGAGTTTGAGGATTGTTTTGGTCAAAAGGCCCGAAAGAACCGGAAAGTATTTAATGGCGGGATTGAGTGTCGCTTTTATCAATATTACTGATACAAGGCCGCTCGTTTCGGTTTTAGTGACTCGTCTTCGATATAGTCATTAAAGTTATTGTATCGGTCCAAGAACCCCTTAGGGGAGACCTCGATAACCCTGCTGACCACAGTATTAAGGAGCTCAAAGTCGTGGGAGGTGACCAATAAGGTGCCTTTAAAGTTGATTAGCCCGTCGTTGAGTGCGGAGATCGATTCTAGGTCCAAATGGTTTGTGGGATCGTCAAAGAGTAAGAAGTTTGCTTCTGAGATCATAAGTTTTGAGAACATGGCCCGGGCTTTCTCACCACCTGATAAGACGCTTACTTTTTTGTCCACATCATGACCAGAAAAGAGTAGTCGGCCTAAAAGACCGCGGATATATTGGATATCGTTATTATCTGAATAATGATTGAGCCAATCAAAAAGACTGTTTCCGTCATTAAAATAGGGGCTATTGTCTTTGGGGAAGTAATCATGTTGGATGGTACTGCCCCATTCGATACTACCTTCATCGGGTTGGATTTTTCCTGAAATAATATCGAGTAAGGTGGTCTTGGGTAGAGAAGTCTTGCCGATAATGGCAATTTTTTCGTTTTTTTGGACCGTGAAAGAGACATTAGAGAGGACCTGTTCGCCATCGATTTTATGGCTGATATTTTTAAGGGTGAGGACCTTATCGCCACAGGGCCGTTGGATATTAAAATGAATATAAGGAGATTTTCGAGAGGAGGTGGGGAGTTCTTCAGGTCTCAGTTTTTCAATAAGCTTTTTTCGTGAGGTGGCCTGTTTGGATTTGGAGGCATTGGCACTAAAGCGACGGACAAATTCTTCGAGTTCTTTGATTTTATCGGTACTGGTTTTGTGTTGGTCTTTTTTCTGCTGCATCATCAGTTCGCTCATATTCTTCCAGAAATCATAGTTTCCGGTATAAATTTTAAGTTCATTGAAGTCCAAGTCCGCGATATGGGTACATACTTTGTTTAAGAAATGACGGTCATGGGAGATGACAATGACGGTGTTTTTGAAATTTAATAAGAAGTTTTCAAGCCATAAAACAGTGATATAGTCGAGTTGGTTGGTGGGCTCGTCCAATAATAAGATATCTGGGTCACTAAATAGGGCTTGGGCCAATAAGACTTTAACTTTTTGAGAGTCGTCCATTTCAGCCATCTTTTTTTGTTGCTCAGCGTCACTTAAGCCTAGTTCTGAGAGCATGGTGGCCGCATCAGCTTCGATATTATAGCCATCTAGGTCCGCATATTCACATTCCAGTTCACCGGCCCGTTCTCCGTCTGCATCTGACATTTCGTCTAAGCTGTAAAGGCGATTCCGTTCGGCATAAATTTCATATAGTTTCGGATAGCCCATCATCACCGTTTCGATTAAGCTATACTCATCATACGCATATTGGTCTTGCTTAAGGACGGCCAATCGTTTTTGAGTATGACCAGTAATACTGCCTTTGGTCGGCTCAAGATCGCCGGATAATAGTTTTAGAAAAGAGGATTTTCCGGAGCCGTTTGCTCCGATCAGGCCATAACAGTTGCCTTCTAAGAACTTGACACTGACATCTTCGAATAGGACTTTTTCACCAAATGATAAGGTGACTTCGTTGGTTTGTATCATAATGTTTAATAGTGTACTTAGAAATTTAGAAAATTACCAGGACTGGATTTTTTAGATAGGGTTTTTTTTCATGAAGTTAAGTACAGAATGGATTGTAATGAGTGATGATTAAGATATGGAGATCATGGGGCTTATCCTAGATAGAGTCTTAAAAACAAATAACTTAAAATGAGCTGGATTATAAAACTGACACTTCCTAAAGCAAGGCTCTTTTTTTGTTTAGAGATCATGCCATCTAAAGAGATATTGAGACCAATGCCTGCCATTGCGATCATGAGGCAAGTGTCACTGATATGGCTTAAGAATTGGATCTGAGGGGCAGGAAGTAAGTGGAAGGTGGGAATTAAGGAACATAAAATAAAGCCGATAATAAATGCCGGGATTCCTTTTTTCATGGCTTGCCAATCAGGGGCATGTTCTTTCATATGCATGCCAATTAAGATTAATATTAAGGGGCTTAACATTAAAATTCGGGCCATTTTTACTAGAGTCGCGGTTTGTCCGACCTCAGGGCCTAAGCTAAAACCGGCCGCTAGGACCTGACCCACGGCTTGTAAGGCGTTTCCGATCATAAGGCCGCTATTTAGATCATTAAGGCCTAATATTTTTTGGGTAATAACAGGGAGTATAAAAATTCCAATGGTACCGACCCCGTTTACAATGGCGATACTGATCCCAATATCGCTTTTTTTGGCCTTTAGAATATTATGACAAGCAGCAATGGCCGCACTGCCACAGATACTGGTCCCGATCCCAATTAAGAGGCTTTGTTCCTTTCCACATTGCCATCGATTCCCTAAAAATCGGGTGACTAGAATGGTGATGGGGATACAAGTGGCAATTAAGAGTAGGGGTTTTGGGCCTAGGGAGAGGAGTAAATTAAAGTCCAGTTCCACTCCCATCAGTGCGATGGCCAGGGCCAAAAAATGGGAGTCACTGACGGTGATGCCGGCTGAGAAGGTATCCGGTAATTTTATCAGGTTTCGAATTAAGATGCCCATGACAATAGCGAGGGTAATACTACCAATTGGAAGCCATTGGTTCAAATAATCAGCAAAGATGGCAATTCCGAAACAAAGGCTAATTCCAGGTCCCCATTGTAGTAGTCGTTTTAACAAAAGGGCTCCTTTAGGTGTTGTGATTACTGCTTTAGAGCGTTTATATAAGGGATATATTGAGGGGCGTTTAAATAAAAACGGATATATCATAGATCTACTCCCATCTTCAGTCATTGCTTACTGACTGCTTCTTTGATTTGAAGAGAAGATGGGGGACTCTCTTAATTTTTAGTATGCCAGTAAATGGCCAGGCTCGTCAATTTTTATTATCTGGGCTACTATTAACGGGGACTCAAGGAGGATGGCTACCGTGGATAGGTGTTTATGTGGCGCTGCAGATACCTTTGATCGTTGTTGTGGGGTATATATCGGTGGTAACCATTTGGCCCCGACGCCAGAGGCTTTAATGCGGGCTCGATATAGTGCTTATTCCTTAGGTAATATTGACTTTATTCAAAGGACTTGTGCTGGGCAGGCCTTGGCTGATTTTGATTATTTAGCTGCTCAAGAATGGTCAAATTTGGTTCAATTTGTGGCATTGGTGATTCAGGATACCCATCATACAAGTACCCATGGTCATGTCCAATTTCAGGCCACTTATATTGAAAATGGAAAGACACAAGTCTTATCTGAGTTTAGTGTGTTTCAATATTTGCAGGGGGCTTGGGTTTATGTTCAAGCCCTATTGCCACCGGCGTGAAATTCAATTAAAATATCCCCTTTATTATTAAAAGAGGTTTATGTGGATTTATTAGTGGGTATGACTCTTTTATAAGTGGACCTAATCATTGATTGGGGACTGGACCTAAAAAAGGAGATTATGACCGATGATTGATTTAATTATTAAGAAACCTCAGAGTATTAAAAATGACCTTTTGTCTGGGCTTACTGTGGCCTTGGCATTGGTACCAGAAGCCATTGCTTTTTCTTTTGTGGCCCATGTGGACCCTAAAATTGGCTTGTATGCGGCCTTTATGATGGGCTTGATTACAGCTGTTTTTGGAGGTCGGCCCGGCATGATTTCAGGTGCGACTGGGGCTGTGGCTGTGATTTTTGCACCTTTAGTGATCACTCAGACCGCCATTCATGGCATGCAAGGGGCCTTATCATATTTATTTTTAGCTGTGATTGTTATGGGGCTTTTACAGATTCTATTTGGGATGTTTAAGTTAGGAAAATTTGTCCGTTTGATCCCTCATCCGGTCATGTTGGGGTTTGTGAATGGTCTGGCCATTGTGATTTTTAAGGCCCAATTTGCTCAGTTTTATGTGGGAACAGGTGAGAATGCTCAGTTAATGGCCATGGGGGCCTTGATGGTGATGTTGGCTTTGGTGGCCTTAACCATGGCTATTATCCATTTTTTACCCAAATTTACCAAGGCAGTGCCATCGACCTTGGCAGGTATTGTGGTGGTCTCTTTGATTTCGATGGTCTTAAAGGGTATGGGAATCGAGGTCTATACGGTCTTAGACTTTATTAAGAATATGGATCCGACTAAAACTACTATTGCGGCTTCCTTACCTACTTTTCAGGTCCCTGCTTTTTCTATAGCGGCGTTGAAAACCGTGTTTCCGTTTGCGGTTTTGGCAGCTTGTGTGGGGTTGATTGAGTCATTGATGACATTGACTTTGGTGGATGAATTGACAGAGACTCGAGGCCGTGGCAATAAAGAAAGTATCGGGCAGGGCTTGGCCAATGTGATTAATGGCTTTTTTGGTGGCATGGGCGGTTGCGCGATGATTGGGCAAAGTATGATTAATATTAGGGCAGGGGGTCGAGGGCGTTTGTCTGGGATAACGGCTGCGATATGTTTGTTATTATTTGTATTAGTGGGCGCCCCGTTAATTGAGGCCATTCCATTGGCAGCCTTGGTGGGGGTCATGTTCATGGTCTCTATTGCGACTTTTGAATGGACTAGTTTTCGATTATTTAATCAGATCCCTAGATCCGACTTATTTATTATTGTGGTGGTTTCGGTGACCACGGTTATTATTGATTTGGCAGTGGCGGTATTTGTGGGTGTGATTTTGGCTGCATTGGTTTTTGCCTGGCATCAAGGTCAAAAGATTCAGGTTAAGACTCGAATTGATGATCATGGTCAAAAGATTTACAAGTTAAAAGGGGCCTTATTTTTTGGCTCGACCACGTCATTTAAAGAGATCTTTAATTTAAAAGAGGATCCTGAGCACGTGGTGATTGATTTTAAAGAAGCGCGTGTTTATGACCATTCAGGGTTAGAGGCCATTCAAAATATTGCCTCTCGTTATGGTCAACAGGGCAAGAAATTACATTTATTAAATGTGAGTCGTGAGTGTCGAGACCTATTAGATAAGGCGGACTATATAGTCGAGGTCAGTATCATTAAAAATTTAAACTGGCATTTGGCTGAGGATAAACTGGCCTAAGTAAAGTGGTGATCCGGCTGGGGGTCGAACCCAGGACCACTTGATTAAAAGTCAAGTGCTCTACCAACTGAGCTACCGGATCAACTGACAAAATAATATCAAAATTGACACAAGCTGTTAAGAGTTAATTTTTTTGCTTAGGTTTGAGGCTAGCTAGATTTGCTTTTGACGTTAGGTGGGATCTATGGGTACAATAGGCCCTTTATATTGGTTATTGCTTTAAGAGTGGCTTTTCCGTTGCGTTGACGATCGTGATGGAACTTCGATTTATTAGATCAATGGCAGAAATTTGATAAAAAGGGGATTAATGATGCTTCGGAAAATAATTGCAATGCAGGCGCCTCAATCTAAACGTTTAGGGAAAGCCACAGGGGGCTCAATTTTAAAAAGGCTTGATGAGAGTGAGCTTGAAATACAGGCGCTTTGTGAGACGATATGTCTCTTTTTGAATAAAAGTACCAAAGTTGGGCATGAGAAATTTTATGAAACAATAGTTGATTTAGAAGATGCCTTTGTTTGTTCGTCGCCGGCGATCATTGCCACTTCGGTATTACCGACCTTAAGAGACTTGGCAGCGGCATTGACCAAGAGTGAAGGCTCGAATCGTTTTTTATCGTTATTATCTGTCGAGAAATGCTTGTTGTTAAATTTATTTCATTTGTTAAGTACTAAGTTATGGGAGCAACAAGTTTATCCTGCCCCTTTTGCAGCAACTTCAGATCTTCCGGAATCTATTCTTAAGGACTTAAGAGAGGGGCTATCGGTCTTTCGAGGTAAACTTGAGGCCCCGCATATTCAACGATTATATGACCTGACGGGTGCAGTGATTAATGGATTGGAACGGATCAAACTTTCCAAAAAAGAGCGCAGTGAGATGATCACTCAGTTTGGGTTTCATGTGATTGGAGGTGCTTTATCAGGGGATTTTTCATCATTATTAACGGATTTGCGTGATTTTTCTCAAAAGATAAGCTCACCTCAATCTTTAAAGGGGACTCAAGTTTTAGCAATTATGGCGGCCTTTCATGAGTCTGACACCCAGGAGGTTTTAAATCGTCTTTATCAAATATCATCGTCTTTATATGCCAATTCAAATTCATGGATTGGGAATTCTTTAGATCTAGCGCAACTGATTCCTTCATCAATTGCTAAATCGCCGATTTCTAAAGCCCTTCAAACGATGTTAGATTCTGAGACAGGTAGTGCCATTGAATTTTGTTTGCTAAGGCAGTTTCAAAGGCGAATATGTGTATCTGATCCTGATGATACAATGATGGCCCTTTTTAAATATCGGGTTGAAAAGTCAACACTTCATGATTCTGTATTATCGTATTTATTACGTAAGGCTTTGAAATGTCCTAATCATGACTATAATGAACGTTTTAAGATAATGTTGGAAGAAAAAGAGGAGGGGTTAAAGGGGGCCGTTCAGGATTCAGATTATCATTTGTATCGTGAGATTCTTCAATTAAAGGCCGAATCTCAGGAAAACCGACTTCGTCCCCTTGATCTTTATGCAAGGCAATTTAGCCCTGAGTCTCCATTTAAAGGGAGTTTTAAGGACGATGACTTAAATGATTTTTATCAATATGGCCGGACATTAATCACCATGACTTGTCATGGGATAATCAACCCGAAGGGAGTCTTGAATGAAAATTTATTAGATTTTCTTAAGCGATTACTTTCTGAAGGAGCGGATATAACAAAAAAGGATAGAATAGGAGATACGGGGCTTCATGTGGCGGCTGGGCTCCGGAGTTTAGCATTAATTCATTTTTTTCTTGATCGTGCGAGAAATAAGGGGGACGATGTATTTAAGACGGTCATGACTCAGACAGATCAACTTGGGAAAATCCCATTATTTCGGGCGTTATCGATTAAAGGTCATTCAGAAAATGCGGATGATCAGGTTCGTATTTGTCGTGAAATGTTGGGTCGGCTTTCTAGGGATGATATCGGGTCAGGGGCGCAGATTAAGCAGCGCTCTCTTTCATTAAACGAAGTGATGTTGATTAAAGATCAGCGTGACGAGGGCCTTGTGTTTTATTTGGTTCGATTGTGGATTCATTTTGATTCTCAAAAAAACACAAATTTTGATTCTCAAAAAAAGGGTGTTAAGGACTTGTTACTTGACTTGCTTAAGCAACAAGACTTAGAAAAAAATAAGAACCAGGAGACGATTTTTTCTTTGTTGGCGGCTCATCAGCAATTTGACTTAATAAATGAGTTAAATTCAACTTTAAAAACACCGGTATCTGAGTTAAAGCTTTTGGCGCTAAGGATTCAATATACGGACGTCCGTTCAGAGATTGAAGGCTTGCCGATTCAAGAAAAAAAGATGTCAGAGAAATTGGTCTTGCTTCAGGCTGCCATTAAGGGATGTGAGTTAAATATTGAGGGTAGTTTTACGACTTTGTTAGAGAAGGTAACAGAGGGGGATACACTTAAATTGGATGAAGAAGAGTTTGATCAATTTTTGCCATTGGTATTAAATTCTCATTCGAGTGAGGTTTTAGATTGGTTTAAGCGTGATGTGGATTTTTCTTTAATTTCACCGAAGAAGCGTCAGGATGCCTTGATTGCGGCGATTCGTCAGGAAAAGATCGATTTGTTTTCGGTATTGATTGCTCAAAATGAGGGTCAATACGATGAAGGGATGCTTTATTCTGTTTTGTCTGAGGTGATTTCTATCTCAGCCTTGAGCCCGAATTCTTTAAATGAGTTATTAAAATTACAATGGTTTTTTTGGCAACAACAAGCCCAAGAGGTCCATAAAGCAGGGTCGTATAATAGAGTGGAGGGGTCTATTAAAACGGATAATTTTTTTTGGCAAGACCAAGCGCAAGAGGTTCATAAAGTACGTTCGTATAATAGAGCAGAGAGGTCTATTAAAACTGATAAGGATGAGGTTTTCCATGTGTCAACGTTTTTACAAGGTAAAAGAACGGCGTTTGAGCCCACCGCCATTCAGTATTTTGAAGATCCAAATAAAAAGTCTGCTCAATATGAATTTCTTGAAACGAATCGTCGATCAGACAAGCAGGTGTTTGGGTGGTTGATTAGAGATCATCAAGGTGAGCCTTTAGATAAGCGGTTTCAGGTGTATCCGAATGTGAAGCGGGTTTCAAAGAAAGGTAAGTATGTTTTTGAACTTAGACAATCATCCAGTCTTAAGTCTATTCCGCCTGTCCTTAAATCTGATGTTAAGCCCCGTGAACATGCAAGTGTAGAAATTATTGGTAATGCAATATATTTAAAAAAAGAGGGGGGATCGGGTCATAATGAAGCGTTTTTGTTTCGATCTAAGCCTAGTTTGTTGGATTTAATTTGTGAGTATCAGCCGGCGCTTTTGAGTGACTTGATGAATAGTGAATATATTGATGTTTTGCAGCTTTCATCCTATCAACAGGTGGGTAAACAGGTTTGCTTTTCGGACTCTCCTTTTCAAGCGTTAGTTGACTCTGAACAGGATACCTCTAAGATAATTCAAGAGGCATTAGATCATTCGGTAAATAAAGTGAAGCCATACTTAGACCAGATGACAAGGGCTAGTGAGTATTGTTTTTTACGATCGGTGATCTCTTGTTTAGGGCTTAATTTATTGATTGGGTGTTTACGACGGTTTAATTGTCGCCCCCAATCTAAGTCTGACCAACCGATTGTGATGGTTAGTTATCATGATATTTACTATGGTTTATATCGATTGATTAAAAAAATGGAGTTAAATAATAGACCTGTGAATGCGAAATTAGACCAACTTATTAGGCCTGTTGACCCATTAACTGTGGAGGAGTTAAGTCAGAAAGAGCCCCTGTTATTAGATATTGTTCAATTGGTGGATGAGTCATTGGGACAGAGACCTTGTGATGCTATTTTGTTTGCAAAATATAATGCGATCATGTCTTATGTTCAGCGATTGAAAGAGTTAAAGGAGAAATATCCAAGGCAATTTAGAATGTTAACAGAGCTTCATATTCGCTTAATTAAGATATGGGCACGGCGGCCTGGGGAGTTTAAGAAAGAAGTCGGGAAACAGATTCGGCGAGCATCGAGTTTTCATGGATTAAATTCAGGCGGTAGCAATTTTGTTCAAGATTCAGATGACACTGAAGAGAGTACGCTTGTTTAGCGTGATGCTGGTTCTTCAACAGGCGGTCAGAAGCCCTCTGGTGAATAGCAAGTTTGTGTATTAAAAAGTAAGGGGGGGTATTGGGATATTTTTGCTTGTTGAAACCCTTATTGCTTTGTTACTATTGAGACTTATCACAGGTTTTTTTAAGGGAGAGCGTTACTTATGGTGCCAATGAAGTTGCATACACAAATTTTATTTGCCATTGTTTTGGGGATATTTGTTGGGTTCTTGTTAGGGCCTAGTGCAAGTATGTTTCAGGTCTTTGGGGACCTATTTATTCGCTTATTAAGAATGATGGTTATCCCTTTGGTCTTTTCATCCATTGTGGTGGGGGTTTGTAATTTAGGCTCTGTCAAAAACTTGGGTCATTTAGGGGCCAGGACTTTTTCGTATTATATTGTGACCACATTAGTGGCGACTTTTATTGGGTTGTTGGCAGTGAATATTATGCAGCCTGGAAAAGGGACTGATCAGAATTTATTGATGTCATCTGCACCTGTTCAGGTGACTCAAGATAGTTTGGCTTTGGCTGATATTGCGATGGAGATTGTGCCTGAAAATATTTTTGTGGCGTTAACTGAGGATAATGTTCTCGGGGTTATCTTTTTTTCCTTACTTTTTGGTTGTGGTTTAATTTCGTTGAGTGGCAAAGGGGGACGTTTAACTGAGGTTATTGAAAACTTAAATGATTTAATGCTTAAACTTACCAATTGGATTATGTTGATTGCGCCTATCGGTGTCTTTTCTTTAATGGCGTCGATAGTGGGTAAAACAGGCCTGACAGCCTTTAAGCCATTGGTTTTGTATATGAGTACCGTATTGGTAGGTTTGGTGGCTCACTTGGGATTAGTGTTATTGGTTATTGTTTTTATTTGGGGAAAATATTCGCCAGCGGTGTTTTTGAAACGCATGTTTCCGGCCATTGCCACGGCATTTTCGACCAATAGTAGTGTGGTAACTTTACCGGTGACTATGGAAAGTCTAGAGAAAAATATGGGGGTATCGAAGCGGGTGGTAAGTTTTGTTGCGCCCTTAGGTGCCACCATTAATATGGATGGCACGGCGCTTTATGAGGTAGTAGCCGCGGTTTTTATCGCCCAGCTTTATGGTGTGGATTTGAGTTTTTCACAACAGTTGGTGATTTGCGTGGCCTCGATGTTAGCTTCCATAGGGGCCGCTGGGATTCCTAGTGCGGGGTTAGTGACCTTGGTGATTGTCTTAAAATCAGTGAATTTGCCTTTGGAAGGGGTTGGGCTTCTATTGGCTGTTGATCGGGTCTTGGATATGTGTCGGACGACCATTAATGTATTGGGGGATGCCAGTGGGTCCTTGGTGATTGCTAGGCTTGAAGGGGAGCGGTTTTCTTAAGGAAAGGTTGATTTTGATAGTTGTCTTGGTGTGATATAATGGTTTAGTTCTTATTTTGTTGTCATTTTGTTTCGAACTATATTCTTAGAAAGGAGTGGTTGCATTGCAGAAAAAAAGAGGGTTATATTTGTTGGGGGTGTTGGCAGTATCATTAAGTTTGGCGGGGTGTGGTGAGAATTTATTTGGGGGAGAGAGTGCATTAGAGACGGATAATGTTGCGACCTTGTTAGATTTTGCAAAGTCGCCGGCGGATTATAATAAAGTGGTTAGTTTGTCTTCTGATGTCATTAGTAATGAACGTTCGGAGCCTGAAGCGGTTCAAGAGGCGTATTCTGCGAAAGCGGCGGCTTTGTCTGCGAATAGTGGGGTTGGTGTGATGGACATGGGGCAGGATATGCTTGAGTATGTGGATAATGCTGATCAAGCGGATTCAGGTAATTTTATTGAGAGTACAAGTCAAGTGGTTGAGAGTGCAGAGTCTGAAGTTTTGGGTGAAATTGCGGCGAGTAGTACCATGGTGATGCATATGGATATCTTAACAGGATCATCGTCTTCGGTTTCGTCGGGGATTGGATTACGATCTGTAGAGGCGACAGGTGATGTTGGGTCTGTTCAAATTGTGGTATCTGGTCAAACCATTACTTTAACGGATACTCAGTTAGGTTGTGGTTATGGGGAGGCATCTTTTTCTAATGTTTCTGCAGATGAATTTTTACAAACAGCCATTGCGAATTCAATGGTCGTTGTTAAGCGCTTATCCTCAGTTATGGATATTGCAGCGGATAATTCAGTGACATTTACAGGGACGGTAGCTAAAGGAGAAATTTATACCCTTGTTGAGGAAATTATGGCCCCTCTTAACAATGTTCAGGGGTCGGATAAGGTGTCGGAGTGGATTACTTCTGCCGATGTTACTTTAATGGAAGCGATGGATTTATTGGATTATGCTAATTGTGCCATTGTAGGATTTGAAAGATCAAACTCCTTTACTTCTGAGCAAACCAAGTACTTTGAAATTATTAAAAATGTGGCGACGCAAGTGAATGCGTTGAGTACGGCGGTTAAGAAAACAACGGACTGTGCAACTGGTATAGGGTCTCCTTGTGGAACAGGTGTCTATACAGTGCCAGGAGGGGTCAGTAGGGAATTTAATAAGCTTCAATATCCAGATTCTGGGGTGATTAATGATGCTGAGGCATTGGATGACTTAATGGAAAATGCATTTAAAGATATTTTTGATTTTGCACAAGCACAAGTAGATGATCTTTAAAAGGAGGGATTAATATGCAAAAAAAACAGATGCTTATTGTTACGATGATATTTTTAGTTTTGGGGATGGGGGCTGTTCAGGCGATTGAAGAGGTGGGGTCTGAGTTTTTGACTTTAAGGCAACAGGCAATGGGGGGTGTTTCTGTGACCATTGCGAGAGGGCATTCTGCGATTACGAATAACCCTGCAGCCTTGAAATTTTCTAAACCAGAATTTAAATGGCCACGTTTTTCTGCAGCGTTAAGTAATGACTATCAAGCACATACAGACACCTTGGCTAAATTAACAGATATGGAGAGTGAGGTTTCGGATCAGATTCAGCATTTGAAAGATATTGTTCCGGTTAAAATTGGCATGCAATTTGCGGCTAATCCGCTTATTTCATTGTCAGGGAATCGCTTTGGGGTAGGTATTTTTGGGAAAGGACGTTTTATTGGTCGTTTGTATCGGGTCTCTAATCCAAAATTTAAGTTTGATGGGTATTATGACTCTAACTCAGCCTTTGCCTATGCCACTCAAATTAATTTTGGTTTGCCGGTGAGTGTTGGGGTGAGTTTACGGTATTTAGAACGATATCGTGTTTATGATAAGGCTACTGGAGAAGAGTCTGTTGATTTGACCACCGCTCAGATTTTGTCGAAGGTGAATGATACTGAAGGGGATTTTGATTATGGGGTGGTTTCAAAATATGGGATTTTTATGGATGTGGGAGGTATTATTTCATTTAATGATCATAAAGGGAAGATGGGGGTTGTGTATAAGAACCTAGGGTCTGGGTTTAAGGGCACTAAAGAATTAGCTTCAGGTGTTAATCAAGATGTGGATGACTTGTTAATGCCATCTGTAAGGGTTGGGGCAAGTTATGATTTTGATTTTTTTAATCAGGAA
>PBBE01000045.1 GCA_002716485.1 Actinomycetota bacterium
CTATAATACCAATATTCATTAATTTATATATTTTACATCAAAAAAAGGAGCTCAACATGAGCCATATTAAACGTCTTGTCTTCCTATTCATCGTCACTATCATCACAACCCCGCTGCTTGCCAGCCCCCTAAGCAGTCCCGGCCATTCCCACTTAAGCAGAGGCAACACTGCCCCCACAGACCAAATCAGTAGACTCAGCAATGCCCTTCAGTTAACTGGAGACCAAGAAAAAAAAATGCGAGTCTTTCATCAAGAAAATAAAGACTTCTTTAGTCAACACCTACGCACGCTTATGGAACAAAACGATGCGTTAAATATGGCCATCGTCGAAACACCTCAAGATAAGCAAAAAATAGAGTCCATTAAAACACAGATCCTGTCACTATATACAAATGAACTTAACTTTCGAATCAAGGACCTCAACCGCATTAAAACGGTACTCAACGACAATCAAATGAAGACCTTTGTGAGTCTCACCACCCCAGTCCCCCCGACTAGCCCAAGCCGCTCACAAAACGAGCGTATGCAACGCGGCCGATCCAGCTCCCCCATCACCCCGTCATCCCGGTTTGCACCGCCTAGCCGACGGCCCTAAGCCCCAGCCTTTTCAAGCCATTAAAGTCGTAAATAAGGGGCAAGCCGCTCATAACTTCGAGGGCCAATGCCTTTCACGTCTTGTATCTGAGCACAGGACCTAAAAGGCCCATGGGTTTCTCGATAATTTACAACCCGCTGAGCAATAGCACGACCAATACCCGGTAATCCTGCCAGTTGAGTTACCGTGGCCTGGTTCAAATGAACCACCTGAATATCCGCACGATTAGCACCCACCGTTCGTAACATGCGTCCTTTCACCCCTTTTTGAAAAGGAACCCATACCCGAGACCCATCCTTAACACTTGCGGCCAAATTCACCTTATCCAAATCCGCTCCCGGTAAGGCCCCCCCAGCAATATCAATCACCCGCATTACCCGTAATCCTGCCGCCACATCATAGACGCCTGGGGATTGGACCGCACCCGCCACATGAACCATGACCGTGGCCATAGGAATCGAAGAAGATACCGCCCCCTGCGTATCCAAACTCCATGAAATAGGCGCCCCAACATACACTCGTTGCCGCCAAATCATCAATGACCCAAATAAAAGCGATAACAACGCTAAGCCCAACACCGGCACCACCCATCGAGGTAAGCCCTGAATAACGTCATCTTTTTTTTCTTTTTTCATTTAATGACATTATATAGAAATATGAGCCCCATGTCATGCCTAAGTAAACATCATCATCATGAATCGCTTAAAGACCTATATTAAGCATGCGCCATGTCTAAAAAAGACCGTAAAAACGCCATCCCCACATTCCCACTCTTTTCAGGATGAAACTGAGTCGCCCAAACACGGTCTTGAGCCACCGCTGATACAAATTTATGGCCATACTCACTGGTCGCTGCCACCAGATTAGGACGGGTTTCTTTTACCCAAAACGAATGAACAAAGTACATATACGACTCCTTTAACAACGAATCCGTACCTGACGTCACTGAAATTTTATTCCAGCCCATATGAGGCACCTTCACATGATCCGCATCCATTTGAGATACCCATCCTGGAAAGACCCCCAAGCCCTCATGACGACCATGCTCATCCGAGCCTTCAAATAATATCTGAAAGCCCAAACAAATCCCTAAAAACGGCTTATTAGTCTCGATATGAGACCGAATGGGCATCACCAAGTGTTCCGCCTCCAATTGGGCTATCGCTTGAGAAAAAGCACCTTGTCCTGGCATAATCAACACCTTGGCTTCTGACACATCTGCCGCAGTTCGTGCCAAACTGACATCATAGCCACAATAGGTGATGGCCTTACAAACACTATTTAAGTTACTCACACCATAATCTAAAACATGAACCATACGCTTAAGTTTAATGGGATTTAAATAAAAAATAAAGCCACCTAATTGAAAGCAAATAGCCCCTCTACTTTTGCAGTTCCGTCATTTATAGTATAATGTTACTTACATCAACCTGGTTGTTCAGGAAATTAAGGAGTAAATAAAATGAAAAAAGCCCTTCTTCCAATATTAGGCGTCACACTAGTACTAAGTGCTTGTGATATGGCCCCATCAAATACATCACTAGAAACCCTTACCGAAAAAGCAAGCTATTCCATTGGACAAAATATTGCCAAAAATTTTAAATCACCAGATGCCCCTGAAATTTCTAACGACGCACTTGTTCAAGGAATCAGAGATGCCCTTAATGACGAATCTGAATTAACTGAGGAAGAACAAGCGACCGCACTTCAAGAGTTTCAAACACAACTTCAAAAAGACCGTACCGAAAAACAAACCCAAATCGCTGGAGTAAACAAAGTCGCAGGTCAACAATACCTCAATGAAAACAAAACAAAAGACGGTGTGATCGAACTCGAAAGTGGCCTTCAATATAAAGTGATTAAAGCCGGTCAAGGCCGATCTCCAAAACTAACAGAAAACGTAACGGTTCATTATAGAGGAACCCTAATTAATGGCACTGAATTTGATAGCTCTTACAAACGAAACCAACCCGTCTCCTTTCCTGTAAACGGCGTTATTAAAGGATGGACTGAAGCCTTACAAAGAATGAAGCCTGGAGACAAATGGATGTTATATATCCCATCTGAACTCGCCTACGGTGATGCTGGTGCAGGGGCATTAATTGAACCGGGTTCAACCCTTATCTTCGAAACAGAATTAATCTCTATCGATACAAAATAGTCCGGATCTAAGCTAAGATCCCATTAAAGCGCCAACTAAGACCATTGTCTTGGTTGGCGCTTTTAAGTTTAATGTCCTTGAAAATAAGAGATAAAAAAGAGTCCTAAGGCAAGGACAATTAAAAGAGCGGCACCTACCCCCCAACGCCAACGGGATTCACGGTATAATTGCTGCCCCTTTTTAAGCCCCTTGGCACTTAATTGCAACTCAGATTCACCTCCCCTTACCGACAAGCGAGTCACCAAGCCCATCTGCATCAATTGACTTTCCGCCATACTCATCTGCTTAGGTGACAGCCCCAAGTCTAACTCTAGGTCACGAGACCGATAACAGTCTTTTAAATGAGCCATTAGTGCCATCCGAATCAACACCCGTCGAGACATCGCCCCCAAGCTCATAACCGCCCCGCCATTAACTGATCAATCTGATCACAAACCGCCATTCTGGCACAATCCGGAACAGACGCATCACTCCAAACAGACCTTAACTGCAACAACGCCGACGATAACGCCGACCAAGACAACAACGACTCATCAAGCATTATTGCCATTTTTTGCTGTACAATGGCCTCAGCATTGCTACGCTGATGATCCTCTGTCGCATACGGGTAAGGCACTAAAATGGCCTTTATTTGATAATATGACAACTCTGCCAACGTTGTCGCACCGGCACGTGCCAATACCACATCTGATAAACCATATAAATACGCCATATTCTCAAAATATGGCATCACATAAACTTTAGCCAAACCATCCTTTGCTGAAATCATTGTATAATAATCCTGATCATAATGGGACTTATAATAAGCGCGTCCCACCAAATGAATCACAGTATACCCTTTTCCCATTAATACCTCATAATTGGCCTCTAAGAACCGGTTAATAGCCAACGAACCTTGACTTCCGCCTAACACCAACAACACACGATCCGTTTGAATACGTACCGAAGAAAAGGCTTTATAAGCGGCATCTTTTAACCAATACTTTCGCAACGGATTACCAGTCGTGACCATCTTTTCGCTTGGCAAGTATCCCTTATTTTGATCAAAGCTTACACAAATCTTTTTCGCTACTTTACTCATAAATCGGGTCACCCGGCCTGGAATAATATTTTGCTCTAATAATAAAATAGGGACCCGCAATAACCACGCCATCACCAGTACCGGTACCGTCACATACCCACCAGACCCCACCACTACAGAAGGTCGAAACTCCCGAATATATCGCCTAGAACGCCACAGTGCCCGACACCAACGCAGGGGGTGAAATCGTGTCACGGGAATCCCCAAATGACGAAAGCCATACTCTTGTACAATCCCCACATCCATCTTCCGTTCAGACCCAATAAACAAACACCGGTCAGAACCAAACTCCTGCGCAATGGCAATCAACGGATACAAATGCCCACCCGTTGACGAACCTGTTAAAATCACGCGTCCACTCATCCTTCTTCTTGCTCCTCAGAAAAGGAAAATTGATATTGCTGTTTGAGCCCTTCATCCGCCACATTAAAAATAACCCCTATAAAAAAAAGGGACATCATCAATGACGTGCCCCCAAAACTAATAAACGTTAAGGGAATCCCAGTGACCGGAAACAAGCCCGTCACCACCGCCATATTCACAAACGCCTGCCCTACAATAAATACCAAAAGCCCCAACGCCAAGTTTCCTGAAAATGCCGTAGCAGCCCGATTCACAATCCCTAGTCCACGAACAAACAATACCCCAAATAACCCAACCACCAAGCCCGCTAAAACAAAGCCGCCTTCTTCACAAATAACCGAAAATATAAAATCCGAATACTGTAAAGGCAAATAAAAGTATTTCAAGCGGCTCTCCCCAATCCCCTGTCCAAAAATGCCCCCCGACCCAATCGCGATTAATGATTGATTCATATGATAGTCTCGACCCAATATATCTTGCATAGGAGATAAAAAGCTCAATACCCGTTGCATTTGATACGGATGTTGAAATAAATTAATAACAAAAATAAGGACTGCAGCCACAATTAACAGCATCAAAAATGGCCGAGGGACCCGATTGACCCATAATAACGCCCCTATGGTTAACACCATCAACCCCACATTTCCCAAGTCAGGTTGCATCATCAACATCAATAAGGGCAATGACATTACCGCCAAAATCGGAAAAAGGCCCCGCCAAAACAAATGTAATTGCGCTCGCTTATGATCTAAAACACTGGCCAAAACAACCACGACCACAAACTTCACCAGCTCAACCGGTTGAAATTGAATAAATCCTAAATTTAACCACCGACTCGCCCCACCGGTCTTGACCCCAATTCCTGGCACCAACGTCAAGCCTAATAAGATCAAAACCCCAAAAAACAGCCACCGCATATACTGCTTATAAAGCTGATTCGGAACCCATGCCCCAACAAAAAACGCCGCCAAACCAACCAGCAAATAAATAGACTGTCGCTTCACAAAGTAATACCCGTTTTGATAATTAGCAACCCCCACCACCGAACTGGTCGATAATAACATTAAAAACCCAATCACTAATAAGGCCAAAACACAGGCAAAAAACATCCAATGTAACCGAAAGACCTTACCCACTAAGCCGCCCCCATCACCACAGATTTAAAACACTCGCCCCGGTGAGCATAGCCATCAAACTGGTCAAAACTCGCCCCTGATGCCGAAAATAATATCACATCACCAGATTGACTCTGATTTAAACTAAAAGACAGCGCCATCGTGATATCAGAAACAACCTCAACTGAAACCCCTATATCATCACACGCCTGTTTCACTGCCATAGAAATAGCACCAAAAACCACCAATGACGATAACTGAGGCCGAATCTCTTGAAGAAGAGGAACATAATCTTCCCCTTTTGCCTCTCCACATAAAATCAAATGAGTGGGCCAAGTCATGGCCAATACAGCCTGTCGGGTCGCATCAATATTGGTCGCCTTAGAGTCATTATAAACACGTCGCCCCTGAAGCTCAGTGACATATTCTAATCGATGAGGTAAAGGAGAAAAGTGAGACACCCGTTCTTCAAACACCGTTTCAGATACCCCCAAATATCGACAAACAGAAAACGCCGCATTAATATTCGATCGGTTAAACTCACCCAACATCTGTGCTGGTAAGCGCATCTCATCTGAAAAATATGATATTTTTTGAGCCTGGCACCCCGTCGCCAATAATGACACTAACTCCGGTCGACTCTCATCATAAACCACCACATCTTCAGGCCCTTGTTGTTGAAAAATCTTGGCTTTTTGTGCTTGATAATTCGAAAAGGTCCCATGCCGAGATAAATGATCCGGTGTAATCGGTAATAATACCGCCACCTCAGGCCGAAATAATGAACACCCTTCTAACTGAAAACTACTCAATTCCACCACCAAACGATCACATACCCGATCAGAAGCCACAAAATTAATCAATGGATCGCCAATATTACCTGCCACCGGACAATCCAAAATATGTCCTAACAATGAAACCACCGTACTTTTGCCATTGGTCCCCGTAACCGCAATCAATTCCGGCCTTGTCCCCTGTGTCTTCATCCACAAAAAGGCAAACTCCACCTCCGAAATAACAGGAACAGCATACGCATCTGTCATGGGGATCCCCGGGCTAATCACAATCACCTCCGCTTCCGAAAGCGACACCTCTTGGCACCCCAAACGAGGCAACGCAACACGAACCGCCGTCGCTGTTACACCGTCTCCCATCACCCCCACATGCCGAAGCTTACTTATATCCATATGTACATACTCCTACCTTCTCTATTGTACAAAAAACCTGGAATTATCTAAACCTTACAAAACCCATCCCTACAGAAACCACTGTAACACCCCCAAAAACAACTATAAAATAAAATATTATTTAAATATAAACCAAAAATAAATACAATTATATTTAGTTTTTTGATAAGGGTGACAAAATCAGCACATTAATGATATATTGTGAAGATGAGTCAATCAAGCACCTATGACGTCATTATTATTGGAGGCGGACATGCCGGCATCGAAGCCGCATTGGCAGCCGCACGCTTAAGCGCAAGCTGTGCCCTAGTCACCACCAACAGCGATCATATCGGGCTAATGCCATGTAACCCGTCCATTGGCGGACCAGCAAAAGGACAAATCGTAGGCGAAATTGATGCATTGGGCGGCGAAATGGGACATGCCGCTGATCAGACCCATATCCAACTCAAAATTTTGAACCGGTCCCGTGGCCCTGCCGTACAATGCCTTCGCGCTCAAAATGATAAATGGGAATACCAAGCACATATGAATCAAGTCATTCATCAACACCCCAATATCACTGTAATTACGGACACCGCCCAAGATCTCATTATTGAAAACAATCAAGTTAAAGGCGCCATCTGCCAAACACAAACCCTTTATGCCCACAGTGTGGTCATTACCACCGGCACATTCTTAAAAGGCCGATTACACACCGGTCTCACAAATAAAGAAGGCGGTAGAGACAGTGAGCCGAATACCACCCACCTCTCCGATTGCTTGGCCAAGCATTTCAAACTAGGTCGATTAAAAACAGGTACACCTCCCCGACTAGATCGTGACAGTATCGACTTTGGCCCCATGGACCTACAACCCGGCGATACAGAGTTCCTTCGCTTCTCTTTTAGAAGCGCGCCCAACCAACGATATTTAAATCAAATTGATTGCTACTCGACCTACACCTCTCTTAAAAGCCATGATATTATCCTCAATAATTTAGACCGATCGCCACTTTATACCAACGTTATTCAAGGAACAGGCCCTCGCTACTGCCCCTCCATCGAAGACAAAGTCGTAAGATTCAAAGACAAACCCCGCCATCAAATATTTATTGAACCGGAAGGCCGAAACACGAATAGCATCTACCCACAAGGCCTCAACACCTCTCTTCCTGAAGATGTCCAATTGGCATTCATGAAACAAATGCCAGGCCTTGAAAATGTCAAAGTCCTCAAATATGGCTATGCCGTTGAATATGATTTTATTTATCCAAACCAACTCAAACGAAACTTAGAAAGCATCGCCATTAAAAACCTCTTTTTTGCCGGCCAAATTAATGGCACCTCCGGATATGAAGAGGCCGCCGGTCAAGGCCTCATCGCCGGGATTAACGGTGCACTGAATGCCCAAAACAGAGCCCCCTTTATTCTAACCCGTCAAAATAGCTTTATTGGCACCATGATTGATGACTTAATTACTAAGCCCATCTACGAACCCTACCGTATGCTCACCTCTCGATCCGAATACCGACTCTTACTCCGACAAGACAATGCCTCCCAACGACTCAGTGAAGCCGCATTCGAAATAGGACTCCTATCCGTTTCTCAAATCCAACAACTCCGAAACACCCATGATGAAATTAACGCACATCAAAAGCGTTGGAAAAAGCATCGAACAGACCGTGCTTTAAACGAAAAATTCAATCTCTCTCAACCCACGCCCCTCATCAATATACTGAAGCGCCCAGAAGCGCAAATAAGCACCCTTCTAGAACATCAACTCATCTCGCCCGATGAAACAGAGTCCGCGCAACGCGCCTTAGTGGAAATCAAATACGAAGGCTATATCGAAAAACAAAAAAAAGAGATCACAAAAATCAACGCCTTAGATTCTTTAGTGATCCCTAAAACATTAGACTTCAATAAAATCAAAGGCCTGAAAGAAGAAAGTCGCAGCAAATTCATCACCTATCGTCCACATTCAATCGGGGATGCCAAAAAAGTAGCTGGAATTAACCCCGCCGATATCATGGTGCTGATTACCTACCTCAAAAAATGCCAATTAACACCGGCCTTTTCATCACCCCAACATCAATAACCACCCAAAAAAAGGCAGTTTCACGTGAAACATGCCCATTCTCACTAAGCCACAATCATCACCAAAAGTGTCCAACAAATCCCTGCTAATACTGCCGCAATAGTCGCTTGAGGGATTTGTGTTTTAACATGATCCATTAAATCAGTTCCCGTACACATCGCGCTTAAGACGGTGGTATCCGAAATGGGAGAGCACTGATCGCCATACACACTACCATCCATGACCGCCGCAAAACATATGGTCATAAAAAACATCGGGTTCTCCAAGCCATGACCTTGCGCAATCGCCCAAGATAAGGGCATGGCCAACGGAAAGGCCACCGCATAAGTCCCCCAACTCGTCCCAGTAGAAAAAGAAATCATCACCGTTAATAATTGTAATAATACAGGTAGACACCAAAAGGGCAACCAACTACCCAAAAGGTCAACTAAGAAAACCGCTGCCCCCGTCTCTTGTGTTAAGCCCCCAATCGTCACCGCTAATAACAAAATCACAGAGCCGCCCACCACCCCTTTTAATCCCGTTCCCACCCCTGCCATAATCGACTGTAAAGACATGCCTTTTAATAACGCCATCACCAAAGAAAGTAAAATAGCAAACGAAAATGCCCAATGGACTTGAGGGGTCCCCATCCATATAAATGTCACGACACAGGTCCCGATTAAGAGCAACAACGGAAATATAAACTCACTCATATGGGACTCATAGCCATCTGGAACACGGGTCATTTGAAGTTCAGAGGCCGCCAAAGGACTGGCGCCAGGCCGATCTAATTCTCCAGTCTGGCGAACCCGGTCAATGGCCGCTTTTAATCGCTCACCCAAAAATGGGGCTTTATCAATACTCAATAAAAAGGTGCCTAAAACGGCAAAAATAGCATAAAAGCAAAAGGGAACACTCTTAAAGAAAAAGGCAATTCGGTCGGTCTCCGTTGCAAGCCAAGAGACACCCGATACATAAATAAACGACTGGACATAAGCAGGCCATGCATTAAACGCCAATTGAGACGCAATGGGTGACGCAGTTGAATCTACAATATAAGAAAGTTCTTCATGAGAAACTTGATTTTCATCCGCAATGGGTTTCACAGCCGTGCCCACCAATACCGTACTAATCGTACCGCCCTGAAAAAATAAAACGCCCATCCCCCAAGCCACTAACTTCGCAGATCGTGGCCCCCTAACAAAGTTCGCAGACATCCATTGCGCAAAGGCATGAGAGGCACCCGTTTTTGACCAAATGCCCAATAAGCCTCCCAAAAGCCATAAATATAATATCAAAATCGCCGCCACACTCTCGGTTCCCAAACGTTCAATCAACACCATATTCATCACATCATATTTTCCTAATAGCAATGCTGCCGAGACGATACCCAAAAATAAAGAACTCATCGGCTCCCTTAGAATCCAACAAAACAAGATCGCAATAATGGCCGGCAAAAAAGACCAGACACCAAAATGACGTTTCAAATCAATCTTATAATAGTCAAGCTGGCCATCTGAGGCATAAGTACTCACCACCCGCGGAAAACTCATCCCACTATCTCGAACCATTTGCCAGTGCCCCAAATAATCATCACTTAAATAGACCATAGAAGGAACCGACATACTCTCAAAATAAACCCGTTCTCCCCGCTCAATATAAAAAGACCGGTCATCATCCATCGTCACCTGCAATCGATGATGGGTCAATGTCGCAGATGGACTCACAAAGCGACCCAAATACGCAGAAAGCCCCAATAAAATAATAATTAAAATTGCAACGACACGCCGGTCCTTCATAACAGCCCCTTTTTTGTTAGTTAAATATTGGATATACTATCTTCATGACAACAAGTGTTGACGAAAAAATCAAGTCCTATATCGATTTATTAAAACGTTATAATTCCCATACCAATGTATATGCAAAGTCGGCCTATCACCGATTAGACTTTCACATTGAAGATAGTATTCAACTCAGCAACATTATCAACGACCACCCTGGCCCGATCATAGATATTGGCTCCGGTTCAGGATTCCCTGGCATCATCATGGGGATCATGCTCCCGGACAGACCCATTACACTCATCGACTCAAAACACAAGAAAACCACATTTTTAACCCAAGTTAAAGACCAACTAAGTCTTGAAAACATTCAAATCATCACCCAAAACATCAACGAATACCTACATCATCACCCCCATCACCAATTTGGAATCGTCACCGCTAAAGCATTTGGCCACTACGACAAGATCACCCCCTTAGCCAAACAACTGCTCAAAAAAAAAGGGCGCTTATGCCTACCCATCAGCCAGCATCAACACAATGAATACCCAAAGCACCCCCAAATCACCACCCTAAAACAGCCCCCCTATTACTATCTTATTGAGCAATTCTAAATTAGGCGTGATCCGGACAGGATTGAAAAAAATCTAAAAAATAAGCACGCTGTTGATCAAGGGTTTCAGGCAAGGCAAGAAGGACCTCTCTATCAAAGCGACTGGCGCCCGATATCCAGGAATCATAAATATCAAAACGAGATTCTAATGACAATGCCAATGATCGTAAAAGATCTGAAAAATGATCCGCATATGCCCAAGCTAACTTGATCTGAGATGCCGTTTCGTTATGAACCAATGCCAGAAGTGCGGGTTGATCTCTTAGTAAGCCAAAACAAGCATTAAAGCCAAGCAAAATATCGTGATAACAAGTGTCAAGGTCTTGAAGAAAAACAGCTAAATCCAAAGAATCATACAAGGAACTCGTCACATCAAACTGAGTTTGATAATACAAAATAGACCGATCTAATGCGTCATAAACATTAATAATTTGACAAAGCAGGTCCCCGTCTTGTTGACATAAAGCTGGCTGCCCTTTTTGATAACATCCACCCTTATTAAGGGGGTCATATAACTCAATAAGGCCCATTAACTCATGAATATGATACCGAATCTCCTTCAAAGCGGCTCTTTTTTGTAACAAATACACTTCTAATAAATTAAGCTGATCCGCCAAGCGTTGACAATCGGATTGGACAAGCTTAGTTTGCCTACCAATCAAGGCGATTAAGCCATTAACCGCAGGTTCAGTCAAGCTCAACCCAGTATTTGAATAGGGTGACAAATTTAATAAATGACCAAATGAATTAACGGTATCTAAATATCGCTTAAAAAACTGATCAATACACAAAAACTCGACCGATATCTTATCCAAAGATAAATCCAATAACGCCTCAGACACCCGCCCCTCTACACCCTTCAATTCCAAAATAGTAGGCGAAGTACTCCGGTGTATACCAACGCGTGGTCCAAGCGTGTGAACGGCAAATCTGGCGGCCTTGGACAAGTGAGTTAGCCCAATCACTGACCTAGAAGAAAACGACCCCAAAATAGGACGCACTCCCATATATAACACCGATAAAGCAGATTGACCCAACATTAACAACACCCTTTAACAACAAAGATCTCATTGATATTATCAAAAAGAAAAGGGGGTAAATATCCAAAAATAGCGTGTTTCACGTGAAACATGACGATCAAACTCCCTTACTATGAGTACTTATCAATAAGATCATGTACCAACGCACAAGAAAAGCCCATTTGACCCTTTGTCGCATCCTCAACCTCTAAGCTCAGAACCGAAAGTGCGTATTTATAATCAACAATATCCTCTGACAACGCCAAACGAGACCGAGAAAGCATATCTTCAATATGATCCAGCTCCAAGCGATACAGGTCCGCCTTAGCAAGAAAACGTTGGCCAAGCAAAGGGTCCTGCTTAATAAGTAAACGGCCAATGATCTTGCATTGAGGATCAAGCCGCGCCCTAAAGTGCGAATAATAAGCCTGTAATTCTTCAAAATTCGACTGAATATCCAATTGCGCCTGATTAATCAGGCGAGCTAATGTCAACTCTTGAAATCGAAACACCCCTTGATCTAAAAAAGATAAATCGTCAGATAACTGACGTAACTGCAAGTGTAAAAGTCCGGCCCCTTTAGAAAAGTCTATCTTATTAGAACAAAATAAAATCGAATCAATGGTGCCGTCCAATTCACAAACCCCATGCCTTAATCTCATAAAAGACAGACACAAATGATGAGCCTCTTGATCCAAAACCCTTATTAACGCCATGAATTGTCGCATGCCCTCATGATAAACAGCATCATGATCAAGCAAAAGTTGCCTGAGCCGACTTAACGGTCGAATGAGCTCAGATGATAAGTCAGAATTTGATGAAACATCCTCTAAACAAGCTAAGAAGGCCCCTAAACTCGCTGAGGTTTGTGCATACAACCCCACGCTTGCCTCATGATGTAAATCAAAAAAATGAGGTGAAATGGTACTCACCTCATCTAACTTCTTAGACAGAGCAACAAAATTTCGGTTAAGCAAACTAAGACTATCAACTAGCCCATCAGCATCCCACGCATCACCTTGTGACATGTGCCTTTTAATCTGAAGGACAGATGCAGTGGATACACGAAATAAAGCACCTCTGGATCTATGTCCAGGCAAGTGAAAAGAGACCCTACCCAGGCCGATACAAGCAAAACTCACGCTTTACCTTGATCTTGACTTGTCAGCTCATTAATATAATTAACAAGGGTTCCAGTTTGTCGTTGAATCACACCAATACTCATATTTAATCGATCCAGTCCCGCTTCTAAAGCAACACGACGCTCTTTAACAACCTTTTTATAGACTAAAAAAGAGTCAACTACGCCGGAGTAGGAATTACCCAACGGTACCCCCTCAGCACCATCCAAGCCATGCAACGAGGACTGACACAGTGGCGACAATAACCCTTCCACTTCATTAATTTTCACATCAATCATGTCCAAATCAATTAAAATACGAGAATAAATATCATCGACTTCACGCCCGTTCTCAGAAACAAACCCTGTGAAGGCATTAAAATTTTCAACCCATAGCGCATCAATAGCCGTCATTTTCTCTTGAAGTAAACTAAAGGATTGATGTGAATTTGAATGGTGCAATATGAATATAGACAATTCAATCTCCTCCTGTAAAAGAGACGCCTCATCAAAAGACAGGCACAAGCCATCAAGTTCATCCACTCGTTGCCCAAAATAAGTACATAAAGACGCCAGGCGGCCAAATAACAACTTGTCATCATACGGGCAAGATTGATTAATAAAAAAACGACTAGAAAGCCGTTTAAATAACGTCTCTTCATAGTGATTAGATGGAATGGATTGCTGACTCAATCGACCAAGTTCTTGATATAAATGAAAATATTCACCCTCAAGATCCAGCTTACTTGATGAAAGAGACACCCTTGTATAGTAAGATAAAAACCGTTTTTGCTCTAAAAGAAATCCTTGCAAGTCATGATGAAGCGCCCGCTTTTTATCCAGAGCACGCCACTGAGTAAGCACACTCGAAATACCCGGTTTATTTGGTAAAGGCAGAGGTGACGGACCAATCAGTAAGCCAGGCTTACCCACGTCACATAGTGATGAAAAGGCCCTTGAGCAACGATTAGCCGCCGTAATTAATCGACTTTTGATCGCCATCTCATTATTAACCCGGTCTAAACGCGGCAATAGTCTATCACAAAATATACGTCTATACACCCCTGACACCAACATACCCAATACCCTACACTTTCTGTTTTACCTACAATGAATTTCTACATTTCAACCTAAAGGGCATTAAAAAAAATTAAAAACCCCTGTTTCACGTGAAACATGAGCTAAAAATTTTAACACCAAGTCATGGCATTATCAATGCCCAAAAGGGCTGCCACACGTTGAAAATCGGCTTCTGAGGACACTTTTATTTCGATCTTTTGATGACGTTTAGTCGGGCGAATCCATACTGGCATTCCCAAGGCTGTGGACTGAACTTTTTGACGAGTCTTTACTTTTTCTAATCCCGATAAAGACGTCTCGGACGAACCTGAGCGTTTTGCCAGCTTTTCGGCATCCCGAACCGAAAGCCCCTCTTCACATAGCTGCTGAAAACGCTGACGTAATTCCTCTGCATCATCAATTCCCAATAAAGTACGGGCATGACCTTCCGACAATTGACCTGACAACATGGCCTCCTGAACATACTCTGGCAACTTTAAAAGCCGAATCGTATTGGTAATCGTCGAACGATTCCGTTGAAACACCTTGGCCAAATCTTGATGGGCCATCCCAAACTCCTGAATCAAGCGATCATAACCCTTAGCCACCTCTATCGCAGAAAGCTCTTCACGGTCTATATTTTCAATCAATGCCAACTGCAAGGCCTCTTTATCAGATAAGACCCGAATAATCGCAGGAATCGTCTCCAACCCTGCCAATTGGCTCGCGCGAAACCGGCGTTCTCCAACCACCAACTCATAAACATCCCCCGTTTGACGGACAATCACGGGCTGAGCCACGCCGTTCTGCCGAATCGACTCTGCCAACGTCGCTAAACTCGCCTCATCAAAATATAATCGAGGCTGATACGAATTGGGCACCACTTGAGTAATAGGCACCTGAGTAATGGACTTTCCAGACGCTAGAAATGATTTTGGGATCAAGGCCTCCAGCCCCTTTCCTAATCGTTGTTGTTGGGTATTAGACACGTTGAATAACCTCCTTTGTTAATAACTCATAAGCACGAGCCCCCTTCGAATTGTAGCGATACAAGCCAATCGGCAAGCCATGACTGGGTGCTTCTGATAAGCGAATATTTCTAGGAATAATAGTATCAAAAACAAGTTCTTTAAAAAAGGATCTAGCATTTTCAACAACCTGACGATTCAACGCCGTACGGCGATCAAACATGGTCAATACAATCCCAGCAATTTCCAAACTCGGGTTCAAATGCTGCTTCACTTGCCGTAATGTCGTGACCAAGTTGGCGATCCCCTCTAATGCAAAGTACTCACACTGGACCGGAATAATGGTCTTTGACGACGCAACAAGGGCATTTAAAGTCAATAATCCCAATGCTGGCGGGCAGTCAATCACAATATAGTCATAATAAGGCAATAAAGGCGCCAAGCCCTCTTTTAAGCGGGTTTCACGTGAAACCTGATCCACCAGCT
This sequence comes from Actinomycetota bacterium, assembly GCA_002716485.1. GTDB lineage: Bacteria > Margulisbacteria > Marinamargulisbacteria. The sequence goes on from PBBE01000045.1 coordinate 15,611, forward strand.
CCACCTCCGCGCCAGCCAGATCACGATTCGACGGAATCACATGTAAGCGATCAAAAGCGGTGGGATATAACACGTCTTTAACTGAACATTGGGCCAATAAAAGGTGATAAATATGAGTTGTAACCCCTGATAACTGCACCCCAACACCTGAGGTCGCATTTCCTTGAGGATCCATATCAATTAACAGACACCGATAACCGGACTCTGCCAAAAAAGAGGCCAAGTTAACTGCCGTTGTGGTCTTACCAACGCCACCTTTTTGATTCACGACACTAACGATTTGAGTGCGTTTAGGCACAGTGTATATCCTTTCATCCTAATCTTGCTAAACCCTATTAATATAATAGCATTCTTTCATCAATAACAGAACGAAATAAGCACTCTTAAAGAGCAAAATAAAGGGACGACGCCCTTAACGATATAAAAATACATCCCACCACTCTTCCCCCCCTTAAATTCAAAAGGCCCCTAAAATATAGATGGAACCAATCGATCCAAGTTCAAACGAAACCCAGAATTATAGGACTCTGTAAACGACCCATCATCTTGATAAACCCGTTTAACATTAATAATCACATCAAAAGGCTTATGGGTATAATAAATCAACGTTGCATCTGCCACTGGGTTCACTTCCTCTTGGAATGTTTGGGTATAATTAACCACACCTGCCACATTTTGAATTCGCTTCCATCCCAACGCCCAAGTAAGTAGCTGGGTACCCGAATAATTTTCATACATCGCCCCAGCCTTGGCAACGCCCATAAGATCGGCATTCACCTGAGCCAAAATACCAGCGACATCTTCTTTCAAGGCATCAGTCTCAAAATCAAAAGACTGCGCATAATAGGCTTGGTTAAAATAACCAGGCGCAAAGCCTTTTTCAAGAACACGATACGCTGCCCGATAATCAAACTTCGATCCTAATTTCCCATAAAACCCAGCGGACAAGCCCGTCCCTTGGTCCACCAAGTTGGCATACTCCACATAAGGCGTAAATAACTTACCGCCAATCGGCAACGACACATCCGCACTATACCCATCTTGTTTAACTCGAGTAACACTAGTCGAGTCTGAGCTATCACCGACCCCTTCTTGATCGGTAATATACGACGCCCCTACCTCAACCGGCATCCCCAATACCAATGATTCAGGCAATCGAAGTGTGGTCCGAACCCCATAAAGCGCCTGTGCGGTCGCAAGCGTATGAATCTTTAAGCTACCCAAGCGAGCAAAGGCCAATACCCCCGCTTTATCCATACTCATTTCAGCACTGCCGCCGGATCCAGTATCAAAATTATCCATCAAAAGCCCATGCCCTAAGTTAACACCCGTCAACCGACCCCCTTTAATTCCAAATAAATCTTTATGCGTATACCCGATATGACGAAGGCTCAAAAAGCTAAGATCGGAAGGATAGTCTGCCCCATCCGTCATGGGCACATACAAATTCAACCCTAAGCCTAACTCTAAGCCACCTAACTTTAGGTCCGGGCTCAAACCCAATTTAAAAAAAGTAGCGCCCCCCACACTAACCACGCCCACATCCCCTTTGGGTCCAGCGCTTTCAAAATCAGCAATATCATAACGAACCCCCGCATTAACCGACCATGACAACATCCAAACAAAGACCGCCGTTAATATCAAAACTCGCTTTTGCATATACACTCCTTCAAAAAAATGGGATTAACTTCGACTATAATCCTAACTCAGGTCCGTCAAAAATTCAATAGACCCACCCCATCTCCTCTAGCTAATCCCCGCCCCATCCTCTTCAACATCGGCCGATTCATTCCGCCTCAAGTCCGCTCGTTTCTCATCCTCTTCCGCTTGACGTCGCTTACTTTCAAAACCAATTGTCGCAATCTCATCCAAAAACTTCCCATCCTCTTTATCCATTAACTTTTTCCACTCTATTCTTGTTTTCTCTTTATCTTTTTCAATAATCTTCTTATTCTTCGCTGCCTCTGTTAGTTTCTCTCTTTGGTCGTCTTTGGCTTTATCGGCCTCTTGGGTCACTTTTTCTTGTTCAATCACTTGTTCTTTAACCTTCTCAATATACAGCTTGCGAAGTTTGATATAATTCATATCCGGCAATTCATCCGTTTCTCCGAGCATCTGTTGAAGTTCGGAATATTGGGCGGCCTGATGCGCTTTCATTTCCTTTTCTTTCTGTTGTTCTTCCCTGAGTCTGCGTTCAGCTTCAATGAGCTTATCTTGTTCTTGTTTCTCACGAATTTCTCTAACCTTCAACAGCGAAGCTAAAGAGTAGACAAAACGTTTCCCTTTCTTGGGCTTACTCACGAGTGACGCCCCCTAGCCAGGAAAAATACCCATCAATTGCCGTAACGAATCCTCAAAGTCGATATTTTCTTCCGTACGTTGCCGTAGGAGTTGGTTCACTTCATCGATCTTATCAATGGCGTTATCAACTTTAGGGTTACTCCCTTTCACATAGGCGCCTATATTAATCAAATCTTCAGCCTCAGCATACCGGGCCAAGACCTCCCTCAGCCCCCCACAAGCATCTTGATGAGCACGTTCATTAATGACCCCAAAGAGCCGACTCACACTATGTCCGATATCGATACAGGGGTAATGATTCTTGGCCGCCAAGTCCCGTGACAAGAGAATATGGCCATCCAAGATCCCCCTAGCCGCATCCGCGATGGGCTCATCCATATCCCCACCTTCCACTAATACCGTATAAATAGCGGTAATAGACCCTTTTTCAGAGGTCCCGGCCCGCTCCATCAAGCGAGGTAACATAGCAAACACCGACGGCGTATAGCCTTTGGTGGTAGGCGGCTCACCAGTCGCCAGTCCAATTTCACGTTGCGCCATAGCGAATCGGGTCACCGAGTCCATCATAAAGAGGACATCTTTTCCTTGAGACCGAAAATATTCAGCAACAGCGGTCCCGACCATGGCCCCTCTAAGCCGAATCACAGGCGGCTGATCGGAGGTGGCACAAATAACCACCGATTTACGAAGCCCCTCTTCACCCAAAGATTCTTCAATAAAGTCTTTAACTTCCCGTCCCCGTTCCCCGACCAAGCTAATCACATTCACTTCAGCTTCACAGTTCCGAGCCAACATGCCCATAAGGGTACTTTTCCCGACCCCAGAGCCGGCGAAAATCCCCACCCGTTGTCCACGCCCCAAGGTCAACGCCACGTCAATGGCCTTCACGCCAGTCTTAAGCACTTTAGAGATCCGAGGCCGAAGCACCGGATCTGGCGGGTCATTATCCAAGTCATAGACATCCGGACAATTTTCCAATTCCCCTTTCCCATCCATGACTTGCCCCATACCATTAAGGACCCGTCCCAATAGCCCCATACCCACCTGAACCTGAACTGGTTTCCCAGTGGCATAGATACGACTACCAGGCCGAACTCCAGACAAAAGCCCTAGGGGCATCAAGAGCACTTTATCTTCTTTAAAGCCAACCACTTCTGAGAGCACGACATTATCTTTATCCACAACAATTCGACAGACCTCACCCACAGAAACGCCTTGCGCCTGAGCCTCTACGATCAGGCCCACCACCTGAATCACTTTCCCCACCACTTGTAAAAGGTCCTGTCTCTGGACCACCTTTTGGTACCGTTCAAAGTTAATATCCATTACTCAGGCCCTCATTTTAGATATCTTCAAAAGCATCTTCATCAAACAGTTCATCATCTTCATTTAATTCAAAGAAGTCATCATCATCATCCGCATCCACTTCTGTGCTGGTATCAACATCATCAAACTCGTCAATCTCATCAAACGTATCCAAGTCCCCGCTATCTGGCAACGGTTCTGTGGATAGGGGCGCAAAGACCTCGTCTTCATCTTCGTCTTCGTGCTTCAAGGGCGCTTCTTCGGTAGGCAAAGATTGAGAAGCTGAGTCTGATTCCGGTTCAGAGGCTGACAGTAGCGGCACCTCATCGAGGGCAGCCGCTTCATTTTTTTGATCGATATAGTCCTGTTGAAGGGCCTCTTGAATAAGTTGAAGTTTAGTGGAGATACTCGAATCGATATAGCCCATATTCGTTTCGACGACACATCCCCCTTGGCTGATACTAGGATCAGCAACAATATCCAATTTTTTAATATCTTTAAGTGCCTTTTTAAATTGGTCTTGAAACGTTTCAACGACATCCAAGTCCGATTCATTAACTTTAACAATGACCCGATCTTTATCGGTCACGGTCGAGATCGCCTCTTTAAGGATATTAAAAAAGACATCGTCATTGGATTCAATTTCAGTTTGAATCACCTTTTGAGCAATCACCATGGCAAGATCAATCGCTCCGCGGCCCATCTCTTGGAGCAACTCCACTTTGGTTTGAGACAGGGCATTAATATGACCCATAAAGGCCTCTGCTTGTTCATCAAAGTGGGCCCGACCCTTGGCCTCCCCTTTTTGAAGCCCCTCTTGATAGGCCTGGTCACGTTGTTGATCGCTGTCTTTTTCAAGTTGTTCAAGGGCCAATTGTTGTTGTTTATGCAGGTCCTCATCCATCTGTTGTTTTTGTTCTTGGTAGTAAGACTCGGCCCATTCTTTGGCCTGTGTTTGGGCCCATTCCTCGGCCGATTTTTGGGCCTGGTCCCGAGCCTCTTGTTCAACCCGAGCCAAAATCTCATTTTTTTCATCTTCCGAGACCTGTACAGAGACCAGCCCGGCTGTATCAGACCCCAACTCAGCCCCCATCAGCCCCCCCTCAGCTTGCTCCGTACTTGCGTCTGAATCGGGATCTAAGAGCAGCACATCCTGATCGAGTTCCGGTTCCAAGGAGGCATCTACGAAGGGCAACTGTTCAGTAAAATAAGACACGGCGACCCGAGATCGTTTAATAATGGACGAGAATGATTTGGCTGGAAAGTCAGCCGCACGAGCTTGCGGATCGATAAGAACAGATTTTTGGAGCATGGGGATATGAACGGTATCCTCATCGCTCTTTTTATATTGTTTAAAAACTGGCATACTAATATTATATCACCAGAAGAAGCTCTGATACTAATGGCAAGGCCAAGAGGTAAAAAACTGGCGACACACTATTAAAAGGAAGCAAATTTTGATGCTTGAATATCCAAATATAGACCCTGTGATCGTATCAATAGGCCCATTAAAGATCCAATGGTACGGGATGGCCTATATTGGCGGGATCATTGGCGGGGCGATGTTTGGGTACAAGCGATTATGTAAGGGGATGGGCTTGAGTATGGACCAGTTCATCAATTTGGTTTATGCGATCGTGGTAGGCATTTTATTAGGGGGTCGATTAGGCTACGTCATTTTTTATGACTGGGGTTATTATTGGTCCAACCCCGCCTCGATATTGGCAATCTGGCAAGGCGGCATGTCCTATCATGGCGGCGCGATCGGGGCAATGTTAGGGTGTATAATATTCAGTTACCAAAACAAGGTCCGAGTATGGGGCATATTAGATATATTGGGGATCAGCAGCACGATCGGAATCTTTTTTGGCCGCTTGGCCAATTTCATTAACGGCGAATTATATGGCCGAGTAACAACACATCCGTGGGGCATGATTTTCCCAGGCGGAGGCCCCGAGCCGAGACATCCATCCCAATTATATGAAGCGGGATTAGAGGGCCTATTATTATTCGGCATATTATACACATGCATGACAAGGTGCCAATTAAAGGAGGGCCAACTATTCGGACTTTACATGGCTGGTTACGGCAGTTTAAGATTCCTAATCGAATTCGTCCGCGAACCCGACGCCCACCTAGGTCCCATCCTAGGCCCCCTAACCATGGGTCAATTACTATGCCTAATCATGATCACCGCCGGCATCACCCTCTACCAATATCAAACCCAAAAAAAAGCCCCCTCCTAACCCAAACAACAAACAACACGACGAGCAACGCGACGAACAACACGACGAGTAACACGACGAGCAACGCGATGTCGAACCAATATCACAACACGACATACCCAATAAAACAGTGGTTCCACCCAAAAAGGGTAATTGGGGGAGATTGGCGGCGCTAAGGGGGCAAATTGGCGCATATTTGGGGTGAGCACCCGCAGACGTAGCGTGGCTACGTTGAGGATGATCAGCTCAAAGATGCGCCAATTTGCCCCCTTAGCGTCGTCAAGACCCCCCAATTACCCTTTTTGGGTGGAAAGGAACCTCTCCGCCTCCAACGCCGCCATACACCCGGACCCAGCCGCCGTCACCGCCTGACGATACTCTTTATCTTGCACATCCCCACAAGCAAAGACCCCTGGTATACTGGTCGCTGCTGACCCAGGCACAGTCTTCACATAACCTTCCTCATCCGACTCAAGTTGCCCGTCCAAAAAGTCAACGTTCGGGACATGCCCAATCGCATAGAAAAGGCCATTAACCACAATATCCTCAACCTTACCTGTCTGTACGTTCTCAGTCACCACCGCCTGAAGCACGTCATCCCCTTTCGCTTCTTTCGCAATGGTATGCCACAAAACCTCAATTTTCGGATCCGCAAAAACCCGTTCCTGCATGACTTTCGACGCCCGCATCTCATCTCTCCTAACCAATAAAAACACCCGGCTAGCAAACTTGGTCAAGTACAAGGCCTCTTCCGCCGCGGTATCCCCACCCCCAACAACCGCCAAAGGCTTCCCACGAAAAATCGGTAACCCGCCATCACAAACCGCACATGCCGACATCCCCTTCTGCCAGTAAGTCTCTTCACCAGGAATATGCAAACGCTTCGCAGTCGCTCCCGTCGACACGATCAAAGTCCGAGCCAAGACCATCTCCGATCCGGAATACACTTTAAAGGGCCGCTCAGACAAGTCCACCTTCGTCACTGTCTTGGTCCGTATCCGGGTCCCACACGACTCACTCTGCTCCCGCATCTTCATCATCAGCTCCGGCCCTGTAATGGCCTTAAAGCCCGGAAAATTCTCCACATCCGTGGTCGTAGTCAACTGTCCACCAGCCGCCACCCCACCAGCCATCTCCCCTTCAAACATCAACGGCTCTAACAAGGCCCGTCCTGTATAAATCCCTGCCGTGTGACCCGCCGGTCCGGACCCCACAATCACCACATTCTCAATAGTCTCAACACTCATAAAACACTCCTTTATAATAAAAAATAATTAATCAAAAAAATCAGAAAACGATTCATCCGAAACGGCCGCCTTCCGCTTCCCCCAAAACGAGTTCGCCACATCATATTCCGTCGGCTCAAACCCTTTCCAATACTGCTCCGCAGTCACACTATCTTTCGGCGAAAACTCAGTCGCCAATTTCCCAGTCAACCAGTTCACTTTCCGTTGCACCAAGCCCCTCGGCCGCCTAAAGTCTTGTTGCGGGACAGAAACCAAGGCCTCCTTCATAAACTCCCGCCACATCATCGCCGGCACCCATCCCCCAGTCACCTTATACGTCGGCGAATTATCATCATTTCCGACCCATGTCCCGGTCACCAACTGGGGCACAAAGCCAATAAACCAGGCATCTCGATAATCCGAAGTCGTCCCGGTCTTACCTGCCAAAGGCCGCGGCAAACGCGCATTTTTCCCAGTCCCATAATTAATAACCCCTTTCATCATCTGGACCAGGGTCGCCACCAAATTCGAATTAAAGACCCGCTCCTCTTTCCCTCGATGTTCAAAAAGCGGGGTCCCGTACCGATCCTCAATTTTAAGAATGGTCACCGGCTCCACTCTAACCCCATTATTCGCAAAGACCCCATACGCCGAGACCAGCTCCATCATGGTCACCTCATTGGCCCCCAAAGGCAAAGACAATATCGGCTTTAAAGGCGACTTAATCCCGATCTGCTTGGCAACAGACACGACCTTCTTAGGTCCCAACAAATAATTCAATTTAATGGCCACCACGTTCACCGACCGCTCCAAGGCCTTTCTCATAGGCAAGTTCCCCAAATACTTTTGGGTATAATTGCGAGGCGAATACGGCCCATCCACGGTATTATATGTCACGGGCGCATCTTCAATAAAACTACCCGGCGAAAAGTTATTTTGCAGGGCCGCAAGATAAACAAACGGCTTAAACGACGAGCCGGGCTGACGTTTGGCCTGGGTCGTCCGATTAAACTGATGGGACAAAAACTCAGCCCCACCTTGCATGGCCTTCACGTACCCGTTCCGAGGATCCAACGCCAATAAGGCAGCCTGAGAATAATTCAAACTAGGCACCTTCTGACCCCGCACCCACTTCGGCGTACTCCCATATTCCACGTACTTATCCACCACAACCTCGGCCTGTTTCTGCAAGCGATAATCCAAGCTCGTAAAGACCTTCATCCCAGAGGTATACAAGGCCTCTTCCCCGTACATTTCAATCAACTGCTTAATCACATGAGAGGTAAAATAAGGCGCCTTATATCGAAACTTACTATGATCTGCAAGAAGCAACTCCGATTCAAAGGCCTTCTTCTTTTGGGCATGAGTAATCAAGCCCAAGGTCGCCATACGTTCCAAGACTATCTTCTGTCTGGCCTTGGCCCGTTTCATGCTCCGGTAAGGACTATACAGCTCCGGGCCCTTCAATAAGCCGACCAACAACGCCGATTCAGCCAAGGTAATATCCTGACTCGTCTTCCCAAAATAGTATCGGGACGCCGACTCGATCCCGTAACAGTTATGGCCCCAATAGACCTGATTCAAATACAATTCCAAAATATCCGTCTTCGTAAAGCGCCGTTCAATCTGAATGGCCAAGATCATCTCCGACACTTTTCGGGTCAGCTTCCGTTGCCGGGTCAAAAACAAGTTCCGTGCCAGCTGTTGAGTCAATGTACTTCCCCCTTGCACAAAGGCCCCCGCCATAATATCCACGTACAAAGCCCGCATGATCCCCTTAATATCCACCCCATGATGCCGATAAAAATTCGTATCCTCAACCGCAATCACAGTCTGAACCAAGACCGACGAAATATGATCAAAGTCCACCGCCATACGGTTCTCTTCTTCATGAAGGTCCGCTAATAAGACCTCATCCGCCGAATAAATCTTCGTGGTCTCTGACGGAATAAAGGTACTAATCCCATCCACATCCGGTAGCTTAGACGACAAATGGACCACAAACCCCAATACAAAGACCCCGAGCACCGCCCCCAAAATAGCGCCCCAAAAAAAGAGCCGCCTCATCACACTATAAACCCGCCGATTCCGTTCCTTTTTAAACTGATGCCGAGCCCCAATCGACTTCACAGACGTACTTCGTACCCGCCCCATTGAATACCTAGACCTAAATATCAGCGCCACCACTTCCCAACATAAAAAAATCGATAACAACCCTACCTAGCCCCAAATATCCCCCTAACAGCGATAGCGTCATCAACTCCAAAAAAAGTATACCATAGACAAGCCCAACTGAGGAGAGTAACATGACAAGAACAAGTGTACAAAAGGAGCCCCGACCTAATGCAAGCCCAAGACATCTTAAACGGATTCGATACCATCAGCCCCGCCCTCCCCAACCACGACTACCTAATCCAATCCAAACCCCTAAACATCAAGTTCGGCGCCGACCCATCCGCCGCTGACCTCCACTTAGGCCATGCGGTAATCCTAACCAAGCTCCGCCAACTCCAAGACCTGGGCCACCACATCCAATTCATTATCGGCGACTTCACAGCCCGAATCGGCGACCCTACCGGCAAATCCGAAACCCGAAAACCCATCTCCGAATCACAAATCCAAAAAAACGCCCAAACCTACCAAGACCAAGTCTTCAAGATCCTCAACAAATCCCAGACCACGGTCTATTTCAATTCCGAATGGCTGGCCAAGTTAAGTAGCAGCGACCTGATCCGTTTATCGGCCTGTAGCACAGTCGCGCGAATGTTAGAACGCGACGACTTTAAAAAGCGCTTCAAAAACAACCAATCCATCAGTATCCATGAGTTCTTGTACCCCCTACTCCAAGGCTACGATTCAGTGGTCCTCAACAGCGACATCGAGCTAGGCGGCACGGACCAAACCTTCAATTTACTTATGGGCCGCCAACTCCAAAAAGAGTACGGCCACAAAACCCAACAACACATCATGACCTTACCTCTATTAGAAGGCCTAGACGGCCATCAAAAAATGAGCAAGTCCCTACAAAACCATATCTGTATCTTAGATCCCCCTAATGACATGTACGGCAAGCTGCTCTCCATTCCTGACCCACTAATCACCCGCTACTTCCAGCTCCTAACCCAAACCCCCCAACAAGAAATCAAGGCCATGTCCGACGCCATGACCTCCGGCAAGACCAACCCCAAACACCTCAAGGAACGCCTGGCCTGCGACATTGTCAGCCAGTACCACTCCGAAGACGCGGCCAATACCGCCAAAGAAGAGTTCAACCGTATCTTCTCCCAAAAAGACACCCCCAGCGATATGCCCGAGATCACACTCCCCAGCCCCCCCCCAACACTCAGCGCCCTCATCTACAGCGAACAGATCATCGCCTCCAAAAAAGAAATCATACGGCTATTCAAACAAGGCGCCATTTCCATCAACGGCGAAAAAATCCAGGACCCCAACCACCTCCTCAGCCCAAGCCCCCAAACCCTAAAAATAGGCAAACGACGCTTCTACAAGCTCATCCCCTCGAGCTAAGCCAACATCTAGCCCCTTCGATTTAAAACAGCCAACAAGCACACCCCATTTACATATTATTAAAAATAAAATAAAATAATAAAATAAAAATTAATTAAAATTAAAAATAAGGAAAATTAAAATGACAAGAACAATAAATCACACCGGTCCATCAGCCAAAAAAAAAAAAAAAAAACAATTGCTAAGAAACTTAAGACAGCAACCCAAAAGAACAACAGGTAACAAACAAAAAACCAACGCCATAATCAATGGCATCATTCAAGACCTTATATCAAGTACACCCCCCAAAAAAACCAATAACGACACAAGTCAGGCAGGACAAGCCATTAAAGCACTACAAAGTCAGGCAAGCCGCCCACACACACATTAAGCCTTCAGCAACGGCACACGCTCATCTGGTTGTGGCGAAGGCGAAGAGGGGTGACTTATATACTCCAGTCTTATGATTGCAAACAAAACAAGTAAAGACGCCACTGTTAAGGCCGTATCATTTAAAGGATCAGAATCAAGCGCGGGCTCATGAGTCGTAATCGCAAAAACATTAAAGGAAAAAATACCAGCAAACAAACACTGAAGTGCACTCTTAGTGGCGCTATTTAATTGGTTTTGCTCATCCTTTCTAACCGTATAAATCTCATACGCTAAATTAATCATATTCGATACCTGTAAGGCAACAATCAAGGTATCTAATTTATCTTCTTC
>PBBE01000046.1 GCA_002716485.1 Actinomycetota bacterium
ATAATATATATTATGTAAAGTTAGAAGGGGTTTTGCGTATTAATAGCGCTCTTTGTACCTCATATAAGAGCTAAGTAGCGGGAACAGAAAAGGCAAGACATAGCCCTTTGTCTGAAGATGACTTTACGGTTATGTCGCCGCCATTTAACTCAACGATCTTTTTGACGATCGCGAGTCCACAGCCACTTCCTTTATTACGACCTTTCGAATAAAACAATTTAAAGATATGATCGATTTCATTAGTATCAACACCAGGTCCATTATCTAACACATAAAAAGTATTAAAGTGATTGGCGCTCGTACATCCCACATGAATATTACCAGCCGTGGTATTCATATATCGCACTGAGTTACCCAAAAGGTTTAACCAGAGCTGTCGAAATTGTGTTTCATTATAATTGATTACGGGCATTGGCGTATCAATCATCAATTGGATGTTAGACGGCGAATCAATCATGTCCCACGTTTCCATTACACAGGTATCAGTATGAATAAGCTCTTTTTGAGGCGTCTCGAGAGCCATTTCTGAATAAGTAAGGATCCCATCCACTAATCGTTTTCCTTGGATGCTATTTTTATTAATCAATAGCAGCTCTTTATCTAGTTCGTCAGTCCAGGGGGTCTTATTGGCTTCAATAAGCCATTTCGATAAGGTATCAATGGAGTGTAATGGGTTTTTGATGTCATGTGACACAATGTGCGAGAAGTCTTTGAGTTCACTGTGAGCTTGTTTTAATTTGTCTATGGTCGACTCCAACGTTACCCTCCCCTCTTCTATTGTGGTTTGTGCCAATTTAATCTGGATGTAATAAAGTCGAATGGCCATCACTATAATAATAAATGTTGAAAAAATCATGGTCGCCTTGATAATCAATAAGGAAAGGGATGACAGGGCGATTCGAATGGGTAATTCCAAATTAAGCTCAATTAATACATAACTGATAATAGATAATGACAAGCTCAGCGCTGTCAAAAGCCAATTGTCTGGATCTAATAATAGACTTGAAAGCACCATTAAAGAAAATAAAATATATTGAATCCCTGATTCAGGTCCTAAAATATGGCCATATAGTAACAACCCGATATTGACATTGACGATTAATATAACGGCAGCGGGTAGATGATCTGACACTTTATTTATTCGGTACGTGATCAAATAAACAATAATAAATGGCAGCAACAATACCGCCAATAAATATTGATTTAAAGCAACAAAGATAGGGACATAAATTACGGTGATAATACCCAATACAATGGATATCTTCTCGATTAATTTATGTCTAATAGTGGGACACAAAATGGATTTAGATTTTTGATTGTCTCTATGATTTAATATCATTGAGCTCTATTCCTAGTTTTTTCATTCGGCCGATCAATGTGGTTCGATTTATTCCCAAATCTTTAGCGGTTTGGGATAAGTTTTTTTTATTAGCGCCTAGCCGGTGATTAATATGCGTTTTAAGGATTCGATCAAGTTCATTGTCAATATTAAACGGCTTTAATGCTCGGTTAAAAGAGGGATCCATCTCCCCATCTAGTGCAATATATGTCCGAATTTCTTTAGCTAAGCCTCTGATATTCCCATTGAGATTGTCATACAATTGATTAACAAAGGAATCAGATAAGGTGATATTTCGTCCAAATTCTGTGTTATATTTGTCAACAAAATACGTGATATAGGGCTGCACTAACTCTGGGTATTGTACCAAAGCGGGCATTTCAACTTCTATATCTTTAATTCTGTAATATAAATCCGCTCTAAATTTATTCGTGTTAATTGCTTGGCCCAAATCTTGGTTGGTTGCCGATACTAATTGAAAGTTAACTGGAATCTCACGGCTTCCACCTAAACGAACCAGTGTTTTATCTTCTAGTATGGTTAGAAGTTTTTCTTGAATGGGTAAGGACATATTGGCAATTTCATCTAAAAACATGATGCCCTGGTTTGCCAGTTCAAATTTACCTTTTCTTTCTTGTGCGTCAGTAAATGCAGATTTTTCATGGCCAAAAAATTCAGATTCAGCCAATGATTCAGGGATCGCACTGGCATTCACTGAAATAATATGTTTGTCTGGATGTATGTTTTGTCTCAAATACTTTACTAGCATCCCTTTCCCTGTCCCGGTCTGTCCTAAAACCAAAAGATTTAAGCCATTTTCAAACGCCTTTTGTGATCGTTCTAAAACCTCTGTATATCTCTCATGGTTTGGGAAAAACCAGGTATCATCGGATACTAAGCTTTCATTTTGAAACCCTTGTCTTTGATGATCAATTTCTTTTTGTTTAAAATATAAGCCCAAGCGGTGCATGATGTTTTGGTCATCCCATTCACGAACAATATAGTCATAGGCGCCTCGCTTTATACTTTCGACACCTTTGCTCACATCGGATAAAGAGGTATACATAATCACATCTAGTTTTGGGTGCATTTCCTTGATCTGATCTAACAATTCAAAGCCAGATACATCTGGCATCAACAAATCCAATATGACAACATCAAAATAGTGATTTTTTAAGTGTTGAAGGGTCCCTGCTTTCGTTGCCATCACGTCAACATCGTAGTCGCTTCGTAATATTTTTGCGGTGATATATCGTTTGGCGTCATCATCATCGACAACTAATATACGTCGTTTTTTCATCACTATTTTTCTTCCAGTGTCAGTTTTATGACGATTTTAAGGGGTTTTTACCTAAAACCTGTTGGTATCTTTATTGCATTTTATACCTAATTAGATGGAGGTGTCCAATGTATTTATCAAAAATGATTAGTCTATCGTTCCCATGTATTTCCAATTTATATAAAGATAAGCCCACAATCCCGGAGGGTATTTGTGGTGGAGAACAATCAAAGGGATATACTAAATTAGTAGAGTCTAGTGACGAGTGGCTTAAACAGCTATATCTTGATGAAAAAAATGAAAATAAATTTAAGGATAGTGAGTTCGTGTATTTGGCAGACCAAGCCTACTATTCGCTAACTAACGACGAGGACCGGTTCTTAGCGTTTCAATGGGTTGGGATTCTGTATGAGATCGATAACCAAATGGATTTAAAGAATGTACCCAAAGGAGATATTGAATTCCAAAATCGTATTATAAAAGAAACAGAAGAATTAAATGGTATTTATGCTGATATTTTTGAAAATAAACTTGAACTAGAAGGGGAAGACATAAGCCCACTCCATAAAGCCATGAGTTGCTTTATAAATACCCTTTATAGTCGAGCAAAAACATTACACACAGAAAGCGTCTACGAACAGTTTGTTGTCGCAGCTTGTGAGAAATTTAAATCAAATGTTGATGAAGTTAAAAGTCGAATTGATCAACTTAATAAGAGTAGTGAGATTGATACGGGAAGTCGTGATAAGGGGACGGCTAAAAGTGCAAAGATAAATGACCTAGATAGTCCAGGCAAGCGTACGGCTGAGGCTGAGGCAATAATTAACCGTTATAAAGAGGCACGTGAAGTCGAAGGTGCCTTCTATCCTTGCTTACTACTATCTTTCATTCTTAATGGTATTCAATCCATTCCCTCAGAAGATAGACCATTTATTAAACACGCAAACCAAATCATTTGTTTTACCAATGACCTATTCTCATGGTTTTCAGAACGAAAGCATAAAGTCTTTTCAAATCTCGTCATCCAATATCAACTTCTTTATAATGAACCAATGACAGATGATAAAAAGCTGGTCCACAACAAGGCCATCAAAGACGCGTTTCTTAAGGTCTTTGAAGATTTAGAGTGTGATTTTGATCAGATGACTGAGGATTTGAATGAATTGATAAAAGAAAAATCGAACGAACAAGTCATAAGGTGTGTATTTGACTGGATATACGGTAACTACTACTGGTCTAAAAAAACACCACGATTTGAGTTCGAGTTAAGTCCTGAATGGCTTAATAAAGAAATACATCGATTATTGAGAGATTAGGATCATTAAGGGGTTACGAGTGAGGTGTCTACTATCCCAGAATGATGCCCTCAGGTAGACCTAAGATAGGATAATAAAAGGGTAAAAGATGCTGTGAGGACGATAGTATTAAGACCGCAAACTTATCGGCATTTACTTCCCTACTCCAGTACTTAGCAGGCTAGTGCTTAAAATAAACAAAGAGGCGACCAAAGTTTTTACTATCTTTATTAATTCGGTGGATATGTGTTTTGATCTCAGGGCGATTTAAAAAGCGAAGGACGGTCTTTTTGAGTTGGCCGCTACCTTTGCCTGGGATTATCTCCACTTCTTTAATGCGTTTATCTAGGGCATCTTGAATGATATCTTGAAGGGCCGTTTCTATTTTTTGCCCTCGATTATAAATGTCATGTAAATCCAGTTTAAGTTTGGCCATGTATAATAGTTTACCCCATTATGCTCGTTATTTTCTAGGGATGACGGTCGGTATCACAGGGATTCGGATCAATAGTATGAATAAGAAGAGAAATAAGCATAATTGAAAGGACACGCTGACCATCCAGATGCCGAGTAAAGAATAAGATAAATGAACCCCAATCAAGTAAGCAAAAGGTAATTGAAGTCCCCATTGACTCAACAAAATAATGAGTAAGACCAAGCGTGTATAGCCCATTCCTTTTAGGGCATGTAATAGGATAATCGAGGTCACTTGAAAACCAATGAATAGGCAATCTAATCTGAACAAGGGAATGGCTGTAAGTAAAGTGGTCGAATCTTTAATAAAGAGGCTTAAAATAGGCTCAGCCAAAAGCAGACCGAGCATGGCCAATAGAAAAATGCCGCCACCTCCAATCATAGCCGTTTCTTTGGTCCATTGTTTTACTTTTGAGAATTCCTTGGCACCAATGGCATGACTGGTCAGGGTTACCGCGGCGATTCCAAAGCCCACACCTGGTAGTATCGCAGTAAGAGAAATTGTAATTAGGACATTCCCAATAGCCAAGGCCTCTGTGCCCAGTTGGGCAATAATCCATAGGAAGACAAAGATCCCCAATGAAAATCCCAATTCCTGTAGACATAAAGGCAGGCTATATTTAATTAGGGCCGATCGCTCGTTACTAGTGGCAGCTACGGCGTTAATCTGGCCGTTAGACTCTTTGTGTTTTAAATGTAGCCATAAGATGGCATCCCCAATTAACAAAGAAAGGCTAGAGCCAATTCCAGCCCCAATCAAGCCCAGCGCTGGTATGCCCAGACCGCCAAAGATCAAGAGGAAGTTTAGACCAATATTAAGGGCATGGGTGACTAGTAAAATTTTAAAATAATTCATGGGCGAATGAATTCCGGTCCAAAAACCTCGATACGCAATCTGGATCCCCATTAAGGCAATCCCAAGGACCCGCCAATGAAAATAATCAGAACCTTGGCGAATGACATCAGGGTCCTGACTTAAGAGTCCCATAATCGGCTCAGTCAACACCCACATTAAGATCGTAAGCGGAATCCCGATCCATAGGATGAAGCGATTACCTTGGGTTAAAAAGAGACTGGATCGATCACCTTTCGCCATTTGACGCGCCGTTAGGGCCTGGATCCCGGTAGATAACCCAATGGCGGCTGAAATCAATAGGTAATTTAAAAAGCCCCCAATCCCAGCAGCGGCCAAGGCTACATTTCCTAAATAGCCAATCATCATGGTATCAACCAAGGTCAGTAAGTTCTGGGAGAACATACTTAAAATAATGGGGGTAGCCAGACTCATAATCGTGGCAATATGGGCTCTTTTTATGATCAGGAGATTCATATGGACCAGTATATCAATCCCTATATGAGTTCACCAAACGAATCTTAATTCAGTGTAGCTGAGTCCAGTATAAAGCGGCCAATCACGGGGACGAAGGACCCGTTTTTTTCAAGGACAGGAAGGGCTTGCCCGGTCATTTCCTTAACATGCCTGCCATCCACTGATAAAGTAAACTGAAAGTCATCAACAAAGACCGATAAAAGCCAATTTTTAGGCCGTACTTTAATAACACATTGGTCATCATTACTTAGCTTAAGATCTTTTTGAAGAATCACAACAAACGCACGTCGCATACCGGGAACAGCCAAGTGAATCGCATGTGCTTGCCCAGAAGATAATTGATCAAATTGGGATTGAATATACGGGAGTAGCAACGGGCTTACCAGGAATGGGGCTCGGTAAGGCTGCCATTTTTCTTTGATTTGGCCATTAATTTGGGTTTGATAAAACAACTGCTCCCCTACCCGAGTGACCTTAACGTCACTGCCGGTATTGTGACGACGGTAACGATACTGTCGAAATTCACCGGACTCAAATTCCAACCATTCTTCCGTTGACAAGTGTCCATCAGGTCGAAAATAGCGAATATGGGTAGGCAGCCATTGGTCATCGATGGACTCTTGGCGAATGTGTAAGTGGAAATGGATTTCATGAGGATCAGCAAGGTCATATAAGGTCGCCTGTTGAAGACGAAATCCCTTGATTGGACGACTGAGCCCAATAAATATTAACCCGGTTATCAGGTATAAAAGTACGGTTGGTTTGTACGTTCCTGTTCGGGTGCCATGATGGGCCATCTTACATATCCAGATGAGAGGATACCGGTCGGACTTTTTGATGGGTCTTAATGGTAATATAGATATTACTTCCCAGAATTAGAAATGCCCCAGCCAGGGTCCAGGTATCCATGGGTTCACCAAAAAAGAGCCATCCACACAGTGTTGCTGAAATAAGGGTCGTAAATTCCAAGGGGGCAATAACACTGACGGGTGCCAAGGCGTAAGCCGCAATTAAGGAGCGATGGGCCGTAAATCCGATTAAGGCCAAAAGGAAGATGATCCCCCAAAACAGGAGGGGCATTGGAACCCAATAATAAATGGCCATGGGGGCCGATAACACAACGGTTCCAAGGGACATCAAAAACAATAGGGTTCGTTTAGAATAGTCTTGGCTTAATCGTTTGGTGCTAATAATCATCATGGACCAAAACATAGGAGAAAGCAGTCCGAGTAATAAATAGGGGCTAACTTGAGTGAATCCGGGTCGAATCACCACCAGAACCCCTAGTAGCCCTATTAGTAAGGCCGAAACCTTATGCCTATTTATACGATCTTGAAAGAAAAAAGAACTTAAAATAGTGGAAAAAATAGGGGCCAAAAAGCCAATGGTAAATAACTGGGTTAATGGAATAAATTTAATTACAAATAGCCAACAGAAAGAGGCCATAAAAAAAGAAAGACTCCGAATAAAGTGCCATTTTTTTAATGGAGCATTGAGCATGACGTTAACGGGAACAGGCGTTATAAATCCAAGTAAGACCAGGCAAATAATTCCATATTCAAGAAATAGGACTTGGGAAGGATGAGCCCCGGTTTCTCTTAAGAGTCGCGCTAAGGTATCTCCAATGGGAAGCAGGGTACAAAAAATGAGCATCCATAACGCCCCTTTGATGGTGTTAGTGATGGTCATTGTTGAGAGGGCTTTATATCAAAAAGATAGTCATCAGTAGGTGTTATCATATCAAGGTAAAAAATATATACAAAATAAAAGACATCGAAAAATAAGATGAGTCCATAGTAGCATGAATTATATTGATGAAGAACAGATCAGTACTATATATTCATTCAATCAATCTCTAAAAATGGAGTATGAGAAATTTTTTTGTTGGTAGCCCCACGGGGAATCGAACCCCGGTTGCCAGGATGAAAACCTGGTGTCCTAACCACTAGACGATAGGGCCAAACCATATTTCTTGTCATAGTGTATCATAGGGATAAATTAAATGACAATATCCTTTCTGATCTCATACTCAGTTAGACTGAGTCGTTTCCCCCGTTTGGATCTGCCAAAGTTGATGATATAGCTGTCGATTTTGAATCAGTTGTTCATGACTGCCCTCTTCTTGGATCTGACCATTATTGATGACTAAGATTCGGTTGGTATGTCGAATCGTGGACAGACGATGGGCAATAATAATGGCCGTTTTTCCCACGGTTAAGCGGTTCACATGACCTTGAATTAATCGTTCTGTTTCGGTATCCACTGAACTGGTCGCCTCATCAAAAATCATAATGGGGGCATCTTTTAATATGGCACGGGCAATACTGAGCCGCTGTCGCTGTCCGCCCGATAATTTGATGCCATTCTCACCAACAATACTTTCATAGCCGTCTGGTAAGGACATAATAAAGTCATGAAGTTCAGCTTGCTTGGCCGCATCATGAATGGCATCCATTCCCACCCCTTCCCTGCCATAGGCAATATTATCTTGAATACTCCCATGAAATAAGTAAACATCTTGACTGACCAAGGCCATCTGTTGTCGAAGCTCCGTTAGGTGAAGTTGATTAATATTAACCCCGTCCAGACGGATCGTGCCGACATTGACATCATAAAAGCGCCATAATAGCTTAATCAAGGTCGATTTTCCTGATCCAGTAGGTCCCGCGATCCCAATGGTCTCACCGGCATTAATATGACAATTTAGGCCATTAAAGATCGGGATTTCAGGGTGGTAGGCAAAATCCACATCCTGTAAATCTAAGGCCCCTTTTACTTGTGATAAGGGTATCGGCGTTTGAGGGGATCGAATACTAGACGGCGTATCTAAAATACCAAATAAGCGTTTGGCACTGGCATTGGCGCGCTCCAGTTCATCAATAGTATTACCCATTTGCGTTAAGGGCCAAAGTAATCGCTGAATCAGGACCGAAAATAAGGTCAAATCTCCAATAGTAAACGTCGGGTCCCCTGAAATCACCCAAAAGCTTCCCACCAAGAGTACCCCCGCAAAGGCCACCGATATGGCCAGGCGGATCAAAGGCACATATCGCGTATTATACCGAATGGCACTTAAGTTTGCATTTAAAAACATCTCTGATTGCCGTCTAACACGGGCATGCTCAAACTTTTCAGCAATAAAGCTCTTAATGATCATGATACCAGAGATATTATTCTCTAAACGGCTATTTAGGGCCCCCACTGCAGATCGAATGTCGTCATAAAATGGCCCAATTAAACGTTGGAAATAAAGGCTGCCCCATACAATAATGGGGATGGGAATGAGGGCCAATAAGGTCAGGTGCCAGGAGATAATACCCATGACAACGGCAGAAAACATGGTCACAATAAGCAACTGAATAATACTTGAAAAGCCTGTGTTAAGAAAGCGTTCCAATTGGTTGGTATCGTCATTTAAGATGCTCATTGTATTGCCCAGTCGATGGTTTTCAAAAAAGGCAATTTCACGATGTTGCAAATGGGAATAGACATCCAATCGTAACTGGTGTTGAACTTGTTGGGCCAAGGACTTAAAGCCCAATTGATATAGCCATTGGAACAAGCTCTCAAAGGCAAAGATAACCAGGGTCAAGCCAGCAAGAATACCTGCGATTAAATAAAGGTTTTGACCCGCCAATTGCGTCAAAAAAAAGGGCGGGTTCTGGTTCACAGTATCCACAGTCCAAGCGATTAAAACAGGTGGCATTAGGTCCAAAACCTTATTAATGACGGTTGCCATAATACTGCCATAAAAATAAAGGCGTTTTGGTTGAATATAGGGCCAAAGCCGAGGCATTAGTTGTTGTTTCATCAAGGTCATTGTAACGTAAAAAAGCAAAATTTAGGAGCCCTTGGATCGAATTTAGCACCCATGCTTAGTGGGTTGTGATATTATACTGTTATAGATAGGTTTAAGATAAAAAGGAGGGCTTATGAGTCAACTATCCAAAAAGAGCTGTGTCCCATGTCAAGAAGGCGTCGCACCCTTAGGACCCGAAGAATACGCGCCCCTATTGGCCAAGTTAGGCAAGGGCTGGCAGGTGGTGAATCATCATCATTTGGAAAAAGAATTTCACTTTGATAATTTTGTGGACGCCTTGGCCTTTGTAAACCAAGTGGGCGCGATCGCGGAACAAGAAGGCCACCACCCTAACCTCTTTTTAACTTGGGGCCATGTCAAAATCCAAATTTGGACCCATAAAATTGATGGCTTAAGTGAAAGTGACTTTATATTAGCGGCGAAATCGGACCTAAGCTAACATGGCGTTAATAGGTGCCATATTGGGCCTATTACTAATTGCTCTCATCCTTAAACAGTCCGAGTTTCCGAACTATCCGGTCTCGGACCATTGCGATGGGTATCAATTTTTTAATACCCCTGCAACCCCCATAGATCCTAAAGAGATTCTCAAGTGGTCCATGAACCGTCAAAAAGTGGCGTGGCCAGAATGGATCCAATTTCCTAAACAAGGACTCCCAAAGCCGCCGCTTAAGTCAGAAGAATTAAGGGTCACCTTTATTAATCATGCCAGCGTTTTATTACAGTGGTCGGATTTCTGTCTTATCACAGACCCTATTTTTTCTGATCGGGCCAGTATGGTCTCATTTTTAGGCCCCAAACGTGTCCATGAGCCAGGCCTTAGCCTTTCAGAGCTTCCTAAAATTGACGCGATAATAGTTTCTCATAATCATTACAACCATTTAGATATTCCCAGTATTAAAGCCATTATGGCCAAAAATGAGGCCCAGATTATCACAGGATTAGGAGTGCAATCCTATCTAAAAGGGATCTCTAAGGACCAGGTACATGCATTAGATTGGGGGCAGCATATCCAACTTTCAGGCCATTATATTCATTTTACACCGGCAGTGCATTTTTCACGTCGTGGGTTATGGGATGGCAACCGAAGCTTATGGGGCAGTTTTGTGATTGAGCATGATCAACATCGGGTCTTTTTTGCAGGTGATACTGGTTTTGGCGCGCATTTTGAACAGATCGCCAAACAGTTTGCCCCATTAGACTTGTCTCTGCTCCCTATTGGTGCTTATATGCCCCGCTCAGTAATGGGCCCTATTCATATGTCTCCTAATGAAGCGGTTCAGGCGCATCAGCTCCTACAATCCAAATATAGTATGGGGATTCATTGGGGAACCTTTCAATTAACAGATGAAGGCCGACTAGACCCCATTCTAGAGCTTCAGCATGCTTGCCTAGAAGAAGGGGTATCTAGTGACACGTTTTTTCATCTCGAGCCAAGTGAGAGCCGATTATTATCATTTAATCGAGCATCTATCGGTCCATAAGGCTCGGATCTATAAGATTTGTACCACTTCTTTAAGATCTGGGATCTCTTCTTTTAGGCGGTTCTCAATTCCCATTTTTAAGGTCATCGTCGCCGATGGACAGGAACTACATGCCCCTTGTAAGTTTAAGGTCAGAATCCCATTTTCATAGCTATGAAACTCACAGTCGCCTCCGTCCATGGCAATGGCCGGTCGAATTTCCTCGTCAAGAATATGTTTGATTTTTTGCACATCTTCACTGTCCTGAGCTGACGCCGAGGTCAGGGCCTCAAGGAGTGCTGGGGTAACGACTTCATTGATATCGGTGGCAATACGTTCAATGGTATCACTGGCCGGTTCAATGACTTTTTCCCAACCGACATCAGGATGCTTGGAAATGGAAACAAAATCTTTCCCGATCATCACGCCCACCAGGCCATCCACATCAAAAAGAGCTTTGGCTAGTGGGTTAGATTGGGCGTCTTCAGGGGTGGTAAAGTTCACACTTCCCCGTTCAAAAAACTCACGATTTACATTAAATTTAACCGTATTAGGGTTCGGGGTAGGCATGGCACTTAATTTAAGGGGATCTTGTTGACTCATTTTTTTTCTCCTTTATTCGGTACTAATTTGACCGTGTTGTTGACTAATGGCATCTTCTAATGCACGCCATATTAAGGCCGCGCATTTGACTCGGACCGGAAATTCTTTGACCCCTTCAAAAATTTTAAGTTTACCCAGTTGTGCTTTCTCTTCGGTACTAGCGGTATCACTAATTAATTTAAGAAAGGCATCTTTAATAGGGATGATTTCTTGAATACTTTTACCTAACACGGTTTCCGTAAGAATAGACGCTGAAGCCTTGGAGATGGCACAGCCTTGTCCTTTAAAGGACACCTTGGATACGCGGTTATCCTCAACAAATAAGTATAAGTGAAAGTCATCACCACAAACTGGGTTCACCCCATGAGAGTGATGGGTATGGGGGTCTAGGTCCCCAAAGTTTTGAGGAGAACGATTATGGGAAAGAATCATTTCTTGATATAAACTGGCGAGTCGACTCATTGAAACACCTCGATCACTTGGCTTAAAGCTGATATTAGTTGATCAATATCGTTGCTGGTATTATACACAGAATAGGAGGCCCGTGCCATGGCAGCGACTTCATAATGGGACATCAGTGGCTGAGCACAGTGATGTCCAGCCCGAATACATACCTTAGATTGATCTAAAATGGTGGCAATATCATGGGGGTGTGCGTCCTTAAGGACAAAGGAATGCAAACTACTCTTATTACTTGTAGGACCAAAGATCTGGATTCCCTTTAATTGAGATAACCGCTCATAGGCATAAGATTGAATCGCCTCGTCATGAGCTTGAATGGCATCAAACCCAATTTGACTAACAAATTCAATTGCCGCTCCCAATCCAACAATTTGGGCAATGGGAGGGGTTCCAGCTTCAAATTTATTAGGTAGGTCGGCATAAGTGGTCTTCTCAAAAGACACCGTTTCAATCATATCTCCCCCACTTTGATAAACGGGCATGGCCTCTAATAAATTAGCCTTGCCATAAAGGACCCCAACTCCTGAGGGACCATAAAGCTTATGAGACGAAAAGCAATAAAAATCACAGTCTATCTCTTGCACATTGACAGGGACATGGGCGACAGCTTGAGCGCCATCAATTAAAACATAAGCCCCTTGTTCATGGGCCAAATGACAAATGGTCTTAATAGGCGTAATGCACCCCAATACATTGGAAATATGGGTCAGGGCCACAATGCCAGTCTGTGGTCCCAAAAGCGCTTTAAATGCGTCCATGTCCAACTCGCCATTACTCGTAATTGGACAGATTTTAAGACGAAGTTGATATTGATCACATGCACGTTGCAAAGGAACTATATTGGCATGATGTTCCATTTGAGAAATTAAAATCTCTTGGCCAGGTTTGAGTAAGCCTTGACTCAAACTATTTGCCACCAGGTTAATGGCCGCAGTGGTGCCTGAAGTAAAGATAATTTCTTTACTATCTTTAGCACCAATGAAGTGGCGAACAGCATCTCTGGTTTTAGCCACATTATTGGTCGCATGATAGCCCAGTTCATAAAGACCACGGTTAATCGTGGCGTATTCGGATTCATAAAACCCTTGAATACGATCAATGACCATGCGTGGTTTTTGGGTGCTAGCGGCACTATCCAGATACGCTATCTCGGGGTGGGCATTAAAGATAGGAAATTCCTGACGAAGTGTTAATTCAGACATAGTAATTAATTTCGGATTGGAGTAAGCCTTCTAGGCTTTCTTTAAGTTGTCGATCTGTCATGCTCATTAAAATTTCCTCAGCGAAGCCATAAGTTAACAGTGCCTGGGCTTCTTTCTCAGATAAGCCTCTGCTCACAATATAGAATACTGACTCAGGGTCAAATTGACCAATGGTACAGCCATGAGCACATTGGACATCATCCGCATCAATGCATAGTTGAGGACGGGAGATCACTCTGGCATGATCGGAAAGAAGTAAGTTTTGGTTTAATTGGGTTGAATCCGTTTGATGGGCGTTTTGAAAGACCGAAACCAAGCCAGAAAATTCACTTAGAGAACGGTCAGCCAAAATGGTCTTAAATTGCTGGCTACTTTCACTACCTGGTACTTCATGTCGGATATGGACCCGCTGATGAAGGGCCATTTGATCTCTGAGTAAGCCAAGACCAAATAGCTGGCAATTGACCTGATCTGCTAGGATATCAACTTGGGTATCAATCCGACGTAATGGCGTACAGGTATCAAAATAATGACTTTGGTATCGTGCCCCTTGGTAGAGCTTAACATGCAAGGCATCGGTTCGAATTGCCTCACTTTCGGTCGATACTAAAGAAAGGTCCAATTGTGCATTCTCTTTGACTTGGATATCCGTCATCGCATTGACCCAGGCAGCGGATTGACCGATATGATGAATTTGCACCTGAGCACGAACCCCCTCTTTAACTAAAATACTTAGTCTAGGGTGGGACATGGTCCGAGCGTCATCACCCAGCTGCATGAGATAGATGTTCAGGGGGGCGGTTAAATTCTGGTCAATAGAAATAGCAGCCACATCTTGAAAGCGTTGGGTATTAATAAAAGAAAATGCAGTGGAATCAACCCCAGCACTTAAATATGGGTCGATTTCCGATTGAGATAGTGCTTGTCCGAGTTCAGATCGGACCCCTTTGGGTAAGTCGTGGTTATGGATACCTTGGCCGTTTACCAGATAAACGCCAGGTCCTCTGTATTCAGGCTCAGCATTGGGTGCCAGTGAAAATGTGTGATTCAATATCGGGGCTAAATCCACATAGCGCCAATCTTCATGTCGAGAATGAGGAAAGCCAATTTTGGTTAACTGAGCGCTTGCCTCTTCAGCAAGTGCTTGGGCAAAGGATCGAGAAGGGGGCTCTTGAAGCCAGCTAGGCGTTGTCATTCATGAATCTCCATTTAAATTAGGGGCATCTTTAACCCATTGATAACCTTGCTCTTCTAGTTTGAGGGCCAAACTCTTGTCCCCAGACTCCTCAATTTTTCCGTTATGTAAAATATGCACAAAATCAGGCTCGATATAGGAGAGAATTCGTTGGTAATGGGTGATGATTAGAATGCTCTTATCTTTGGATTTAAACGTATTAACTGCCTTGGCTACATCTTGGATCGCATCAATATCTAATCCTGAGTCAGTTTCATCTAAAATAATTAAATCTGGATCCAAGACAAGGAGCTGTAAGATCTCATTTCGCTTCTTTTCGCCACCAGAAAACCCATGATTAACACTACGCTCAAGATAGGACTCGTCCATGCCAATAATGGCCCGTTTCTCATCCAAAATTTGAGCAAAGTCCAAGGGGTCCACTTCTTTATTTCCCAAGTGTTTTTGTTTGGCGTTATAAGCCATCCGAAGAAAACTCTCATTATTAACCCCAGGGATATCCACTGGATATTGAAAGGACATAAAGACGCCGTTAAGGGCGCGCTCATCCGGATCCATTTCCAATAAGTCCTTGCCCTTAAATTGGATCTGACCGCCAGTGACCTCATAGTCGGGGTGACCGGTAATCAATTTTGACAAGGTACTTTTTCCCGACCCATTAGGCCCCATGATGGCATGGATTTCTCCGGGATTCACTGTGAGGTCCACACCATTAAGAATGGCGGTGTCATCAATATTTCCTGATAAATTCGATATAGTTAACATAAGATTTGCTCCTTATCCGACGGTATTTTCTAACTTTAAACTTAATAACTGGGTGGCTTCTACTGCAAACTCAGTAGGCAGCTCTTTAAAGACATCGGTACAAAACCCGTCCACAATGGTGGTCAGGGCATCTTCCATGGC
Organism: Actinomycetota bacterium; assembly: GCA_002716485.1. Classification (GTDB taxonomy): domain Bacteria; phylum Margulisbacteria; class Marinamargulisbacteria. The sequence goes on from PBBE01000046.1 coordinate 15,369, forward strand.
AATGCCGCGTTGTTGAAAGTAAAAGAGCTGATCTTCAGTCACTTTAATGGTGGCGGCTTCATGCCCCAAATGGGCCGATGAATTTCGAACGTCAATATACGGAAAGGTATGGGCCCCACAAGTATCACCTAAAAGCATGGAGTCACATTGAGTAAAGTTTTCCGCATTCTTAGCAGATTTATTGATTTGGACCAGTCCTCGATAAATATTTTTAGACTTTCCAGCAGAAATCCCTTTAGAGACAATACTGCTTTTGGTGTTTTTACCAATATGAATCATCTTGGTCCCTGTATCCGCTTGTTGAAAATGATTCGTCAAGGCAACAGAGTAAAACTCACCGACAGAGCCGTCCCCAATTAAGACACAACTCGGGTACTTCCAAGTAATCGCGGCGCCTGTTTCAATTTGGGTCCAAGAAATTTTAGAGTTTTTTCCCTGACATTTGCCTCGCTTGGTCACAAAATTATAAATGCCGCCTTTACCGGTCTTGGGATCCCCTGCATACCAGTTTTGAACAGTCGAGTATTTAATTTCAGCGTCATCTAAGGCCACAAGCTCAACCACCGCCGCATGAAGTTGATTGGTGTCGTACATTGGCGCCGTACAACCTTCCAAATAACTAACCGTACTCCCCTCTTCGCAAACAATGAGCGTGCGTTCAAATTGGCCCGTATTTTCGGCATTAATTCGAAAATATGTGGATAGCTCCATCGGGCATGCAGTGCCTTTGGGGACATATACAAAAGACCCATCTGAAAAAACAGCCGCGTTTAGCGCTGCAAAGTAGTTGTCTGTATGAGGGACCACTGAGCCCATATATTTTTTAATGAGCTCGGGGTGACTTTGCAAAGCCTCTGATATTGGGCAAAATA
>PBBE01000047.1 GCA_002716485.1 Actinomycetota bacterium
AATTTCGAGAAAATAATTTAAGTTAAGTTAAAGTGGGAGTTTAATGGAGCGGGATACCAGGTTCGAACTGGCGACCTTCTGCTCGGCAAGCAGACGCTCTACCAACTGAGCTAATCCCGCTTTGTTCTTGAAACTATATCATGTTGACTTGCTTTTTCTCAAGTCTGTGTTTGGATTCTAGTGTCTTAATCTATCGATAAATCTTCATACAAGTTCATTGGGTAGAAGTCCGATTATATAGGTGAAGTAATATTAAAGTGCCAAGAAAGCTGGTACAATACTAAAGAAAGGAGAAAAATCATGTCATATCCGAGTGGGGGTATAGGAGAATTTGGTGTAGGGGATATTGGAGGACAGTCCAATGTGCCATTTCATGGAACACCTGGGAAAGAAGGTGATTTTGATGCCTTGCTTCATGAATTATTGGATGAAGATGCCATTGAGTTAGGTGGCCTGGCTGATGCGGCATTGAGGTCATCACCGGTTACATCGCTGAATCCAGTGTTGTTATCAGGGCTAGAAAATTTGAAACATGCCAAAACAGATGATGTGTTTATTAAGAAACTAGCGCCGTTGATTCAGGATCTATTGGTTTAAATATCTAGGATCTTAAAATAGCTGTCCTAGACCAAAGTGTAGGATGGGGTCTGTTTGACTGAGACCTAAATCCAGTCTAATGGCACCGACTGGGGTAAATATTCGAAACCCAATTCCTTTTCCTTGTGAGAAATCAGAAAAAGTGGGTATGGGGCCCTTGTCAAAGGCATGGCCGATATCAATAAAGAACACACTTTGAAGATTTTTTAATACTTGCCATCGCAGTTCTATATTATTCAGTACTTTTCGGGTCCCGGTAAGCTCATAGTGATTGTCTTTTAAGCCTCTTAGTGAATAAGCGCCTCCGAGTCGGTATTGTTCAGTTTCGATGGTTTTGATATTGCCTTGATTGGGTTCAAAGACGCCAATAGTTGTATTGATTCCAAGGATGACGCTTTCATAGAGAGGGAGAAATAAACGGTTATTAAATGATAATTGGCTGAAGTTGAGACCTTGAAGCGTGGTGATGCCGATATCGCCTCCTTTTTCTAATTCAATTTGCCAGAAGTGGCCACGTTGAGGGTTGCTGATATATTGTGTGGACTGAAATGATAGTGTAGAACCAATGGCATTAATGATGTAAGGGCTTAATTCGGTGTTTTGGTATCCCGAAATACGATCATGGCGATATTTTAATTGTAGTGTTAAAGGTCGGTGAGTGGGGGGGATGGTCATTCGAAAGGAGGCGCCTTCGCGTTGGGTGTTAATGGGGGTGGATTCGGCCACGCCTGAATCACTACTCAAATATATTTCTTGTTGGATGCTTTTCCAAATATTAATTTGACTGGAGATGGGTAAGTAGTTGAATGTCCAGGGCTGGTAATAACTGGCTTGATATCGTGTGATTTGTAATTGATTATCTTCTTGTCCAATTTGGACTTTAGCACTACTCATATCACCGGGTGTGATGCGATGAGAGGAGCTGGTTTGTAAGAACCCTAAAAATTGTTCAGATTCAGTTTCCAGACCTAGGGATAACTGGGATCGTTTTTTTTCTTTGACTTGAAAGGTGGCCAAGACCCCGTCTCGGGTCTGGGATAATTTAGGGGGTGAGATATAAGAGAAATACCCGGTTTTTAATAAACGGTCTCGGTTTTTTAGGAGCTGTTGTGAATTGAATTTTTCATTGCTTTTACGAGGGAGGTAGCGCCTTAAGAATGTATCTGGTAGGTAGTGAAGTCCTTGGAATTGGATTTTTTTGAAATTACCTTCTGAGAGGGTGATTTGTAAGATGTTTTCTTTATTGAGTTGCATTTTGGTTACTTGTGATAGCTCGTAGCCTTTTTGGTGATAGAATTGTTCGATATTTTCTTTGTCAGATTTAAGAGTATTAATATTGAGTGGGTGTTGGCGTTTATTGGATAAGTATGTATTTAAGATATCATCAGAAAATAGGCTGTTTCCAATAAATTCGATATTAGAAATGACGGGATTTTCTTGTAAGAGAAATTGGAGTTGGATACCGTTAGGGACTTGCGTGCTTTTAAAAGACACTTCATGAAAATAGCCACTTTGGTAGAGTGTGTGGATATCTTTATTGACTTTATTGAGGGATAGTTTTCGAAATTGCTGTGAAGATAGATTACTAGTGGGGGGAAGTTGCTCAAGGGGCGTGTGTTTTCGACCGATATAGTGGATACTGGTAATGAGCGTATTTTCATCGTCTCCATAAAGGCTCATGGGAATGATGAGTAGCAGAGATAAAATGAGATAATATTTAAAATTCATGGGAGTACCTGATGGCGACTTTGGGTTTAAATTCATCTTTGTTAAGTAAGTAGCGATAATTGGAGTAATTAATGGTTAAGTTGTTTAATAGGTAGTACGTTAGTTCAATTTCAGAGAGCTGGTCAATGAGTTTCTGGTTTTCTGACTGTAAATCAATATTGGTTTTGACATTTATAAAAAGATTTTTGGTCAGTCGGTGGACGAGGTTTAAGCCTAAGAGGTTGCTTTCACGATCTTGATTAGTTAGTAAGGTATTGATGTTTTTCCCTAGGTTGTAGTTGATTTGGATGTCGTATAAGGGGGTGTTATTAATGATTTTTCTTTCCAATGGTCGAAGTATTTCTTTTCTAAATAAGAAGTTGATTTGATTTTCACTGAATTCACTGACTAGTTTAATGGCATCTTCCTGGGAAAATTCGGATAAGTCAGACTTTAGAAAAACTTCAGGCATGAGTAGTTTCATAATATCTAGTGTGTCTGATGTGTTTTGTGATAGTGCTTGGCTATCTTGGATAAGTTGATATTGGCCGATATGGGTTAACTGGGAATTGTTGGGTTGATTGGAGGGGCTTTTAAACACGTCAATGGTGAGTTTGTTAATTTGGGTTAGGGGGCCGCTTAAGCTTAATAATAGATGTTTATATTGGGTGATATTGTTGGTGCTAACTTCACTTTCTGGATTGCTTTCAGTGATTATATTGAGGGCAGATAAGGTGATAATAGGGTTGGGGGCTTGATTGCTTGCAATTAAGATATTATCAAAGTTAAGTTGGTTATTAATGCGTTCAGATTGGGTTTCTTGTCGATAGTTTTGTTGGTCTTGGGGCTGTAGTAATTGAAAATTTTGATTGAAGATGGATAAGTCCCCTTCTTTAAAGGTCATGGGGCTTAAAATGGATAAGGAATTAGGGTTACCTAAAAACTTGATTGGGGTTGTACTTGGTTCCATTTCAAGGTCGATGACCACGCCAGATAATAGGTCGTTTCCGATTAATGAGTCATTAATAAAGATATTTTGATTGAGTTGCACATCTAAATCAAGATCAATGGGGATGAGTGGGCTTTGGGATGCTTGTCCTGGGTTGGTGTTGATGTTACCATTGTCGATTGCCAAGTGACCGGATAAGCTCATCGTAACATTAGGAGAGCCCGTTTGAGCAGTGCTCTTACTGGGTTTTCTTACACCATCTAATTGGAGGTTTTTTATTTGTAAATTGCCGCTATAATAGTTGCTTTGGATATCACTTAATTGGGCACTGGGAATATGGAATGATAGGGTGAGGTCACTGTCTTTAGGGGTGATTAAGTTTAGTGAATTGAGTTGGAGGGTTCCTTCAAAAGACAAATGATTGGGCGTGTTGTTATTGTCTTTCCATTGGAAGGTGCTCAATGGAATAGAGAGTTGTTTTTGCCTGATACTGCTTTTAAGTGGTGGGATGTTGATAATAGTGGTCTTGAGGGGGCCTGTGAGGGCGACTTTACTAGGCGTGTCAAGGTGAAGGTGACCTGATACACTTGCTTTTGTAAGGGGGCCTTTGAGGGTGGCGGATAGGTTCCCTGTACTGGTGATTTCTGTGATTTTGGGACTAAATAAACTGAGTAAATTCAGGTCTTTGTTTTGTAAGTGAACGGATAAGTCGATATTTCCACTGCTATTTTTTGGGTCCATTAGAAATGAAACGGGGAAGTGGCCTTGGATCATGTTGTTTTGCTTGTGATCGTTTAATTGTGCGAATGATGATTGGATATGTACTTGTTGCTTTTCATCAATGTGCAAGTGACTTTTTAATGTGTCAAAGGGGGTTTGATTGAGTTGTCCTTTTTGGAGAAGAATATGGATGTTTTGGATGTTTTCACTGGGAGAAAGTTGTGCTTGAACGGTATTAATTTGATTGGATTTATATTCAAATTGAGAGATGTCGATATTGCCATCAAGTAATGGAGTGGCATCAGGTTTGCTTTGGATGCGCAGTTGGGTATTTAGTTGCCCTTTGATGAGTGATTGGTCTGGTATGGGGGTGATAATAGGTAATTCTTGAGTGCTTGATTTGGACAGAAAAAAGGCTAAGCTACTTTCGGTGGACTGGTGTTCAAATAAGGTGACGGGGTATTGGTTAAAATTGGGATCTTCAATTTTGAGTACTAAGGGAGTTTGGGGGCTTGTTGGGGTGTCTTCGATGGTATAAGTGAGTGGGGTTTTAGTGAACTCTGAAATGAAGGTGCTGATTAAGTGAATGGTTTTTTGGATATCTGCGTTTTGGGTGTTCATGGAGAGTAAATAGTTAGGAAGGGAGTTTTTTTGGAAAGGGCCGATATTTCCATCAATATGATAGTGGTTATTTTGGTTGTTAATGGATAGCGTGTTAAGGGTTAAGTGTCGATTTTTAAATAAGAATTTACTATTTACGTGGTCCAAATTCAGTGCGTTGCTTTTAATATTATTACCGTTGATCGTTAATTGAAGAGCCGGGTTTTCTCGTGTGCCTTGGATGTTTCCTGTTATTTGGATATCACCACTTAAGGCGCCATATAGGCCAGTTAGGGCTTGAAAGTTTTCTAAGGCAAGTTTGGATCCTGGTAATAGGGTGAGTGCAAATTTGTCTTTTTCAGTGGTGCCGTTCATTAGGAGATGGGATTTTTTCTCTTTGAGTTCAAGGGAATGGATTTGAAGGCCGTTAGTATTCCAAGTGCTATCAAAGCGCAATAGATCCAAGGGTTGGTTTCGGATGATGCCATTTTGAAGTTGGCCGGTATGACGGATCTGAAAATGTGGGGATTGAACGGTTTTATTAGATGTATTGGTGTTTAAGTGACTATGAAGGCTAAGCTCACCTGATAAAGGAAGAAAAGGAGTGGGGACTTTACTGATTAAATAGTGAGAGTTTTCAATGGGAAGACGGTTAACAGAGACGGAGAAAGATTGCGGGATGTGGTGCTTAAAGTGGCCTTGAATGTCGATGCCACTGGCATCATTTTTTGCTGAAAACTGGTGAATATGAAGATCTTTATGGGTTTTGTTTAGTTTGATTTTACCAAGGTCAAAGTCAAAATTAATGATTGGAAAAGGACTTATTGTGGCAGACATGGTGACTGAATATGGCATCATGTTTTGATGGTAAGGGAAGGTGATTTTGGGGAGTGTTGCTTGGCTTGAAAGAGAGAACTTTCCTTGTTTTGCTACTTTATCTAGGGGTAGGAGGTCATTGAAAGGGATGTCGGTGCCGGTGATATTAATTTCTAAGTGCTGTGGATATTGTTTGCTTGAAATTTCGATGGGTTGAGGATTATTGTTAAGCCCTATTTTTCCAGATAGGTGTTGTAATTGATGATTGCTGATTTTAAATTGTGTATTAAATTGATGTATTGATTGGTTAAATACGGTATAGTCGTTGGCACTGGCACTTAGGGCAACTTGAAGGGTTTTATTTTGTTGTTTAATTTCAATGGTGCTTTTCATAGTTCCCGAACTGGGGAGTTTGGGAAATAAAATGCTGGCTGGTGATAGATCTTGGCTATGTAGTGTCAGATGGGTGGATGCTGGCTTGGGTTTTAATCGGATATGTCCGCTTCCTGAGACAGGGATACCAAATACAGTTGCTTGGGGGCTACTAAGGACGAGTTTTTCAGGAGAAAATTCATAATTTAAAAGAAGCTTATGGATGGGGATTTCACTTAGAGAGGTTGCCTGGCTTTTGGCATGCCCTTTGACGTTTGGAGACTTGAGGGGGCCGTTAATTTCAATATTTGTTTGAATATCACCATGAAGTTTAAGGGCGGGGAATTGGGGGATTAGATGCGCTAGTGCTTGGCTATTAAATGTATGCGTATTTCCATTTAATGATAGGGTTTTTTGAGATAAGTTGATAATACCATTAGCTTGGATAGGGATATTTTGGATATGGCCTTTAATTTTTTTGAGCTCTACATAGGCGTTGGGAGAATGGATTAAATGGCGAATAGGGCTATTCGTTAAAGGGTGTGTTGAATTAAGTAGGTGGCCTGAATAATTGATGCTTTGTGATTGGATGAGGTTTTGAACGATTGGGATAAAGTTTTCTTGATCATGGTTAGTCAGCTCGCTCTTAATTAGACCTTGGCTGAGAACAAAGTTGCTTATAAGAAGATGTCCTTCAAGGGATTCAAAAGGTGTCTTTAGAAAGGGGATCTGTAGGGTGTTTTGGTTTAGGTCGAATTTGAGTTGATAGCCAATTCGGGATTTGGTATGGATGGTTTTGGGGAGGGTTTGGAGTTGGATTTTGGTGCTGAGGCTGCCATGACTTAATTGGTATTTAGGGAGAGGTAATAGGTAGCTTCCCCAATGGCTTAGTGGGAGTGAGGGGATATGAATGCTTAATTGGATATGGGGGTGTGTTTTTTGGATCATTCCAGAGATTGAAATGGGGCTTTTAGAGTGAACGAGATCACCTTTAAGGCTAATTCCTTTTTTGGACTTTGAGTATGTTTCAATACTGCCATTAATGTTATTAATATGTTCTGATAGGGCCGTTTCGTTTTTCTTTGGGTACCATCCGTATGAATCTTTAATGTGGATTTGGCCATTGGTGATTTGTAATTTGCTTCGGATGGGTACACTTGTTTGTTTGGCTGATGATGGGGATGTAAGTGGAAATGAAAATGGAAATTGCCATTTTTTTTCTGTATTTCGGTAGAAATTTATGTTGGGACTGTGCAGGTGGATTCGTGATAACCGATTTAAGAGGGGGCGCCTGGGTGTCAATAGGAGGATAATGGGGTTGAAAGATACTTGAATTTGTTCACACTTAAAGAAGGCATCGTTGTTGCTTAGGTAAATATTATGTAAATTTAATCGGTTAAATAGATTGGTAGAGACATGACTTATTTGAACAGAAGTGCTCAGTTGACGGCTTAATTGTGACTCAATGACCTGTTTGAGTGTGTCCTGAATGACCTGACTTTGATATAAAAGTCCAATGACTGAAAATAAGATCAGGATTAGACTGATCATGATGATACGTAGCCATTGGGTTGTTTTTTTGATCATTTAGTGGCTTTAGGTTGCATAAGAAATCCTGACGTGGAAATTTATTTGGAATAAGGTACTAATATGGCATGATAATATGATAGAATGCCTTACTATAATTGTACCAGAAAAGGGGCCTGGAATCCCCATTTTGAGAAGAGGTTTATGTTTATTGACCCTGTTGTGGGGATTGGTTTAAAAAATGAGCCAGGAGTTCCCAGGGGCTTTTAAATTTAAGGGGACTATTTTGGGTGTCTTTTTCTGTATAATGTTGAATGGGATCCGCAGTAATGGTTGGGTGGTAAATTAAAAATGGAACAGGGTGATTGGTATGGGTTTTAAGGTGACAAGGGGTGGGATGATCCGGTAGGACCATTACAACTGTGTCAGGTTGGGTTTTGATATACTCACAGATGGGGTTGATGATTTGTTGGTCAAAGTCTTCAATGGCTTTGGTTTTGAGAGCTTCATCGCCCATGTGACCGCATTCATCGGGCGCTTCGATATGAATATATACAAAATCATGGGTATCAAGGATCTTTAGGGCTGCGTTGACTTTGGCTTGATAATTAGTATCAATAAATCCTGTAGCACCTTGGATATGGGGCGTTTCAAGTCCACAGAGTTGTCCCAATCCTTTTAATAAATCTACGGCGGTAATGATCCCGCCACTGAGTTGATATTTCTCTTTAAACGGGGGCAGTTGAGGCATTTTTCCTTGGCTCCAAGGCCAAATGGCATTGGCGGGGGATAAGCCATTTTGGATGCGCTGTTGATTGATGGGATGTGCGCTTAATATGCGGTTTGCCCGTGTGATAAATTGGGTTAATATATCGGCATGGGTGCCGTGTGGAAGATGTGCTTCGATGGTTTGGTCTATAATATCATGGGGGGCACATGTCACAAGGTCGGTAAATTGGTCTGGTAAGAGTAGGATATGCCGGTAACTAACGCCTGGAAAGAATTGGCTGAATTCATCTTGTAATTCATCATTTAAGGCTATGATAAGGGTATCTGCTTCTTCGGTGCTAATATGACCGGCGGTAAAGTCGGTCATAATACCTTGATTGATATGGACCAAGTTACATCGGAAAACCACTTGATTACTGGCCACTTGAATATCCATACTGGCAGCTTCGATAGGGCCTCGCCCGGTATGATATTGCCTAGGGTCGTATCCTAATAGACCCATGTTGGCGATATCCGAACCTGGATGTAGGCCGTCTGGCACAGTGTGGACTTGACCACAGACTCCTTTTTTAGCTAAAAAGTCGATATGTGGAATGTGGGCTGCTTCCAGAGGGGTTTTATTGTTTAAAGAGGCCAGTGGCTCATCTGCCATTCCGTCCCCTAAACAAATAATATACTTGGTCATTTTGCTCCTTTCAGAGGATACTACTTAATTGGCAGGTTTTAGTTCTGATTGGATATCGCGGAACTCTTGAAATGATTTCCGAACTTCAGGGTCTTTTAATGCCAATATTTGCATGGCTAAAATAGCTGCGTTTTTACTACCGTTAATGGCCACAGTGGCAACAGGGACTCCTGGGGGCATTTGGACAATGGCGAGTAATGAATCTAATCCATTTACAGCTGCGTTAATGGGGACGCCAATGACGGGTTTGGTGACCAAGCTGGCCATTACCCCAGGTAAATGGGCAGCGAGTCCCGCACCTGCAATAACAATGTCATAGTTGGCTTCAATATCTTGGGCAATATCGTGGACTTTTTGGGGGGTGCGATGGGCAGATGCCACAAAGACTTCATTTTGAATTCCATGTTCGGTTAGAAATTGGGCGGCTTTTTGCATGATTTCAAGATCAGATTTAGATCCCATTATAATGGCGACTTTGTTCATAGTAACTCCTTTGATACGTTTCCGGAGTTAACCGGAAGTTAGATTGGATATATTATATCATAGGCCTATGGATTTCGGGAGTCGTTCTAATGGGAGATATATGCTTGGGTAAATTTACCGATTTTGTCTAGAGCGGTTTTTAATGCGTTTATTTCTGTAGTAAAACAGATTCGAATAAACCCATCACGTTGCCCGAAGGCGGTGCCGGGAACCACGGCAACTTGATAGTCTTGGAGTAACTTCATGGCAAATGTTTCAGAGTTTAGTCCAGTGGGGCGAATATCGGGAAAACAATAAAAGGCGCCACCAGGCATTTCAGTGGGTAACCCGATTTCATTGAGTGCGTTGATGGTTAAATCTCGTCTTTTTTGGTAGGAGGCTTTCATGGGGTTAATGGCCTTTGGGCCTTCTTTGAGGGCTTTAATGGCTGCAATTTGTCCCATAATAGGGGCGCAAAGTAGGGCGTATTGATGAATTTTGAGTGCTCGGTCTATAAGTGGGGCGGGCCCTGCGATATAGCCTACTCGCCAGCCGGTCATTGCGTAGGTTTTTGAAAACCCATTAAAAACAATACTTCGTTCTTTCATGTTGGGTAGACTGGCAATGGATGTATAAGTATCTTGGTAGGAAAGCTCTGCATAAATTTCATCACTGAGGACCCAAAGATCATGGGAGATGGCAAGTTCAGCAATTTGCTGAAGGGTCTGAGGGTCAATGACGGCGCCGGTAGGATTATTGGGTGAACAGATAATAATGGCTTTGGTGTTTTTATTGATATGTGATTTAAGTGTATTGATATCGGGAATAAATTGATTGTCACAAGTGTCGATGGCAATGGGTGTTCCGCCAGCCAGGGTAATTAATGGGGCATAGCAGACATAGCATGGCTCAAAGATAATGACTTCATCGCCGGGATTTAATAGGGCACGAAGGGTAATATCAATTCCTTGAGAGACGCCTGCAGAAATTAGTAGTTCGGTTTTGGGGTCATAGTTACAGTTAAAGTATTGGGATAAATAGTGGCTAATGGCCTCTCTGAGTTCAGGCATACCGGTATTAGAGGTATAGGAGGTAAGTCCTTGCTCGATACTTTCAATGGCTTCTTTTCGAATGATTTCAGGGGTAGGGAAGTCGGGTTCTCCAACGCCTAATGAAATGATGCCTTTGGATTGTAGGACCAAGTCAAAAAAGGCCCTGATTCCGGATTTAGGAATACGATCTAGAATTTCAGCGAATTGATGTTTCATTGGTGATGTTTAGGGGGTTGCTTAGGTTTGTGCTCAGAGATTAGACCATGTGTTGGAAGCAATGTAATGTTAGGCGTTAAAGATAGGCTCATAGCATGCTGACATGAATTAAGCCGATATTTTGGGGTGAGTCATCTAGTTCTTTGATGTAAATGGGGGCCTGGCAAATGGTATGTTTGAGTTCTTTTTTGAGTGTTTCTGCGACATTCTTTTGTTGGGAGTGTGAAATTAAGACACGGTTTACATAGTTGCCTTGGGCTTGAAATTGGGTGTTAATAATTAGTAGTAATTCGGTTAGTGTGGTTTGAAAGTCGTCAATAATATGGTGGATAGATAAGTGTGGGTTTTTGGCATGAGCGCTATAAATAATGTAGTGCTTTTCTAGCTTTTCGGTAATGGCTTCATCGAATGCCGATTGGCGTTTATGCTGAAGGACATAGGATTGATTTTGTTGGATGCCAGCTTGAAAGATGAGGGGGAGGTGTTTATTGAGTAGTAATTTAAACTCTGATTCTGTTCCATTTTCAAATAAGTATTCAGCTAGAATTTCAATAAGGAGTCCGGTTCCACTATAAAATGATCCAGTATTAATGATATGTAGCTTAGATTTAAACTCGGGTGTTTTGGATAATTCTTTTAGTTCATTAAAGTGTGGTGAGTAATGTGGGGCAGGTAAAATGGCGTAGATCAGATCGACAGTATTGAGTAGTTGGGAAATGCGCTTTTTGATTTGAGTGGGGGTTTCGGGGTTTTTGAGTTGGTGAATTGGGAAGCGTTTAGGATGAAAAAATGAGAAGAGCACATCTGCTTCGGTTAAGATAGCAATGGTTTTTTCTTGGGGGTCTCTTTTAATGAGTAAGCGTTTGATTTCATCTAAATTTAGTTTTTCTGAGGTTTGGTAATGACGAATTTTTTTGATGGTTTCAATATCATTGTCATCAAATAGTCGAACAGACCCTTCGCTTCGTTTGAGGTGGGGTAATAGTCCAAGTTGGTCATAGTAACGAATGGTTCGTTGGGTAATTCCTAATACTTTAGATAAGTGCCCGATTCGATATAATCCTTTTTCTTTGATCATCATATACTCCCAATGAGTCAACGCGTTAGTTCAATATGACTCACTATTATGATATATCATAGTGGGTTTGTTGGAAATATTCAAAGGTCAATATAAATTTCGTTAAGGCTAGTATTCCCATAGGTGGCTTTTGCACTAATATGGAGTTGATGGGCATGTTTGTCTTGGGTATCAATTAAAATAAAGTGGGGGCCGGCTGGGAGTACTTCTTTAGAAATAATGGTTGAAATCAGGTTTTTTTGTTCATCTAATAGATTAATATTGATTTTTGAGGGCATACTTAAGTTAAATTGAAGTTCATTTTGTGGGCGATCAGAGAGACTATTTTGGCGGTGGATACGAGCATGATTAATTTGCGTTTTTAAAGAAAAGTAGGCGCCTTTATGATGCTGATATAGGCCTAGAAGCCCAAATGAGGGGAGTAATATCATTTTTTTTACAGCAGTTAGATTGAATGAGTTTAGAGGGATTTCTTCTATGAGACTAAAGTGTTGGCTTCGAATGTCTAGTTGTTGTTTGGATGGGGAAAGTAAGTAGATTCCATGGTGGTAATTGTCTTGGATTTGGGTGTAGGGGATGGGTAGGGGATAGGATCTGATGGGGATTGAAAATTCATTGAGGTGATGAAAATGAGACTTGGTTAAGACGTATAGTTCATTATTTTCTAGGACGTTAAAGTCGATAATATTGGGAGACTTTCCTAAATAAAGACTGGTTTTTTGGGGCGGGTGTTGGGGAGCGCTGAGCTTGTATTTATATAAGTCAGGGCCATTGATAATATATAAGTGTTGATTATTAATTTCGCAAAGAGTTGGGTTTGGTAGGTGTTGACTGAATTGAAACTCAAGGCGATTTAAAAAAGGGCTGGCCTGAAAAATATGGATGATGCCAGTATCGATAATGGCGACTTGCCCCTGGGTTGATACGCATATTGTTACGGGGTTGTTCAGGGGGTGCTTAATGGGGGCGATTTTTGGTTTAGATAATGGGGACAGGTAGATAATAAAGGCTTGCTTTGATGTTTGATCGATGCCGGCGGTAAAGGGGATATGCTTTGGCCAAAAGAAAGGTCGTTTTTCTGCCACAATATGTTGGGCGGATAAATGATGGATGGCTTGGATATGGTGGGGGAAAAAGTGGGAGTAGAAATCGTGGGCGCTAAATTCAGATTCCAATTCAATGGAGGCTGCCCATAGTGGTAGACATACAAAGAGCCAGATTAAGTAAATACTATATCTGACGCTTTGTATCATTGTTGGTTTATATACTATTTAGATGTGTTTCTGTAGTTCTTCTTCAAAAGCACTTTCAGATTTGAATCCAACGATTCGAGTAACTTCTTCGCCATTTTTAAATAAGATGCAGCAAGGGATACTTGTGATTTGATAGTTTTGTGCGATATTGGCATTTTTGTCAGTATCTAGTTTGCAGACCTTGAGTTGACCTTGGAATTTATTACTCATGGCTTCGATGACAGGTGCAAGCATTCGGCAAGGGCCACACCATTCTGCCCAAAAGTCCACAAGAACGGGTGTTCCAGATTCGTTTTTGACTAGTTCATCGAAGTTGCTTTCAGAAATTTCAGTGACGCTCATAGTAGTTCCTCCATTATTAGGGTGTTGATTTAACCCCTTTGTTTCATGTAGATGATTAGTTTTATTTTAATGGGCCTAGACTACTGTGTCTAGTGTTAAAATATGTTTTAGTGCGTGTTAGGGAGATGCCAGCTTGGACTTAGGTGGGGATCTAGTAAGCTGATATATTCTTGTTGGACATAAGTGTCGGTCATTCCAGAGATATAATCAGCAATGAGTCTCATTTGTTTTTTAGGTTGGGTATTAATTTGGTGTTGGATCGATAATGGTAGGGTTTTGGTATCCTCATTAAATAAATGAAATAGATGTTGGATCAATTGTTGACCTTTTTTATTCATTCGGTAGATATGTGGATGTAAATAGAAGTGTTTGTAAAGATATTTTCGAAGTTTTTGGTTCTTTTTTTTCATATTGCTAGAAAACTCAATGATATTATTATTAACCGTTTGGATATCTTGAATAGAGTGGAGTTGGTGTTGTTTAATGCTCGCTTTTGATTGCTCACATACATCCATTACTTGGGCGGAAATAATATGGCTGTTAATGAGGTGTTGTTGTTCGTGGGTGGCAAGGTCTTGGTAGTCTTTTTGGATGCATGCTTTGGCATCGTGCCATAATTCAATTTCATTATCGAGGTGGGACTCATTAAGGATTTGTGCATTTAAGCCATCGTCAAGATCACGGTTGTTATAAGCAATTTCATCGGCGATATTGACGACTTGGGCTTCTAGGGTGGTTATGCTATTGGAGGTGATTTCAGGAGGACTGTCCCAGGCCGTTTTATGTTTCATGAGTCCAAATAATGTTTCTTGAGATAGGTTAAGGCCAGGAAAATGGGGGTATTTCTTTTCTAATTTGGTTACAATTCGTAGTGACTGAATGTTATGTTCGTAGCCGCCATTGTCTGCCATTAGGGTATTCAGAATGGTTTCACCAGAGTGACCAAAAGGAGGGTGCCCTAGGTCATGGGATAGGGCGATGGCTTCACAAAGATCTTCGTTGAGCCCTAATAGTCGGGCAATGTGACGGGAGATTTGTGCGACCTCTAGGGAATGGGTGAGTCGGGATCGATAATGATCATTTTCGGTGGATAGAAAGACTTGGGTTTTGTGTTTGAGACGACGAAATGCTTTTGAATGAATAATTCGGTCACGGTCTCTTTGAAAACAAGTTCGTGTTGGCGATGCTGTATCTTTAAAGTATCGCCCTAAAGAGGATTTACTTTTCACCGCATATGGCTTAAGTAGTGTGTCTTCAATTGATTCGAAATATTCCCGCATTGCGGATCCCCTTTAGTTCAAATCGTATCGTAAAAATTGTTCAATGCTTGTGTTGGCAGGCAATACTTGCTTGATTTGTTTTTTATCGTCTTTAACAAAGGCTTGTTCCAAAAGACAAGATTCTTTGTAAAATTTATTGATTCTTCCTTGTACAATTTTATCTAAGATTTGTTCCGGTTTCCCTTCATTTAGGGCCTGGGTTTTAATAATTTCTTTTTCGTTGTCCAGAATGGTGTTAGGGACTTCACTGGGGTCTAAGTAAGATGGGTTGCTAGCAGCGATGTGCATGGCAATATCTTTACTTGTTTCTTGGTCAATATCATTATTAAATTTTACTACTACGCCAATTTTTCCGTTCATATGAATATAGCTAGTAACGTGGGGGGTGTCTGTAATTACTTTGGTATTATTAACGGAGATATTTTCACCGAGCTTTAATACATATGAGGCCAAATAGTCTTTTAGTGGTTGGTTGTCGATACTAAGAGAGTTGATGGCGTCCTCAGAATCAATATTGTGTTCAATAGCCGCTTTGGCAATGCGCTCTCCAAGTTGGATAAAAGCATCATTGTTGGCTACAAAATCGGTTTCACAGTTTAGTTCAAAGATAATGCTTCTTTGGGTTGATGTTTCAATAAAAATTCGACCTTGGTTGGCGGACCGGTCTGCTTTTTTATTGGCTTTGGCGAGTCCTCTTTCTCTAAGAATATTAATGGCTGAATCGATATCGCCATTGGATTCAGATAAGGCGCGTTTGCACTCCATTAATCCGACCCCTGTTTTTTCACGTAAGGATTTAACTTGTGATGCGGTGATTTCCATTATGACTTGTCTCCCTTTTCACTAGATTTTGATTCTGAGGTAGCTGCTTTTTTTACAGATGCTTCTTTTTTAGGTGCCTTTTCCTCTTTATTAGTGCTGGCTTTATCGGGTGCTATATTGGCGGTGGTTTCTTTTTCTTTGCTGGGGGCTGGTGTTGCTTTTTTGCTAGTGCTGGGGGTGTCATTTGTTTTTTTGTCAGGGCTAGTTTTAGAACCGTCTTTTTTGGTCTCGGCAGCGCTTGTTTTTTCGCTATCTTTTTTTTCAGTATCTTGGTTTTGTTGGTGAACAATTGGGTTTTCTTGTCCATTGGTGACGGCCTTTCTCATGACAGAGCATAATAACCGAATCGCTCTAATGGCGTCATCATTTGCCGGGATTGGGTAGGTGATGTTTTCTGGGTTGACATTAGTGTCGACTAAAGCAATTACAGGGATATTAAGTCGCTGAGCTTCTTTAAGAGCCAGGTGCTCTTTTTTGATATCTACAATAAATACAGCAGAAGGGAGGCTACCCATGTGTTTGATTCCGTTGAGATAGTAGCTTAATCGCTCATATTTTTTAAGAATTTTAGCGGACTCTTTTTTACCCAAGGTTTCAAAGATGCCATCGTCTTTCATTTTTTCATATTTTTTTAGTTTTTGGACACTTTTTACTAAGGTTTGGTTATTGGTGAGTGTGCCACCTAACCAGCGATGGTTAACATAGGGCATGCTGCATTTGGTTGCTTCGTCTTCAATGGCTTCTAAGGCTTGTTTTTTGGTTCCTACAAACATAATAGAGCCATTGTTTCGGCATACATTATAAACAAAATAATAGGCGTTTTTGAGTAATTTGAGTGTTTGTTGAAGATCAATAACGTGAATGCCATTTCGAGAGGTGAAAATATAAGGTTTCATTTTGGGATTCCATCGTTTGGTCTGATGTCCAAAATGAACGCCACATTCAAGTAGGTCTCTCATGCTGACAATGCTATCAAATTGGGATCCTTTTTTAGGGGCAGTCTCGTTACTTGTCGTTGTGGTTTCACCTTTGTTAGTTTCTAACGTATTGGTTGTTTCTTTGGTTGTTGTCATAATTCATTCTCAACTTTGTTTATTCTTGTGATTTATAACTTTTATTTACTACTTAACACAAGTAAGACAGATTTTACTCTTATACTTACTTTATCGTCAAGGGTCGATGAGCCTAATGGTGTTGGTGTGCATTTGTAAAGGTCTAATTTTTAACTAGAGTGTTTTGAAGCAGCTATGTTACTATAAATATTTAGTGTTACGGTTTTGTTAACAATATATTGGGCATTTATAAGGTATAAGAGCTATAGTATGAAGGGGTTATTTGATGGATAAGCCATTGGTATTGCTAATACATGGGGTAGACTCAGATTGTCAGGAGTTTGATCGGTATTTAACGTCTTATCAGCTGATGTCAGCAACGTCTTATCAAGAGGGTCGTCGGTTATTTGAGCAACATTTTTTTAATATTAGGGTAGTGGTTATTGATTTAGGGGTTGAGGATGGGCAAGGGGCTTCTATGGTTGAGGATTTACGTGCCATTAGTAGCCTTCCTGAAGTGATTGTTTGTTCGGAACAAAAAGATGTGAATGTGGCGGTTCATTGTATGAAGGTTGGGGCCTTTGATTATTTAGTCAGCCCATTTAGTTCAGAAATGATTCAACAGTCGGTGTTTTCAGCCTTGGACAATATGGACTATTTAAAGAAAATCCAAGAGTTTTCTCATTCTCAATTACTCTCCCAGGTTTCATTAGAAAAGCGGCTTCGTGAGTCGACCCAGCTACGGGGTCAAAAGCTCAAAGACGATGCCTCTTTAGATGTGGCGGATTTATTGGATTTTTTTCCACATCCTGATTCAAGGGACCCCAAATTTGATGCCCATCTTCAAGGGCTGGTGAAGCAGCGTTTAAAAGAAGAGCATGAAAAAAACGGAAAAGCCAAGATTTTATTGGTAGAAGATGAGCATGTGTATCGTGCCATGATGAAGACGATGTTGACGGACCTTTATGATGTTTATGAAGCCGATACTCTGGATGGGGCGGTGGAGCAGTTGTCTTCGTCAGTTCAGTTTGATGTGGTGCTATTGGATATTTTTTTACCGGATGGTTTAGGGACGGACCTGTTGCCTAAAATTGACGATTATCAGTCTGATGTCGAGGTTATTATTGTTACCGCCTTTGATTTAATTGATAAGGCTGTTCAGTCGATTCGTGGGGGTGCATCGGATTACTTGAATAAACCAGTATTAAAAGAAGATATATTGAAGCGGGTTAAGGGGGCCTTGGATCGAAAATATTTGCGACAGATATTGCCTCAGATTCGAGATGATTTTGTTGAGAATAGGTTGACATCGGATGAGAAGTGTGGGATTCTTGATCGCCTATCCGAGAGTCGAAGAGAGTCTGGTAAGACGATTTTAATGAAAGATATCTATGATATTTTTCGTAATTTACGACAGACCTTTATTCCGGATAGTGTTGCTGTTCCTGATAGTGTTTTAAAAAATGGCTTAAAGGGATTTGTGGATTCTTTAGAGCAACGGTTTTCGACCCCAGAGCTCACTGATTTATAACTTTAGTTGCAGGTGGATTAGAACTTTAGCCCTATTTATATTTTAAATAAAGTGTTGACAGATGAATGGATTTGGTGTAAATTTGTTTTTTGTTACGTTTATGTTTGTTTTATGTGTTTTATAACAAAATTGAAAGGGAGGTTTTTAATATATGAACGTATATGGTAAAGTGCTCCGGTCAAGTAGTAGTGACTCTAAAGTAGGTTATGGAGCAATGGAAAGCCTTCGAAGTGCAGCCGATGTTGCGACGAAGCTTGTTTCTGATGATTTAGATGAACTTGCTTCTGATGATAAAGATAAAAAAGAATCCCCTGGAGGTAGCCCCGTTGCGGATATTTTGAATCAAATGCAACTAGAGCAAAGCTCAGTGGAACTTCGATCATATGACGATCAGTTATTTGAATTGCGAATGGAGGAGGCACAAAAGATTTTTAGATCGAGTGAGATTTGGTTTGGTTCGAGTCCGTCTGAATAATTAATACTGCATAATTTGGTTTTATTTTTAAAGATTATTTGAATGCAAGGGGATCTCTAAATGGGATTTAAGAAGATTGTTTCATCTGTTAGCAAAAAATCTGTTGACAAAAATGAGTCTTACATTCGTTTCTATATCGAAGTTATTGTAAAGTTAGATCAGATTCTTGGTCCATATTCAGATGTTACTTCAGGTAATGCTTTGGTTCCCCTTGTTCAGAACTATAAGGAGAGTTATTACTTTTGGAAGATTTTAGTTCAAATGCCAAGAGCTAATTTAATTTCTGATAATGATAAGAAGGATGACTCTATTATTAGTTTTTTTCTTGAGGAATTACAACGGGCAATTAACCTGCATTTTTCTGAAGATCAAAATAAAGAATTGTATTCAACTCCAGAAATCCGTATTCAGGTAGAATTTTTTATGCGAAACATATTTGAAAGTTGGTTGAAGAATATTTATAAGCCTAAAGAGATTATTGAGTTTTTGAACGATGAAGAATTTAGAAGCTTTCGTGATAAGATTCGTGAGCATACGAAAAATTCGATTGCTCGACCAGATGCGTTAACTTGGCGCGATTATTTGAAGAGGAGCTTTAATCATGGGATGATTTTTTTTCACGCAATGTACAGATCAGGTCCTTCATTAAGACTTATAAATTTATTTCAAGATTTAAATGAACTTGACCCTGAGCCTGATCTGAGTAACAGTGCCAAGTCGCTGTTTTTGTGGCATTCTGCGAATCAAATGACGAAAATGGCTGGCGTTGTTCAGAGATATGCTTATCCTTATGTTGTTTTAGATGGTAAAATTATTGTTGCTTCTGGTGCTCTTTCACCTTTATTGCAAAAATTCTCTAAGAGTTTTACGCCAAAAATGTCACCGACGAAAACGGTGCTTCCTTATGCTAACTTTGATGTTGTTAAAGGGGCGCATTGGAATGAGGAGAAACATGCGATGCATCTTCTTTTTGGTATTGGATCTAGTAAGTCGGTGTTTGATAAGTTTCATGTGCGTGAAGTGCTTTTAGAGATTTATAAAAGCAACAATAGCGATGATTCGGGAATAAAAAAAAAGGGTGAAGGAGCACCTGATTCAGGTGATACGAAAATAAATCCTGGTTTAAATATTGGGAAAAGAATAGCTGAAGAGTCAAGTCAGCTATTACAGTCGTTGTTAGCGCGAGATAAGAGAAAGGTTCGTTTTTGTCAAGAAATTGATCTTGTAGTCAAGCACTTTGATGGCTCAATGATGACTAAGGAGAGTGAGACAATGCTTAGACTTTCTTTAGCTTTAAATGGGGTAACGACTCTTTATGCAAGAGACCAAGAAAATACGTTTAAAGACAAGTATGGATTGGACGTACAAGAGCAGGAGCTTAAACGTATGTTAAAGTTGGACTCTAAGGGTGCATTTCATGAGATATTTAATAAAGTGTTTGTTGATAAATCACTCAAATCAGATGTAGGAAAAGAAATAGTAACATATATTGCAAACTCTGCTGAAAAACGTCGTTGGGCACAGGTTACCTTATTACCTGTAATGACTCATTTAGTTCGGTGTTGGTCAATATTTAAACTTTTGTTTGACATGGAGAAGATACTTAAAGATAATTCTAATGAAAACTCTGCTGATAATGCGGTGAATTGTTTGTTTGCATTTTGTGATCAAGGTTCTTTGAAGTTTAGATATTCTGCTAAAGACTCCTCTATTCAGGACTATACCTTTGTAGGTCAGGCTTTAAAAACATTGAAAGATTTATACCCGGATAGTTTTAAATCAAACTTATTTCAAGATGCATCGATTATCAAGGCATTTAACAAAAAAAAAGATGAATATGAGTGGAATAATTTTAAAGATGGTACTAAATACCTACAAAAGGTGTTTAATAGAATAGATACGTATCGATGTTTACCTGATGCATTGGTTCCGTCAAAGGCGGATAAAGGAAATGCGCGGGATTTTTTTCCGCAACGTATTGATTCCAAGGAAGAGGCTTTTTTGGAAGAGGATAGTAGTGTTACTTTTGATAAAGCAACTAAAAATAAATTATCAGATCTTTTAGATGTGTTTTTCTTTTTTGTTGTAGGAATGTTTTATTCCAAGAACGAGCCTGATAATGACATGCCTTCAGGTGATAAGGTGGATGTGCAAAAGATAGCAGTATATCGTAACAAGGTTGCGGCCTTTAAAAAAGATGTGCTTAATGAAGTATTGGGAAAAATGATGGGTGATTTTTTTGATGGTTATGAAGAAGATGGGTGCAAACAATTTAGGGTTTTTGTTTTACATGTATTGTTTGAAAAGGTAATCGAGACAGGTGCAGTTGGACCGATTGCATCTTTAACTTCACGAGTAGCAATACAGCAGTTGCTGATTTTTTTCATGGGGGACGCAAATAATTTGTTAGCAAGATTGGAGGTTAAAAAGGGTGACGCTAGTCATATGTTTAAAAGATTATTTTTTACAAAATGGTTTAGTAAAGACTCCTTGCTTTCACGGAAGTCTAGAAAAATAATTGATTTTAAATCGTCAGAATTTAATGAGAATTTTAGTGATAAAAAAAATTATTTCGCTTTAATCCAAGCTTTTTTTATTTATTTTTGCCAGGAGTTTTGGAATATTGAATTTGAACTAGAGGAATTTGAAGAAAAGTTTAATGATTTTGAGGCTTTTTTGGATAAGGTTAAGCAAGTTGAACAAACGGATCAGGATTCTAAAATGGTTATTCAGGCAAGGGTTCGACTTGAAAGATTGCGACTACTTATTCAGGAAGATTTAAAGATTACTAAAGGACTTGAGGGTCCTGAGAAAAAAGATAAAGTGTTTAAATACCGTGTTGCTTTATTATCTGCAATTTATGATTATCTTTGGTTGGCTAATAAGAGCGATAAAAATTATGATGAAGACGATGCCCGTAATTCATTTATTGTAGGTGTTCTTATTGAATTGAACTTAGTATTTAAAGCAATTAATGACAGTAAACCTATAAAGGAGTTCGTTGGGCTTGGAAACTCGGATGCAATGGTGCATCTAGATGCTTTGTTAAGAGAATCACTTTGTCATGCGCCGCCATTAATAGGGCAATTGCATGGTGTAACCAGAGATGTAAATGACACTCTTTTGGAAGGGTGTTTACGTAGAGAAGGAGATTTGCTTAATAAAAGCATAAAACTTAAGTATTGTATTGCCGATTTATTAGTTCAGCATCAGGTGTTAATCAGCCTTGGTTCTGATCAGTATTCTTTTGCGGATCATTTATCTAGATCAGAGTTGGTGTTAGTTTTTCAGCATTTTAATGATTATGCTTACTTATCAAAAGACGATGAAGAATATAAACGTTTGGAGGCGTTTTTTAATGAAAAGTTAAAAAGTGATAAGAAAGAGCTGGACTTAAATGGCTATATTGATGTTTTGAAAAAGGAAATAGATGTAGATGCACCGATATGGGATCATTTAATTAAGAAAAAAGTGATATATGGTGGAGATAGATTGACAGCTCGATTGAAAGCCCCGTTTATTACAGGATCAAGAATGGATATCCAAAAAAGACTCTCTTTTTTAGGTAAGTATTCTAACTTGGTTTCGGAATTAGTTTTGCAACATCGTAGTGGTCAACGTGTACGATTTTATAAAGGAGAAGATGCTGTTATTTCATTTGGGGCTCAAGTAGAGGTTAATCCTACTGGAACAAGACGACTTGGAAAAGAGGTGCCTGTGGATGAATTTTATCCACAGCGTTGGATAGATTCATTGCGTTGGGGACTTCCTAGGCATACTATTGATCCTAATTCGAAGCTATTTATGTTTAGTGCGGGTAGTGGGAGTTGTCCTGCTGGTCCAAAGTTATTTTGGCCAAAGTTGTTAGCAGAGGCTGGTTATTTTTTAGAGCCTCTTGTTAAGCCTTTATATGACAAAATAGGTTTACCTATTTTGTGTATTTCCTCTAATGAAAAATTTATGAACCCTATTCGAATAAGATCATTGGTTTTTCAAAATAGGGATACTAAAGATAGTTCTCAAGGTAAGCTTGAAGGTGATGTTTCTTCAAAAGAGCATAAGTCGAAAGAGTCTAAAAGAGATTCTGGGGATCTATCAGGCACACCCTGCAGTGAGAGGCAAGACACTAAAATGAAAACTAGACATTCTTTTCATGATTTTCAAGTTTTAAGTCGCGATAAAGCCCCCAACTATAGAAAAAAAGAACCAGCTAAATCTCGCCAAAAACCTAAATCTTCCATAGAAGCTAAATTTCGCCAAAAAGATAAAGTTTCTGAAGATAAGGATGCTCGTGGAGTCTTTAACTATAATACAAAGTATAATGGTCTAACTAGTAATTTTAATTTTGGTTCTGTTGAGTTTTCTGTTCTTGCTGCTTTTGCTTTTGCTTTTGCTGCTGCTGCTGCTGTTGCTACTGTTACTGAAGAGAAGTGATTGTGGAGGAAAAGTTTTTAGAAGGAATCCATGAAAAATATGAGTTATTGTCTTATCAGGGACGCCGGGTTTTAGAGCGGCATTTTTTGTCGTCAGATGTGGCCCTTTTGCAACACTTTATGAAGGAATCGGGGGTGCTTAAAGCGTTGACGGAGCGTGTGGAAGGGGTGTTTTTGGAGCATTGCCCTACAGGTGGGTTTGATAAAAAGATGATGTTTTATTTACCTGAAAAGGGACTTAGTTTGGGGCAATTGTTATCTAAAGGGCCGATGAGTATGTCGGACTTTTATGCGTTTATTTTACCCTTATTATCCCGACTCAAAAAGGTATATGGGGCAGATTTTTTTCATGGGAACTTGAACCCGAATACCATTATTGTGGATTCAGAGAGCTTTGAAAGTTATTTCTTTTCAGTTTCATTTTATGCAGAATCTGAACAGGCGGTTCCGTTTTATATGGCCTTAGGGAAATCTATATTGGCTTATTGTGCGCCGGAACGGACCCAGCGATTGACCTTGCCTTATGATCATCGCTCAGATTTTTATGCCTTGGGGTGCTTGATTTATGAGTGCTTAACGGGCACTTGTTTATTTGATTTTGAGAAGCCAGAAGAGATGGTTTTTGCCCATTTGACCCAATCGCCTCGGGAGTTGTTTGGATTGAAGGGGAAGGTGCCGGACTACTTTTCGCCAATGTTACTTAAAATTATTGAAAAGTTGTTGCATAAAGATCCTCATCAGCGGTATCAGGATATTGATAGTCTGATTTATGATATTTCTCAGACTCAGCGCTTGGCAAGTACAGTAAGCTTTCCTTTGGATACCCAGGGGAAGTATCGGAATGTGGTTCTTTCTGATCAATATTATGGTCATCAAAAAGAAAAAGATCAGATGGTGAGTATTTATAAGAATAGCTTAAAAAATTATCCGCAGTTGGTGTTAGTGGAAGGCGAGAAAGGGGCTGGAAAGACCCGGTTTGCACATTCTATATTACATGGGGCGTTTAAACCGTATCCATTTATTGTGTTGGTTTCATTGCAGCCAAAAAATCAAGAAGTGCCCTACTTTGGCTTAACTAAGTTGTTGGAGCAACTGGTATTTAAGTTGATTTCTCAGACCAACGAACAAGAAATAGAAGAGATTCGGCCGCAGTTACATTCGATTTCGGATGAGAATGTGGCTTTGTTGATGCAGTTGTGTAGTAGTTATTCGGCGTTATTGGAGTTTTTTGAGTTGGATACCAAAGTCACTCAGTCGACTCAAGTGGCTAATTTTGGCCATGCAGTGGTTCAGTTTTTATCCGTGGTGTCTTTAGTGAAGCCCTTGGTATTTATTTTTGATGGCTTAGAATTTGCAGATGAGGCCACGATTCGCTTTATTTCTCAAAGTTTAGTGGTTTTGAATGATCGACCAGTAACGTTTGTTGGGACTATTGGGGATGAGGTGCTAGCGGAAGGGAATTTGGTATATTCAGTGTTGGTTCAGCCGTCTAAAACGATGTATGACTATCATTTATTAAAGTTGTCGTTATTGACGGTAAGAGATATTAAGGCATTTATTAAAGATACATTTCACTATCGAGTGGAGCGATTGGATGAATTGGCGGCCATTATTATACAAAAGACTCATGGGAATCCGCACTATATCCGGCAAAGTGTATCCTTTTTATTAAAGGAAGGATACTTTAAGTATTTGACGGAATCGTCGATTTGGAAGTGGAGTTCGGAGCAGGTGAAGTCCATTAAAGTGGCAGATTCAGCAGTTAATTTGCTTTTGGGTCAGTATCGGTCTTATTCAGATGATATTCGCTTATTGGTTCAATATGCGGCATGCTTTAAAGATTCATTTACCATGCAGCAAATGGCGTCTTTATTGGGCTTTTCTAATGATGTTTTAATTCAATATTTATTGACCTTAATTGACGATAATATTTTAGTCATGGTGAACCAATCGATTTATTTGCTTTCTTCTCGAACTTTAAGGGAGCAGTCGTACGTGCTAGAACAAGCTAGTTTTGATTTTTCGAATCCAAAGATTAGTGCCTTTATTTATGATCAAGTTGCGGCTCAGGAGCGATCTGAGGTGCATTTTCGGATTGGGAAGTTATTGTTGGGGCAGCAAGATCAATTGGATGAGATGTTTGCAGAATATAAGATTGTGAAGCATTTTAATTTATCTGACAGAGCGTATTTGGATAAATCTTTGGCGAGACAGTTGGTGAACTTGAATTTACTTGCGGGTCAAAAGTCGAAAGCAGCGGGGCATTATCAAAAGGCCTTGGTTTATTTTGATTTTGCCTTAAAGTTTTTAGATGCCTTGCATGATGAGTGGGATCAGCCGTTATGTTTTTCTATTTTATTGGAACGGGTGAGGTGTTTGTATTTTAGTGTGGGATATGAGGCGGCCTTAGATGCCATTTCCCAGGCATCTGAATATAGTATGTCGCGCTTGGATAAGGCCACCGTGTTGATGGAGCAATTATTTGTTGAAATTGAACAAAATTACTTTAGGAAGGCGACGGAAACGGCTTATGAGATGTTGCGACATTGTGGGGTTTATTTACCCAAAATAAAGGCGGTTATTATTTTGTTTTTGATTTTGGAAGCGCAAAAGATTAAACGATTTATTCATTTGCCAATTGAGACGGATTTGGTTTTAGATCCCCAACAATCACGGCGATTAGAGTTGATGTTTCGGGGGTTTGAGCTATTAAATACAAGTGTGCATTTGGTGAATAATGAACTGTTTGCCTTATCGTCTCTTAAATTACTATCCGCGTCTTATCAGATGGGAGGCTCTGCTAATTCGGCCTCTGGTTTGACCATGTATTCATTTTGGTTAACTACCCAACATAAGTTAGATGAGGCATTTACTTTTTCTGAAAAGGCCATTGATATTAGTAATCACTTTGGTGACCCGACGATGATTGGTCGGTCTTTGTTGGCTTATTATGGGTTGGTAGGGATTTGGAAGATTCCTTTAAGAGAGACAGCCCCTGGTTTGGAGAAGGCATTTCGTAATTTGATGTTTGCAGGGCAACCTAGTTACGCTGTTATATGCTTGATATTTTCATTTTTGAATCAATTTTTTGTGGGGGTCAAGGTGCCCTTGTTATCGCAGCATTTAGCGCGTATTTTTGGGTATTTGAAGGGGATGGGGGTTTCTCTTGAATCGACTTCAGAGGTTCCTGATGAGCCAATGTCGTCTAGTATGAGCTTGATTAAAGTAGATGGGACCTTAGTGGATGATTTAAATATGTATCACAAATTTGTTCAGGTTTTAGCGGGTGGTGGTGGCCATTTTGATGAAATAAATCAAATTGATTTTAAACAATTAGATGATCGTTTTGACGATGGGTCACCGGTAGGCGTCTTTATGATGGTTTTTTGCTTTTTTGATAGTCAATATGAAAAGGGGCTTGAGATTGGGGATCAGCTTTGGCGTATGATTAAAGATCGTCATTTGGCGGTTATTTATCCGTTGTATATCTATTATTATAGTTTATTGATTTATCAAGGCTTTCAGGGTGCAAGCCTAAGACGGAAATGGATTTATCGACGACGTTTGTCTTATATTGTGAAACTTTATGATGGGTTTCAAGATCGCTGTCCCGAAAATTTTCGGACGATTTATTTGTTTTTGGATGCCAAGTTATCGCATTTGAGATCTCCTTCATTTAACACAGTTCGTTATTTTAATGAGGCCGTGAGTTTGGCCATTCAAGATCAGATGCCCCATGTGGCAGGCTTGTGTCATCAAGCATTAGCGGATATTTATGAAGAAGAAGGGGTGTACCATTTGGCGTATACTCATTTAAATGAGGCTGTTCATTATTATTCGAATTGGGGCTTGAGTTTGGGGGTTCAAGAGATGAAGCTTAAGGTTGAATCATTGTATGAAAAATGTAATTTATCTAAAGGGTTTATGCTTAATTTTTCTCAAGGGCTGGATTTTAAACGTTTGATTAATGCGAGTCAGTCTTTATCTCAAGAGACGAATTGTAAGGCCTTATTAGAGCAATTATTGAAGGTGGCCATGGAAAGTGCGGGAGCACAAAAGGCGGTTATTATTCTAAAGAAAGGAACTGATTTTTTTGTGGAAGCATCCTTTGATCCGAAGGACAATCAGATGAAGGTGTTTCAATCGGTTCCGATTCAGTCGGCGGATATGTTACCGAAGTCTTTGATTCAGTATGTTATTTTTACTAAAACCAAATTGCTGATTCATAACGCGGAGGGGCATAAGTTATTTCGGACGGATCCGTATGTGATTCAGAATGAACCGAAGTCGGTCTTATGTTTGCCTATTTTTAAACAGGTGGCATTAACAGGAGTGTTGTATCTTGAAAATAACTTGGTTTTTGATGGGTTTTCTGAAGATTCCTTACAGGTGTTAGAGGTGATTGTCTCTCAAGCCGCTATTTCTATTGAAAATGCAGTTTTACATGAGCAGAACCAAGATTTAATTCATAACTTAGAGGACCGGGTTTCGTCTCAAATTAAGCAAACGCAGATAGCTGAACAGGAAAAAAACCAGAGTTTGAAAATGGTGAAAAAAGTATCAGAGCATTCGGCTTATGCGACTTTGACTAGAGGAATAGCTCATGAGATTCGCAATCCGATGGGGCTTATTTTATCGGGAATGGAATTAATTTTGGATAATATTCATGATAAAGAGTTGGTTCAAACGTATGCTCAATCTGTGAAGCAGAGCATGTTGCAGTTGTCGAGTATTACAACGAATATGCTTAACTATGGGACCCCGGTTTCGGACAAACGAGTCAATATGTCGATTAATGAGTTGATCAAAGATGCGTTAATGATGGCACGAACAGAGTGTAAGAAACGACGAATTGTGGTGAAAACGATTTTTAGAGAGGTTCCTGATGTGTATGTGGATACGAATAGTATTAGTCAGGCGTTTTTAAATATACTATTAAATGCGATTGAGGCCATTGATATGAATGGTGAAATTCAAATAGAAACCTTTGAGAGTCAGTGGGTTAATGCGTCTGGTCAACAAGTGGAAGGGGTGAAAGTGTTGGTTCAAGATTCTGGAAAAGGGATTCCTCAAGATATCTTAGATGAGATCTATGACCCGTTTTTTACTACAAAACATCAAAATGTAGGATTAGGACTTTCTCTGGTATTAAAAACAATAAGAGAGCATGAGGGGTTAATTGATGTGATTTCAAATGATGCAGGCTTGACGTCGTTTATTTTGCATTTACCTAGACAAGGTATTATAGAAGGGCGACGTGAGGAGGCCCTTTCTCTTTCAGTTAAGTAGGGGTAGGGTTATTTGATAAAGGCGTTAAGTTGTTCGGTTTGTTTGGGGTTTAAAATGGAGAATAGCGTATCGTTGATATGGACTTTGGTGCTTGCTTGGGGGGCGTAATTAAAATCACCTGTTTGGTGATCTCTAATACCAATGATTTGGATGCCAATTTTTTTGCTTAAATTAATTTCTTTTAAGGTCTTACCTGCGATCCAGGAGTTTTCAGGGATGACGATTTCTTCAATTCGGTGATGGGTTTTGTCTCGGAGCATGGTATCTAGAAAACTGACCACGTTAGGGCGGACTAGTTCTGAGACAAAGCGAAGGGCGCCGATATGATTGGGCACCACTAGAGAGGTTGCGCCTGCGCGATGGAATTTTCGGTGGTTTTTGAGGGTGATTAATTTTGAAATAATAGTGCAGTTGGGGTTGGTGTGCTTGATGGTAAGCGTTAGAAATAGATTGTCTTTATCTAGTGGTAATGTGCATGCCACTGCTTGGGCATGTTCGATACCGGCTTCGATGAGGACGTCTTCTTCGCTGGCATCTCCTAGTAGTATTAAGATATTATCAAATTCTGCTTTTAATTTTTCAACTACCTCTTTATCTTGTTCAATGACAACGAATGCTCGTTGTGTTTTGATAAGTTCTTGGATAATATAGTGGCCGTTGATTCCGGCGCCACAAATAATAAAATGATTTTTTAACTGATTTATCTTTTTTTTCACTCGTTGTGTCCAAAAAAAATGATTGATTTGTTCGCCTACTATCATAGCAGTAATGCTGGATAAAACAAACCCTAAATTTGCCATTCCTAGGATAATGATTAGGGTTGTTAGAAAGATTGCAGGTGGATTTCCTGCTAGAGGGACGGTTTCTCCAAATCCCACGGTGCTAATGGTGATAATGGTCATAAAGAAACTGTCAAGAAATGAGACTGGGCTTAGTGATACGAGTGGGTATCCCAAGGTCCCTAATAAGATGGTAACGATAAGAATGCTGATGGGGATCAGAATGCGTCTCATGCTTGATATTATAGCATGCTTACTTTGGGAGTGCAGAGGATAGGGGGCTTAGTTGGGCTCGTTTAAGATCTGTTCACGAATTTGGGTAACGGTATTGATTAGGTATGCGATATTGTGGATACTTAATAAGGTGTGAGAGAGGAGTTCACCTGATTTAAATAAATGGTGAAGGTAGGCGATTGAGAAATGTTGGCAGGTATAACATGGGCAGTGTTCATCAATTGGGTTGGGATTGGATTGGCAATCTTGGCGTTTGATATTTTGACGACCATTTGGAAAGAATACTTGACCATGTCGTGCTAATCGGGTGGGGATTACGCAATCAAACATGTCGGCTCCTTCGTGGATGGCATGAAGAAGGTTTTCGGGCAGGCCAACACCCATGACGTATCGGGGTTTGCTTGAGGGGAGTTTTGGAAGGCAGTATTCAAGGGTTTCTTTGAGGACCTTAGGGTCTTCTCCGACACTGACGCCACCAATGGCATAACCTGGAAAGTTTAAGTGGCTTAGATAATCAATGCTTTCCTGGCGTAACTGATGATATTGACCGCCTTGAATAATGCCAAAGAGCCATTGCTTGGTTTCTAAAGATTCCCAGTGTGAGTGGGCTTTTTTCGCCCATCGATGGGTTTTTATTAAGTCTTTAGCAATTTGGTCTTTACTATGGGTGCTAGGTGAGCAAATATCTAATGGCATCATGATATCACTGTTATAGGCATATTGAAGATCAATGACATGTTCAGGTGTAAAGTTTAGGGGACGACCATCCAGGTGAGATTGGAAGGTGACGCCATTGTTGCTAATTTTGCAGTTTTGGGCCAATGAGAAGACCTGGTAGCCACCAGAGTCGGTTAGGATGGGTTTTTGCCAGTTCATGAATTGATGAAGGCC
Organism: Actinomycetota bacterium; assembly: GCA_002716485.1. GTDB lineage: Bacteria > Margulisbacteria > Marinamargulisbacteria. The sequence goes on from PBBE01000047.1 coordinate 29,892, forward strand.
TTTAAAGTCTTGGATTAGCTTTGCACCGGGTCGGATGGATAGGTGATAGGTATTGGCTAAGATGATTTGGGTATTGAGGTCATGAAGTTGCTCAGGTGTAAGGGCTTTGACACTTGCTTGGGTGCCAACGGGCATAAAGACGGGGGTCTTGATGATGCCATGGGGGGTGTATAATTCGCCGGCTCTCGCCTTGCTTTTGGAGGATGTTTTGATGATTTTGAACTTAAAATTTGGGGCTTTGTTCACTGAGTATCTCGGTTGATTATGATATAATTATGATGGAAGACCTAGTATAAAATAACTTATTTTGAGTGGTGTTACTGTGTGTTGGTGATATATTTGGATGAGCATTGTTGTGGCGGCCTTATGTCGGATGGGTTTGATACCCCGATTACCCTTTATTGGGTGCGCGGGATTTTGAATTCTTCCTGGTCATATATTACATAGAGGAACTGTCTTGGGCAAGCTTTTTTCGTTAGGATTGCCGATTGACTGGGATCAATATTGTCTTAGGGTGTACGTTCGTTTGATGTTACTGGGATGCCTGATGGTCTTGGGTTTGCCATTGGAAGGCGTTGCTCAAGGGAAGCTTGATTTAATATTTTTGTCACCAAAATCGGCTTGGTCTGAAACGACCCGAAGTAAGGTGTTGTTTAAGGGCCAAGCGACGAATATTATACGGCTTAAAATTGGGGACGATTGGGTTTCTTTGGATAAAGAGGGTAAGTTTTATAAGACGGTGACCTTGCCTGAAGAGCCAGGGCGATTCCAAGTGAAAGTGTTGGGAGTGGGCCGTTCAAAGCAGACCTTGTTAAAATTATTTGATATTGATCGGCTTTTATCATTAAAAGAACAGGAGTTTTTAATGTATGCCCAGGAACAAATTTTTAATCAAGTTGAATTAATGGGATGGAAACCAGTGCCATTATTGCCATTATTTAGAGAGTATTTAACCACACAAGCGGTATCTTTTATTTTATCTTCGAATTTAAGAAGGGGCATTGAAGAGGAAGAGGTTCAGCTTCAGATTAGTAAAATGATGCAATATTTAAAGGTGTTTCGTTTGGGCACTTCGGCGATTTTTGCGATACCTTGGAGCAATAATTATATACCGATTCAAGGGGTGGTTCCTTTTTTGGCACAAACTTTTTATGACTCACACTATGATGGTTTTACTGATTTTAGTGTGTTGATTTATAATCAGCCAATGTCGGTACTTGAGGTTTTTTTTGCTAAAGTCAAAAAAAGGGGGGTGGTGCCTGTGTTATGGACCTTAGATGCGGGGCCTATCTCAAAACGTTTTGGGGGGCCTAGTGTGAAGAAATTAAAGCGATTTCAGCAGCAACGATTGGTGATTACTCAATAATAGTAATGGCTGTTACTTTGCTAATAGTTCTATTACTTCTTTGTTGTTTGGATCGATTTCAATGGCACGTTGCCAACTATCAAAGGCCAAGTCTTCCAGTCCTAATTCATAATAAATGGAGCCAAGCCGGATATATAGTAGTGGTTGGGTAGGGTCAATTTGGATGGCTTGATTTAACTTGTTAAGTGCCATTTGGTAGCGTTTTTGTGAATAGTATTTGAATGAGTCAGAATAAAGGGCCATGACTTTGCCGCTTTGCTTAGGTGCGACTTCAAATGGGAGGTCATGTTTTTTTCTGGGCCTCATTTCTTCTATTTTACTGGCCAATTGGGTTTTAAATCCATCTACATCTTTTAATAAAGTGAGCCGTAATTTTTCAAGTTCATCCAATTCACCTTGGTATTGGTGCCATAAGTCTTCGATTTTATTGCCTAGTTTTTGGTATTTTTTTTCATAGGCTTCAATTTCAGCACGTTGGTTTGAATAGGCGGATTTCATGCTGTTTTTTAGGGTGAATCCTACCGTTAGGTATCGGGAGGGGGCGTTATTATATTCCTCGTTGGCATCGCCTGAATGAGAAAGCTCGGTGAGGGCGATATTAATTTCAGTTTCTTTAGACGCATGAAACCGGTATCCAAAGTTGAAATCTTTGGTGTCATGTTCGAATATAATGGCGCCATTAAAAATATTGATTTCAAAGGCATAATAGAGACCGTTGCTGGTACTGATGCTTTTGATGGAGCTGAATTCTCGTTTGCCAAACCCGATATGTAGCCTTGAAAAGGGCGGTCCGAAATAAGTGGTTAAATAGGGGGAATAAAAATTTTCTTTTCCGGGACTCACATCGATCTTATTAGAACGGCTTGAGAGTTGTTTTTGGTTGCTAATATTTGCAATTCCGCCGGAGGCACCCACTAATTTTTTCATAAAAAAGTTCCAATGGATATTAGCTGCAAATTGTTGGGGGCTTAAAATGGTGATGCCCGCTTTTATTTTTTCAGTGAGGCAGTAATTGAGCATCAGGTCAAATTCATGGGAGTAATCTCGACTTAGTGCAAAAATCGTGCTTAGTTCAATGTCTCCACTTTGATGGGCTTTAGTCCCTGGAACATTGATTAAACTGGATGGGTAATGAAAGGCAGTGCTATAAACGGGGGTGTTTAAAAGACTGATGATAAAAATAAAGGTTCCGAGAATAATTCTCATGATTAGTTGCTAATGGCTTTATTTGGGCTAATAGGGGCTTGTTGGGGGATTGTTTCTGTTTTGTTTTGTGGGGTATCTTTTTTTTCTTTGGTTTTTTTTTGGGTTTTTTTTGATTCTCTGATTAGTTCTTTTTTGATTTGTTTGAGATAGTTTACGATGTCTTTGTTTTTGGGATCAATTCGTAGGGCCATTTTCCATGCTGCTTTTGCCTTCTTATAATCTTTAAGTTTGAAGTAAATGGAGCCAAGTCGGGTAAAGCCAACTGCAGAATTGGGGACGATTTTGACCACATTTAAGTATTCTTTTAAGGCATTTTGGTAGTCTTCATCATAGTAAAACTCAAGGCCTCGCTGCATATGGACAAAGGCCCGTTTACTTGGATAACTTTCTTTGGGAAGGCCATCTTTTTCAAATGCGTCGGATAGGGTTTCTTCTAGGTCTTTTAGAAAGCCGGTTTGTTTGATAAGTTGATGGGTTTTTTCCACATCTTCTAGATTGTTTAGTCGAGTGTCGATATTATCGTAAGTTGAATTGAATTCTTGACGTCCTACTAATAGGTCAGTGAGGCTATCTAAGACATTGCTGGCATAACTGACGCCGAATGAAAATAATCGTATTTCATGGCTAGGGTCTAATATTTTGGGTCTTGCCGCCGTCCATGTTAAATAAATACGGGCTTTTTTTAGGTTGTATTTAAGACCAAGATTCGGAGAAAACCCGTCATATTCGGCAATAATGGTTCCAAAGAGCATGCTTTTTTCAAAACCGCCTACAACACGTGTGATATTGGGTCTAATTCGATCAGAGGCGATTCCAATATGATAATTAGAGTTAAATTTTAGTGATGAAATGGAGTAGATTGCAAATAAGTTCATAATGGGAATATTAGGAGCAGAGTCAATTTGCGGGATACTTCCCCAGCCTAGGTTTTTGAGACCAATTCCAATATTATGTTGGATGGTTTTTTTTCTGTTTTGTCTTACAAATGGGGCGAAGTGAAAGCTATGAAGGGTATTCATGGTGTCTTGGACATTAAGGTTATATTCAAAGCGATCGGATAGTGCCCAGCGTAAATAAAATAATGTTCTAAAATAGACGGTGGCAGAGTCCGGGGTTTTGGCTCGGTAATCAAACATGGCACCATATTCAGTAAACCCCATTTTTTCCATTTTGGCAGAGGGGACTGTGATGAGGTCGTTTGATCCGGAAAAGCCAAATAGAAGCCCGTTTGAAAAGCCCCAAAATAGACTTAATAAAATGATAAGTTGTGGCTTAATGCGCATGTTGATCATCATTTAAGGGGTCAAACTTATGGCATATATGAATAAGGCCTAACTCTTTTTGGTTAAGGGTACATTGGATTTGAGCGACTTGTAGTTGTTGGTCAGGAAAAAAGCATTGGCATTGTTCTTTTTTGGTTTCGCAGCGAGTAAGCTCGACGGGCTTATTGAGCTTAAGATAGAGTTGTTTAGTATCTTGGGACAGTTGAGATGAGAACAGGGATTCACTTGATGTTAAAATGTGTTCGGGTCGTTTAGTTACAATGCCATCACCTCCTAACATTCGGTCTGCTAATGCATAGATAATAGGGAGGTCAAAATTAAATAGAATGGGTTGGTTGTTTTCTTCAAATAATAGGGTGAAATTAAAGTCAGGTAATTGCTCTAGGAGGACATTAAAGGGCTGGTGCTTAAATTCAATATGAGTCATTTGAATCGAAATTTTGAGCTGTGATGCGATATGATCAGATAAGTTGAGTGCAAGTTGTTTATAAAATGGCTCAAATTGTGTCATTGGACGTCCTTCCTATGTTATTGTACCGTTTCTTTAACGAGAATGCTAATACGGCGGTTATTGGCTCTGTTTTGTTTGGAGGTATTCGGTGCAATTGGTTTGGTATCTGCATACCCAGTTACACGAAGACGGTGTGAGTTAATTTTAGATTGAATTAGTCGTCTGGCTACGGCAGATGCTCTGGCAGCAGATAGTTCCCAATTAGATGGATAGATATCGGATTGGATGGGAATATTATCGGTATGACCTTCAATAATAATTTGGCCGTTACTTTGTTGAAGAAGATGGCTGATTTTAATTAATATTTTGGAGGTGTTTGTTTTTATGCTGGCTTTACCCGAGTCAAATAATATTTCTGAACCTAGATTAATACGGATATTTTGGGGGGTTTGGATGATTTCAATATCATTTTCAAGTTGGTTTTCTATAATATAGGCATTTAGTGTATCGCTAATGTCTTGGAGTTGTTTTTGCTGATTTAAAAGGTCATTGAATGGGGAGTCGTTATTGTTGCTGAATGTATTGCTTAATGACGCTTGTGATTCAATATATTTTCCGATATCGATTTCAGAAATAGAGTATAAATAAATGAAAAAGACGAGTAATAGAGTTAATAAGTCTGCCCAGCAGACAATAAAATGATTTTTAGGTTGCTCGTTTAATTCATTCATTTGTTTGGTTTGAGCTTTTTACGCTCTTTTTCGGGTAGGCACATGGACATTTTTTCATAGATCATATAATTGGTCTCTTTTTGGGCAATGCAGATGATGCCTTCTAAGAGCATTTTCTTTTGGATTAGTTCTTCATTACTTGCAATTCGTAGACGACCTGATAGGGGTTGAAAAATGAGGTTCGCCAATAGGATGCCATAGAATGTTGTAATCAATGCGATGGCCATGTTAGGACCAATCGTCTCAGGGCTTTCTAGTTCTGACAGTAAGTTAATCAGTCCAATTAATGTGCCAATAAATCCGAATCCTGGAGCATATTGGGCCATTTGCTCAAAAAAATGGATACCTTGGTTATGTCGAGACTGGATAAAGTCAATATTTTTTTCTAAGATGGGAACTAATTCTTTGACGGGGATATTATCAATGAGTAGTTGAAGACCATGTTTTAAATAATGGTCTTGGGTTTTTTTGACGGTTTTTTCGAGAGATAAGCGGCCATTTTTTTTGTAGTTAGTGGCGATTTCGCTCATGTGTTTGATGTCTTGTAAGTAGTCTCTGCCTCGTGGCGAGAAAATAACTTTTAACCGGCCACCAATTCGAAATAGCTGGGTTAATGGGAAATGGACGAGGGTGGCACCGAAAGTGCCGCCCATGACAATTAGAAATGAGGTTGGATGTACAAATAAATGGATTCCTTTTTCGATGCCAATGGCTTGAATAATGAGCCCGCAACCTAATAATACGCCTAAAAATGCGGTGATGTCCATGTGCTTACTCCCTTTTTTCGATTAGTTCTGATAATGGGTTGACTTTGTTGTTTCGTTCGAGTTCACGTGCTGTTTGAATAATATTTTTTTGGGCGATTTTGGCATCATTTTCATTGAGCTCTTTGGGCAAGTTACTGATTTCTTCTTCTAACATGAACTTAAGTCGTTCGGAGAGGTTTTCTAGAATTCTATTTTTCACGTTGATATTAGAAATACTAAGGGCTGCTGCTAAGGTGCTTAATGGATCAATAGCGTATAGTAGACTTTGAAGATCTTTATCAGATAGATTGATTAAGTCTCCAAATTCAAGCATATAGGATTTGATTTTTTGACTGGCTTCTTGGTCGCTTTGTTCAAAGTGGGTCATAATTGCACTCATATGTTCAGGGTTCATCACTTCGAGACTTAAGGATAATTTGAGGTATGGATCTGTGCTTTCTTTGCTCACTTTTTCTTTTAATAATTGGTCTTTGAGGTGATGATGGATCTTCCAAGCCAAGCTAATATTGGGGATGTCTATTTTGAGTAGTTTTGAGGTGATGAGAATACTGATGTCTTTTTCAAATTGGGATAATAGTTGGGCCATTTTGTCTTCCGGTAAAAAAGAGCAAATAAGGGCGCTTAGTTGCGGTGGTTCATTTAATAAAAATTGGGTGAGCTTTTCATTATCAACTTGGTTAAGAAAGTGGAATAATTGGTCACTTTTTTCAAATAATGACGCATGGGAAATATCTGGAAATGATTGTTCAAAGAGATGGCTGGGGAGTAGTTCACCACCAAAGTGGGATCGCTTTCCGTTTAATAGGGTATGAAATTCTTCGATAATTGGTGAGGAGATATCTTCTTTAATATGTCCTAACTTTGACATGCTTTGTAGGAGTTGGGTGCTTTGTGTTTTTCCCAGTTTATTGAGTACTTCATGGGTTACCCCTGGGGACTCGACCTCTAAAGATAAGAGCAAGATGGCTGCTTTTTGGATAGGGGTATAGGTATCATCATTCATTATTGATGTCTCCTTCTTGTTCTTGGTCTTTAATCCAGCCCATAATGGTGTGGGCAACTGCTTCTGGTTTTTTTAATGAGATATTGGCCAGTTCTTTTCGTTTCTGTTTAAAAAGTCGTAGTTGTCGTTTTGCTTCTAGAGCTGCTTTTTTTTGAGCGTCTTCTTGTTTTTTTAAAATGGCTGCTTTTTTTTCTTTGATTTGACGTCGAAGAAATAGTCCTAGTTTTGTTAGAAAGTAGAGAAGTAAGAGTAATATGCTAGTAATAAATAATTTGAAGTCTTGAGCGGCAATAAAAGATTTAGTGGTATCAAAAAAGGGTTTATGTCGGGCAAGAAAGCGTTGGATAATAAATAAGGGGCCTTGAAATGGGGTGTATTGGATGTCGAGTTGGTCTTGTCGTGTAGGGTTAAATCCTGAGATTGATTGGATAAGTGATTTTAAAGTGTCGGTGTCAATGGGGATTAGTTGTGTGGAAGCGCTATCAAGTAAAATTTGGATTTGCATTTGTTGGATTATGTTTTTGGGGCTGGAAATAGTTTCATTGGTTTCATTGTAGTAAATGGATTCAATCTTTTCGGAGATACTGGTATTTACCTTTTGTATTTTTTCTTTGGGGATGCTTGGTTTAATACTTTCGACGACGACGCCAGGAAAGCCTGGTAGTGCGGATTCATTACTTTGACGTTGGGTAATGAGCCCAGGAAGTTTAAGTCCGTCTTTATAGAGCTGTTGTAACATTTGAGCAGATTGTCTAAGCGGGACCTGGGGAATGATATCACCATTTAGTTTTTGTTGGCGTTGGGTAATGATTCGATTTGGGGTTAGTTCTTTAGATTTTTGGATACGATGTTCGGGGATATCTAAGTTAACGGCGATGATAAAGGCAGTTTCAGGATAGAATTTTTTGAGTAGTAGATGGATGTCTCCTTTAATTTTAAGGCTTTGTCGTTCTGGAAATGATAGGGATTGATGGGGGCGACGCTCAGATAGCCAGTTAGTGATTTTATTGGGGGTTCTGAATAGAAAAAAGGTCCCCAAGAGGATGGCGATAATCAGGATGGGTAAATAAGGTGATTTATGTGTCGTCATTAGTTTTAAAAATTTGGATTCGGTTATTACCAGAATCAACGACATATAAGGTGCGGGCACTACTATCATAGTGTAATTGACGAGGGAATTTAAACTCACCTGTATCGCTGCCTTCTTGGCCCCAGTTGGCAACGTGAAGGCCGGTTCTTATATCAAATATTTGGATACGATGATTAAACGTGTCTGAAACGTATAGATGGTGGTTGGCGCTATCTATGGCCATGCCTTCTGGGCTTTTGATATTGCCTGTACTGGTACCATATTTAATTGTATTAAATTGGGTGAGCTCATTATTGCTTAATCGTTGTACAATACTTAATTCTTTGTTGACGATGTAGACATCGTTATCATAATGGGCCAGATCATAGGCAAATAAGGTGGCGTTACTGTCTTGGAATGAGCTTGTGGGGCCAGTGTGGATCCGGTGGTCATCGAGGCTGCTATAGACCACCGATGTGAGATTGCTTGGGTTGGCTCTGACGGCAATGGGGTTATCTAGATTGTTGATCGGGATAAAGGGATCTCCACTTTCTCCCCAATTATCAGGGTCAAATTTGATGATACGGTTATTACCAGAATCAGCGACCCAGATTCTGCTCCCGTCATAGGTGAGTCCTCGGGGATATCTAAATTGAAACTCGCCAGACCCTGCAGTGCCATAGGTGGCCATTAAGCTGCCAGAGGGGGCATATTTTTGGATTCGAGAGTTTAGGGTGTCTGATACATAAATATTTTTGTTGCTATCTAGGGTAATGCCCGTGGGATGGATGAGTGCGTCATTGGGGGTAATATTGAGTTGATGGGACATAAATCCGGTATATTTGAGTGCTTTGGGTGAGGATGATGAAAATGTGTAATTTCTAGTTGAAATGGCTTGTAAAATAAAATTATAAGTAGTAAAGCCTTCACTTAACTTTTGCTCAAGGATATATTGGTATATGATGGCATTGTTAATGGAAATATTTTCAGTGATAATTAGTAGGTCTTGGTTGTTTTTATTAGGTTCAACAGGGAATTGTTGGATGTATTGGTAGGGCTGGGTGCTTCCTTCGGTTTTGAAAGCCAATTTGTAATGGTCTACATTTTCGGGGTTATTGATAATCCATTTGATGGTAATAAATTGGGTGGCTTTATCGAGTTCGATTGATGAGATCATTGGAATGCTTTGAAAATCGTCAAATTTAACAGTGGCGGTTAAATTATCGATGGGGCTGGATGTGCAGCCGATAATCAGGCCTAAGCAAAGAAGGATTGTACTGACTTCGATATGCAGCCTTTTGATCATCGACTTAGCCTTTCTAGTTCATTTTTTAAGGCAATATTCTCTGATTTAAGGGCATTAATTTCGCTTTGTTGGGCTTTAATAGATTCAATGATAAGACCGATTAATGGCGTCATGTTCAATGTTTTATATCCGCTGGGATCGGTGCCTACTAGGTTTGGGTAAATATCTTCGACATTTTGGGCGATTAAACCGATTTGGCTGCCCTCTGGAAAGGACCGTTCGGGAAACTCGTCTTGACGCCATTCATAAGTGACCCCATTGAGTTCAGAAAGGGAAGCTATGGGAGTTGAAATGGCCTTGATCTCTTTTTTTAAGCGCCGATCAGATGGTGTGCTGAGTGCCATTCCGGGGGTTCCTGCCATAAAGGTGGTGCCAGTGACATGTAAGTCGCCGGTGATCTTAATGCCGGCACCGTAGTCATTGATTTTTCCTAATTCTAAATTGGTTCTGGCTGCTTCTGCAGTGGTGCCGCCGGTACCTCCCTTGCTTATGGCAATGATGGGGAGACGGTTGGCAGGGACCTCTTGGGCGTAGGTGGTGGTGATATTGGTATTGCTTAAATTGGTCATGGTGGCTGTTCCTGTAATATCACCAGTAAGTGTAATAACGGGATCATTGACATCAAAGCTTAGTGTTTTATTGGGATGGCTGCCAGCGCCATCTATAGAAATGCCATTCTCTGTATTGTCATTGACCATTTTGATTACTTCGTCTCTTACTTCATTTCCATTTAATCCGCCACCAGCCCCGGCGGGAACGTTAGATAGCCAGTTGTAGTGGATTCGACCGGCGCCTGTTGGCTCATCATCAAGGTCAACTTTTTTATAAAACGTATTTTCAGTATAGCTTGTAATGGCTTTTTCAGTAGGAATTGCGCTATCACTATTTCCTGTAAAGGTGGCATCACTACTGAACTCGTTGACTGGAACCCCTGAGTTAAGGAGAAGTGTGCCTTTGACTTCAAGGGTTTCACTGGGATTGGTGGTATTAATACCGACATTGCCTTTATTATAGAAAATTTCATTGGCTTCACTGCCGTCTTCCCAGCGCCCTGCATTTTCGTCCACATAGGTTTTGATGGCTTTTTCAGTGGGAATACTGTTGTCACTATTGCCAGCAAGGGAGGTATCGGTACTAAAGTTGTTAATCGCGGTTCCAGAATTTAAAAGAAGGGACCCGTTCTTGATATGAAGTTTCTCGGTTGGGTTGGTGATGCCAACGCCTACATTGCCAGAGAGATAATAAATTTCATCGCTGTCATCACGCTCTTTCCATTTTCCACCGTTTTCTTTGATGTATTCGACAATGGCCAATTGGGATGCAATTTTATTATCACTTGGATTGGTAAAGGTGATGTCGGTACTTAGTGCTTGGATTTCGTTACCATTGTTAATTGTAATGCTTTTAACCTTAATGGATTGCTCGTTACCAAATAATGATGGGACTAGGTCAATTGCATAGGGGGCGGCTGTGAGTGAGTGGGTTAGGGGGATGGTTACTTGGTCAATGGTATAGGACTCCGCCCCTTCGATGCTAAATTGCAAGTTTGGGGTGGGGATATCAAGTAGGTTTGGGGTTAAAGGGGTGCTATGTCCCAAGGTAAGATCAGCATGGCCATCCACAAAAGAGACCCCAATTAATGTTTCACTCCAAGCGGTTGCGGTGGTATCTGAAAATAGTGCGATTTTCACTCGCTTGTAGCCGTTAATAGGGCCGTTTTGGTCAGAAAGGTTTAATGTGATGGGGATGACTTTGGATGCCGCTATGATAGGGCTGCTATTTTTAATTAATAGGCCGGAGATAAGGGCGCTCCAAATAAGTATTTGAAAGAAATAGCGTTTCATTGAAGTTGGGTCCTAAATACTTGTGATTTTGATATAGACGGGCTCCTTTATTCTATCCTTTTTATGGCCTGGAGTCCAATTTTTAAGCGACTACTAGGTCTTTTTTTTAAGTGACCAATGTAATGAAAACAGGTGGGACTGGGGGACTTGAGGATGGCTGTTGGGTAAGAATGCGTATTGGAGTTGGAGTTGATTTAGATTAAGACTTAGCCCGGTACTTGCTTGTATGAGGTCTAGGTTATGGTGTTGGGAATATCCAAAATATATCGATAGGAGCGAGACTTGTGTGGGATGTAAAATGATGCCTAGTGCGCTGATCATGGCGTTTCGGGTGGGGTGGCTTTTGGTTTGGCTTCTGATGCTAAAGTGTCTGGATTGGAATTGATGGCTGATGATGATTTGGGTGGGGTAGTGGGCGCTGATGCGTTGGTTTTGGTAGTTTTGATGGAAAGGGTGCTTTATCAGGTGATTAATAATCAGGGAATAGTGATGGGCGGATTGGGTCCAATATGCGCCGATGCCAGCATTGATATTATTGAATATATTCTGGTCGATTTCAGTGCGAATCCAAGATGTTTTGAGACCGAGGTAAGCATGGGGAGATAGGCGGGTAGCGATGATATGGTTGAGTTCTAGGTGTTGATAATGAAAGCTGTGGTGAATGATTGGGTAGTCATTGATCAGGGTGCTGTGGTGTAACTGCGAGACACTGGTTTTCATTAGGCCGATTCCCATGGGGATGTTTTTGAATGGGAACGTGCTCGCGAATTGTTGGTACTGGATTTCGTTTAGGATACGGGTGTTAAATAAGGAAAAGGATGGCGATTTGATACGCCCAATTGTGGCTGGGTTTCCGAAGACGCTGCTGGCATGATCTGAAAAGCCTTGGATGTTGCCGCTGCCGATCATTTTGGCACTATTGCCCAAGTGACTGGCTAAAAATGATTGGCTTTGCTTGCCCCAACTGGGGCTGCTTAGGAGTAGGAGTATTATAGCGAAGGTAGGGCGTTTATTGATCATGGGAGGCTTACCATTTTACCTTTACCAAGGATGGTTTTTTTAGTTGAAATTAGATAAAAATAAATGGCGCTACTTAACGCGCTATTGGGGAGTGATTTTTTGGAAAAAGAAAAGGTATTGATCCCAGATTTTCCGCCGCTTTCTCCTGATGAGAACTGGGCCTGGTAGACCCGCTGGCCACTCATATCATAAATGTCGATGTTAATATCTGCGTTTTGGTTTAAGTGATAGTAGAGGGTGGTGCCAGAATTGATTCGGAATGGGTTGGGGTAATTTAAGGGGGCTTTTTCAAGTTGGATGGGGGCAATATCTTCATGAATCACTTCATCACTGCTGCTGTGTTGGTTGGCAGGGGGCTTGGCTTGTGAGTGTGGCATGTTAAAGGTATTGGGATGACTGGTGATGGTTCCGTAGATGGGTGTATCCATGAGGGTGTGTTGGCTTTGGTGTTGGCGTTTAAAAAGGGGTTCTTTTGCGGTGGTGTTGGTGATGGGGCTACATAAGCAAAGGATTAGTATCCCTTGGAAGAGTCGGGTTGATCGTTTAATTAGGAAGAGGTTTTGTTTCATTCTAGTTTTATTATTGACGATTAGGATAGGGAAATACAAGTCTGAATTTAGGTGTTTAAGTGGAGTGAAGAATTGATTGTTGAGCCTGGATGGGGTATACTGGTGGTATATTTATTTTCAAGTAGTTTTTATAAGGAGGTGGCTTATGACACAATTTTCAGTGACTCAGTCTTATAATGAGGCCTTTTCTTCGGATGTTCTTCAGATTCAAGGGGAGCTTGATGTTCATACTTGTCCGATGGTGAAAGAGAAAGCAGAAGTTATTTTAGATGCTTCGCCTAGTAAGTTGGTGTTGGATTTGGATCAGACCAGTTATATTGATTCTACAGGGTTAGGTGTGATTGTATATATGGCCAAGCAGATGGCGGATCAATCAGGCACTGTATATGTCTTGACGTCGCAGCCTCAAATACGTAAAGTGTATGAAGTGTCTGGGATAGGTCGGCAGAATATTCATTTAGTGGCAGACCAAGAGGAGCTGCTTCGTGTTAGCACCGTCTAAAAAAAGCCAAAAAGGAGATCTTATGGATACCGAAAATTTACCCCTTCAGATATCAATGAAAGTTCCCTCAGTTCCAGAGTTAGTCAGTGTTGTTCGCTTGGCGGTGTCCGGTTTGGCCAATCGGTTGAATTTTACAGTGGAAGAAATTGAAGATATTAAGATTTGTGTTTCAGAAGCGTGTACCAATGTGGTTCAGCATGCCTATGCTAAAAGTACTCGTCCTCAAGATAATATGATTGATGTTGTGTTTACCGTATCGGATGAGTCATTGGGGATTCAGGTACAAGACTTTGGTGAGGGCTTTGATGTTTCGGTATTAGAGACGATGAAGACGGGGGTATTGCGTGAGGATTCATTGAACTTGGGGTTGGGCCTGACGTTTGTACGAAATTTAATGGATGAATGTGATGTTCATTCTGAGCCTGGGAAAGGGACCGTGGTGAGTATGAAGAAACGGGTTCCTCAGCAAACGCTTCAGACGACTTCTTAGTTTTCTGATGTTGTTACCGCTGGTTCATATTGGGGTTTCGGCGCTAAGTATAGTGTTTATTCTTCAAGACTCTTATCGTCGTGGGCGTTTGGGTTATGGAATAATTTTTAGTGCTTTAAGTTTGATTAGTCCTTTTTTTCTGGCCGTTTATATGTTTTTTCGACCCAAACATGTGGGTAATATTAGTCAGCAGTTTTGTCCCAAGTGTGGGGAAGTGAGTCGAGGGAAACCGGTATGTCCGAAATGTGGGAATCACTTGGAATTGGATGTCTCGTCTCGTTAGAGGCATGATTGAAGGGCCTAATTCGAGGTTGCTTTCCCAGCTGCCGTCATCCATATGTTTGTATATTCATGTTCCCTTTTGTTCACATTTTTGTCCGTATTGTGCCTTTAGTAAGGCGACGTGGCGTGAAGATTTAGAGTTGGCTTATGTCACTGCTTTATGTGAGGAATTGAGTGGTTTTGAGCGGCTAGGGCTAGGGGTGAAGACCGTGTTTTTTGGTGGTGGGACGCCAAGTATGTTATCTCCAGCTTCTATTTTGGCTATTATGGGGCAGGTGCGACGTTGTTTTGATGATTCGGAATTAACGGAGATTACGTTTGAGGCGAACCCTGAAAGTGTGAGTCGACCTTTTTTGGATGCTGTTTCTGAAGCTGGGGTGCATCGGCTGAGTTTGGGGGTGCAATCATTTGTGCCAGAGGAGTTAAGTGTTTTGGGGCGGGTTCATTCGGTGGATACGGTGCTTGAGGCGTTGGCATTGTTGGGCCAATACCCTGCATTGGCGATTAACATTGATTTGATGTTTGGTATTCAAGGGGCGAGTATTAAGGCCATTCAATATTCTTTGGATCAATTGGCTTCTTATGATCCCGGGCATGTGTCTGTGTATGGATTATCTATAGAGCCCAATACCGTATTTGCCCAGCGGTCTGAACCGGTGGCCAGTGAACAGGTGTCTTTTGAGATATATGAGCGGGTTATTCAGGTGCTGACTGGGGCCGGGTATCGGCATTATGAGGTTTCGGCGTTTGCTAAGCCAGGTCAAGAGTGTCGTCATAATTTGGCGTATTGGCATTTTGATTCTTTTTTGGGGGTGGGTCCGTCGGCGGATAGTTTTTTGTTGGGGGCGCGATTTTCTCAGTGTTCTTCGTTAAAAACTTACCTTAAAGACCCTACATCGCCTTTTTTCTTGACCCCTTTAACGCCATTGTCAGATACTCATTATCGGACAGAGTACTTGCTGGCTAATTTACGGGTTTTAGAAGGGTTTTCTTTGGATCAATACCAACATCGGTTTGGACATTCTCTTCAGGATGATTATCCTCATGTGTCGGATCGTTTGGTTTTAGAAGGGTTAATAGAGTATGATTCAAGGCGGTTGCGGTTTACTAAGAAAGGGATTTATTTGCATAATGAAGTGCTAATGGCCTTTATTGAGGCTTGAGCTTTGGATTTGTATTTTATAGGGCTTATTGACAGGGAAAATAAAGTAAGATACCCTAGATGTACTTAAAAATTTACCAAGCTAAGTCTTGGAAGTAGGACGTTAATATGGCAAAGAAAGAAAGTAAACGGAAGAATCAAGTTGATATCTCTAAAATTGAGGCGCGACAGATTGTGGCTTCTTGTGTGTGTGGGGCCACATTTGATGTGATGACGACATTAAAGGAGCTACGTGTTGATATTTGTTCCGCTTGTCATCCATTTTTTACTGGTGAGAGCCGGATCTTGGATGCAGAGGGTCGGATTGAGAAGTTTCGTAAGAAGTATCAGCTGGCGGATAAGAAATAGGGATTGCCTAAATGTGGCACTTATTGGCTAATCTATTTGGGTGACTGCGTTGTCATTCACTGATTATAGTGTTCATAATCGGTCTTTATAATAGGGAGTGAGTGGTGTTAGATCAATTTCAGGAACTTGAACAGAGATTTGAGGACCTTGAGCTGAAGATGAGTGATCCGGAAGTGATTTCGGATCAAAAGAAGTATCAGGAATTGGTTTATGCTCATAGTGAGTTAAAGCAGGGGGTGGAACAGTTTCGGGAGTATCAGACGTGTGTGAGGGACTTGGCGGAGGCCCGTGCTATGTTATCAGATCCTGAGATGGCGGAGCTGGCTCAGGAAGAGATTAATGGGCTTGAGGAGTCTCATGCGCGTTTGGAGATGTCTTTGAAGCGGTTTCTTGTTCCAGCGGATCCTAACGATCATCGGAATGCGATTGTGGAGATTCGGGCTGGGACCGGTGGTGAAGAAGCGTCTTTATTTTGTGCAGAGTTATATCGGATGTATCAGAAGTATTCGGATACGAAGCAGTGGAAAGTGGAGGTCATGTCACAGAGCTTGACCGGTTTAGGTGGGGTGAAAGAGATTTGCTTTTTGGTTGCTGGGAAACAGGTCTTTAGTCGTTTGAAATTTGAGAGTGGGACCCATCGTGTTCAACGGGTGCCGGAAACGGAAGCGTCCGGTCGGGTTCATACGTCTGCGGCTACTGTGGCGATTTTGCCGGAAGTGGAAGCGGTGGATGTGGATATTGAGACTAAAGATTTGCGTATTGATACCTATCGTGCCAGTGGGGCCGGTGGTCAGCATGTGAATAAGACGGATTCAGCGGTGCGGATTACTCATATTCCCACAGGGTTGGTGGTGGCTTGTCAAGATGAACGCTCTCAGTTCCAAAATAAGGACCGGTGTATGCGATTGTTGCGGGCAAAGTTATATGAGAAGCAAGTTGAAGATCAGGCTCAAGCGTCTGCTCAGGCGCGAAAGATTCAAGTGGGTAGTGGGGACCGGTCTCAAAAGATTCGGACCTATAATTATCCTCAGCGGCGGGTGACAGATCATCGGATTAATATGACCTTATATACCTTGGAAGCGTTTTTGCAAGGGGATATGGAAGGTATGATTGATGCGTTGATTGCTGCTGATTGTATGGAGAAATTGCAAGGAAGCCAATGACCCTTTCATTGGTACTGAAGACGGCTTCTCGTCGCTTGAGCGCTATTACTGATCTGCCGGATCAAGAGGCACAATGGATCTTGGCTCGGTGTATGTCGGTTTCCCATTCTCAGTTAATGGCCTCTTTGTCAGAGGTATTGTCAGAGCCGGTTCTGTCTGCTTTTGAGGCGATGATTTCGCGGCGCTTGGATGGTGAGCCCTTGGGCTTGGTCTTAGGTGATATTGAGTTTATGGGGCATGTCTATGATGTTGAACCCGGGGTGCTCTTGCCTCGGCCTGAGACAGAGCTCTTGCTTCAGGCGGCCTTAGAGTTGGTGTCTGAGATTCAAGGGCCTTTTTACTGTCTAGAACTGGGTTTTGGGGCTGGTGTACTTAGTATTGAAATGGCGATTCGGTGTCCCAATGCTACGGTTATTGCTTGGGATATTAATCCCATTGCCCACGAGTTGGCGTTGCGTAATGCGGCCCGATTTCAAGTGACGGGAATTGAATGGATCTTAGATGACTTTTTTTCCTATCAACATCGCTTTGATTCGATGATGGCAACGCCACACCCTATCTTGGTTTTGTCTAATCCTCCTTATATCTCAGCAGATCAATATCAGACCCTTGATCCCTCTGTTCGTGACTATGAGCCTCAAAACGCCTTGCTTGCTCATGAAAATGGGCTTAGTTATTATCGTCGTTTATGTGACTCTTTTCCTGCGGATCGCGTTATGATGGCCTGTGAATTTGGGATTGGTCAAGAAAAGTCATTGCAGCGTTGCTTGTTGGCGTGGGGGGCGCGGGGAGTGGTGTTTGGTGTTGATCACAAGGATATCCCCCGCCTCTTCACCTCTACCCCTAGTCACACGTTCTTGGGCTGATCAGCGGCGCCATGAGTTCGGTCGTTTAGGGTTACTAAACTTCCCTCTCTCCTGACACCACTGCTCAGCCCAATAACGCGTGACTTATTTTTGGTTTTGGACATCGCGTTGCTCGTCGTTTTGTTTTGGACATCGCGTTGCTCGTCGTTTTTGGACATCGCGTTGCTCGTCGTTTTTTTTGGACATCGCGTTGCTTGTCGTTTTGTTTTGGATATCGCGTTGCTTGTCGTTTTGTTTTGGATATCGCGTTGTTCGTCGTTTTGTTTTGGACATCGCGTTTCTTGTCGTTTTTTGGACATCGCGTTGCTTGTCGTTTTGTTTTGGA